>NZ_CP077800.1:0-301722 GCF_019112525.1 Modestobacter sp. L9-4
GTCCGCTCCTTGAGAACTCAACAGCGTGCCGAAAGTCAGTGCCAAGTAACAAATCCCCATACGGTGTCTTCGGATGCCGTTGGGTTCCTTTGGTTGATTGAACGAGAGTGCCAACTCTTGGTCTCAGCTGCGATCAAATCATCTACGGAGAGTTTGATCCTGGCTCAGGACGAACGCTGGCGGCGTGCTTAACACATGCAAGTCGAGCGAGGCCCATCTTCGGGTGGTGCCCTAGCGGCGAACGGGTGAGTAACACGTGGGCAACCTGCCCTCAGCTCTGGGATAACTCCAAGAAATTGGTGCTAATACCGGATGTGACCGCTGACCGCATGGTCTGGTGGTGGAAAGATTCATCGGCTGAGGATGGGCCCGCGGCCTATCAGCTTGTTGGTGGGGTAATGGCCCACCAAGGCGACGACGGGTAGCCGGCCTGAGAGGGTGACCGGCCACACTGGGACTGAGACACGGCCCAGACTCCTACGGGAGGCAGCAGTGGGGAATATTGCGCAATGGGCGAAAGCCTGACGCAGCGACGCCGCGTGAGGGATGACGGCCTTCGGGTTGTAAACCTCTTTCAGTAGGGACGAAGCGCAAGTGACGGTACCTACAGAAGAAGCACCGGCCAACTACGTGCCAGCAGCCGCGGTAATACGTAGGGTGCAAGCGTTGTCCGGAATTATTGGGCGTAAAGAGCTCGTAGGCGGTCTGTCACGTCGGCTGTGAAAACCCGAGGCTCAACCTCGGGCCTGCAGTCGATACGGGCAAACTAGAGTACTGCAGGGGAGACTGGAATTCCTGGTGTAGCGGTGAAATGCGCAGATATCAGGAGGAACACCGGTGGCGAAGGCGGGTCTCTGGGCAGTAACTGACGCTGAGGAGCGAAAGCGTGGGGAGCGAACAGGATTAGATACCCTGGTAGTCCACGCCGTAAACGTTGGGCGCTAGATGTGGGGCTCATTCCACGAGTTCCGTGTCGCAGCTAACGCATTAAGCGCCCCGCCTGGGGAGTACGGCCGCAAGGCTAAAACTCAAAGGAATTGACGGGGGCCCGCACAAGCGGCGGAGCATGTTGCTTAATTCGATGCAACGCGAAGAACCTTACCTAGGCTTGACATGCACGGAAATCTCCCAGAGATGGGAGGTCCTTTAAAGGGTCGTGCACAGGTGGTGCATGGTTGTCGTCAGCTCGTGTCGTGAGATGTTGGGTTAAGTCCCGCAACGAGCGCAACCCTCGTTCTATGTTGCCAGCACGTCATGGTGGGGACTCATAGGAGACTGCCGGGGTCAACTCGGAGGAAGGTGGGGATGACGTCAAATCATCATGCCCCTTATGTCTAGGGCTGCAAACATGCTACAATGGCCGGTACAAAGGGCTGCGATACCGCGAGGTGGAGCGAATCCCAAAAAGCCGGTCTCAGTTCGGATTGGGGTCTGCAACTCGACCCCATGAAGTTGGAGTCGCTAGTAATCGCAGATCAGCAACGCTGCGGTGAATACGTTCCCGGGCCTTGTACACACCGCCCGTCACGTCACGAAAGTCGGTAACGCCCGAAGCCGGTGGCCCAACCCCTTGTGGGAGGGAGCCGTCGAAGGCGGGATCGGCGATTGGGACGAAGTCGTAACAAGGTAGCCGTACCGGAAGGTGCGGCTGGATCACCTCCTTTCTAAGGAGCACTGGCCGCCGTCTTAGCGATGGTGGTCCAGAGCCGTGCACCGGCCAGGAGGCTTCCTCAATCATGAGGGGGTCCAGGGTGTTGGTGACGGAGCTCAAGGGTGGAACGCTGACCAGTTCGGCTCGGATGTCCAGTTCGCTGTTAGTACGGCTCGTTGATCCATCACCGGCCCTTCACGGGGTCACAGGGGTGGGGAGGGTCTGGAACGCGAGTGGCTGGGGGTACCGGGTCGTAGGCACGCTGTTGGGTCCTGAGGGAACGGGCCGGCCAGGCCGTGGAGGAGCGCGAGCTGCTTCAAGGGTCTGGTTGGGTGTTCGCTCTGGGAGTCCCATCTGCTCGTCATACCGCTCGGGTAACCCCGGGGTCTGGTGGTGTCATGTGGTGGGTCATCTTCCGTACTTTGAGAACTGCACAGTGGACGCGAGCATCTAGTAAGCAAGTATCTGGATACCCGCACTGATCCATGACCCACAGATGTGGTGGCCGCGAGGTTGTCACGGGGTGGGGTTGTGGGTGGGTGTGGGTGTTCTTGTGTGTGGTCAAGTTGTTAAGGGCACACGGTGGATGCCTGGGCACCAGGAGCCGATGAAGGACGTAGGAGGCTGCGATAAGCCTCGGGGAGCTGTCAACCGAGCGTTGATCCGAGGATTTCCGAATGGGGGAACCCCGCACCAGTCATGTGGTGTGACCCGCGCCTGAACACATAGGGCGTGTGGAGGGAACGTGGGGAAGTGAAACATCTCAGTACCCACAGGAAGAGAAAACAACCGTGATTCCGTGAGTAGTGGCGAGCGAAAGCGGATGAGGCTAAACCGATCGCATGCCAAGCCGGCAGGCGTTGTGTGGTCGGGGTCGTGGGACGATTCAGCATCTTCTGCCGAAGGTGCAGGGAGTCAGAAAGCCATGTGTTAGTGGAAGGCCTCTGGAAGGGGTCGCCGTAGAGGGTGAGAGCCCCGTACACGAAAACTCATGGCCTCCCGAGTTGTATCCCAAGTAGCACCGAGCCCGTGAAATTCGGTGTGAATCTGGCGGGACCACCCGCTAAGCCTAAATACTCCCTGGTGACCGATAGCGGACAAGTACCGTGAGGGAAAGGTGAAAAGTACCCCGGGAGGGGAGTGAAATAGTACCTGAAACCGTGTGCCTACAAGCCGTGAGAGCCTTATGCGCACTTGTGCGTGGGGGTGATTGCGTGCCTTTTGAAGAATGAGCCTGCGAGTTAGCGGTACGTGGCGAGGTTAACCCGTGTGGGGTAGCCGTAGCGAAAGCGAGTCCGAACAGGGCGATTGAGTCGCGTGCTCTAGACCCGAAGCCGAGTGATCTACCCATGGCCAGGTTGAAGCGCGGGTAAGACCGCGTGGAGGACCGAACCCACTTCAGTTGAAAATGGAGGGGATGAGCTGTGGGTAGGGGTGAAAGGCCAATCAAACTCGGTGATAGCTGGTTCTCCCCGAAATGCATTTAGGTGCAGCGTCACGTGTTTCTTGCCGGAGGTAGAGCACTGGATGGTCTAGGGGCCCCACAAGGTTACTGAAATCAACCAAACTCCGAATGCCGGTAAGTGAGAGCGTGGCAGTGAGACTGCGGGCGATAAGGTTCGTAGTCGAGAGGGAAACAGCCCAGATCATCAGCTAAGGCCCCTAAGCGTGTGCTAAGTGGAAAAGGATGTGGGATTGCCGTGACAACCAGGAGGTTGGCTTAGAAGCAGCCACCCTTGAAAGAGTGCGTAATAGCTCACTGGTCAAGTGGTTCCGCGCCGACAATGTAGCGGGGCTCAAGCACACCGCCGAAGCTGTGGCATTCACATGAACCCGTCCGGTCCTTCGGGGTCGGGCCAGGTGTGTGGATGGGTAGGGGAGCGTCGTGTGGCCATTGAAGCGGCGGAGTGATCCAGCCGTGGAGGCCACACGAGTGAGAATGCAGGCATGAGTAGCGAAAGGGGAGTGAGAAACTCCCCCGCCGGATGACCAAGGGTTCCTGGGCCAGGCTAATCCGCCCAGGGTGAGTCGGGACCTAAGGCGAGGCCGACAGGCGTAGTCGATGGACAACGGGTTGATATTCCCGTACCCGCGAAAGAACGCCCATGCTGAACCCAGCGATGCTAACCGCCTGAAACCGGTGACTGACCTTCGGGTCTGATCCGGCGGAACGCGGGACCCGGACTGGTAGTAGGCAAGCGATGGGGTGACGCAGGAAGGTAGTCCTACCGGTGAATGGTAGTACCGGTGCAAGGGTGTGGCCCGTGGGATAGGTAAATCCGTTCCACACGAGGGTGAGGCCTGACGCATAGCCGAATGAGGCGAATTGGATGATCCTATGCTGCCGAGAAAAGCCTCTAGCGAGTTCTTAGCGGCCCGTACCCCAAACCAACTCAGGTGGTCAGGTAGAGAATACCAAGGCGATCGAGCGAACTGTGGTTAAGGAACTCGGCAAAATGCCCCCGTAACTTCGGGAGAAGGGGGGCCATCTGCTGTGAACCGCTTACGCGGGGCAGCGGTGGGTGGCCGCAGAGACCAGTGAGAAGCGACTGTTTACTAAAAACACAGGTCCGTGCGAAGTCGAAAGACGATGTATACGGACTGACGCCTGCCCGGTGCTGGAACGTTAAGGGGACGGGTTAGCCGCAAGGCGAAGCTCAGAACTCAAGCGCCAGTAAACGGCGGTGGTAACTATAACCATCCTAAGGTAGCGAAATTCCTTGTCGGGTAAGTTCCGACCTGCACGAATGGCGTAACGACTTCTCAGCTGTCTCAACCACAGGCTCGGCGAAATTGCACTACGAGTAAAGATGCTCGTTACGCGCGGCAGGACGGAAAGACCCCGGGACCTTCACTATAGCTTGATATTGGTGTTCGGTTCGGCTTGTGTAGGATAGGTGGGAGACTGTGAAGCGGGCACGCCAGTGTTCGTGGAGTCATCGTTGAAATACCACTCTGGTCGAATTGGATGTCTAACCTCGGTCCGTGATCCGGATCAGGAACAGTGTCAGGTGGGTAGTTTAACTGGGGCGGTTGCCTCCCAAAATGTAACGGAGGCGCCCAAAGGTTCCCTCAGCCTGGTTGGCAATCAGGTGTCGAGTGCAAGTGCACAAGGGAGCTTGACTGCGAGACCGACGGGTCGAGCAGGAGCGAAAGCTGGGACTAGTGACCCGGCACCGGCATGTGGAAGCGGTGTCGCTCAACGGATAAAAGGTACCCCGGGGATAACAGGCTGATCTTCCCCAAGAGTCCATATCGACGGGATGGTTTGGCACCTCGATGTCGGCTCGTCGCATCCTGGGGCTGGAGTAGGTCCCAAGGGTTGGGCTGTTCGCCCATTAAAGCGGCACGCGAGCTGGGTTTAGAACGTCGTGAGACAGTTCGGTCCCTATCCGCCGCGCGCGTAAGAGACTTGAGAAGTGCTGTCCCTAGTACGAGAGGACCGGGACGGACGAACCTCTGGTGTGCCAGTTGTTCCGCCAGGAGCACTGCTGGTTGGCTACGTTCGGCAGGGATAACCGCTGAAAGCATCTAAGCGGGAAGCCTTCTTCAAGATGAGGTCTCTCACCGGGTCAACCGGGTAAGGCCCCCGCCCAGACCAGCGGGTTGATAGGCCGGAAGTGGAAGCGGCGTAAGTCGTGGAGCTGACCGGTACTAATAGGCCGAGGGCTTGACCATCACAACACCCAGCCTCATAGCTTTTCTAGTTGTCTCGCGTCCACTGTGTGGTTCTGAACGTACGGAACCCACCCCCGACCCGATCCCCGCACTCTCGTGTGGTGGTCCGGGTGGAGTGGGGTGGGCCCGATAAGTTCACAGCGTTACGGCGGTCATGGCGAAAGGGAAACGCCCGGTCTCATTCCGAACCCGGAAGCTAAGCCTTTCAGCGCCGATGGTACTGCCCCGGGGACGGGGTGGGAGAGTAGGACGCCGCCGGACACAACTCAACGAAACGGGGGTCGGAGCTTAGGCTCCGGCTCCCGTTTCGTGCGTTTGTCCGCTCTCGTCGACGGACCAGACCCCCGCTCAGCGGTGGAGAGCTGGTTGCGATGCCGTTCAGGTGCCCCCGCCGGGCGTGCGCCGTTCACCAGTGAGGTACGTAGACACCATGACTTCTCCGCGACGCGGGCCGGCAGGCTCCGATCGAGGCCGAGGCAACAGCGGCGGCAGTGGCGCCCCCCGCCAGGGCGGCGCGGCACGTCCGGCCGGCCACCGTGGGTCCCGTCCCACCGGGTACGGCGCAGGTGCCGGTGGCGCCTCTGGTTCGTCACGTGACGATGCCTACCGCGCACGCGGCGGTGCCGCCGGCGGCGAGTGGGGTGCGCGCCCGTCCGGCGGACGACCGCAGCGCGGTCGCCCCCAGGGTGACGGCGCCCCCCGTCGCGACGCGCAGGAACGCGGCCCCCGCACCGACCGGCCCACCGGTACCGGCCGGCCTCAGGGTGACCGTCCGTCCTGGCAGGACCGCGCCCCCCGCGGTGACCGCCCCACGAGCGGCGGACGCCCCACTGGGGGTGGACGCCCGACCGGTGGTGGCCGTCCCTCCGGCGACCGCGCCGGTGGTGGCCGCCCGTCCGGTGACCGCCCGTCCTGGCAGGACCGCCGTCCCGCAGGGGCAGGACGTCCCTCCGGCGACCGTCCGTCGTGGCAGGACCGCGGGGACCGTCCCCAGGGTGGCCGTCCCCAGGGTGGGGGCCGTCCCTCGGGAGACCGCCCTGCCGGTGGCCGCCCGTCGGGTGACCGCCCGTCGTGGCAGGACCGCCGTCCCGGTGGGGACCGTCCCGCCGGTGGTGGGCGTCCCTCCGGTGACCGTCCGGGCTCCCAGGACCGTCGTCCGAGCGGTGACCGTCCTGCCGGTGGCGGCCGCCCGTCTGGCGACCGTCCGTCGTGGCAGGACCGCCGTCCGGGTGGGGACCGTCCCTCCGGGGGCGGCCGCCCGTCTGGCGACCGCCCCTCGTGGCAGGACCGCCGTCCCGGTGGGGACCGCCCGTCCGGTGCTGGGCGTCCCTCTGGCGACCGTCCGGGCTTCCAGGACCGTCGTCCCGGTGGTGACCGTCCTGCCGGTGGCGGCCGCCCGTCCGGTGATCGCCCGGCGTGGCAGGACCGCCGCCCCGGTGGCGACCGTCCCGCCGGTGGTCGGCCGTCGGGTGACCGTCCGGCGTTCCAGGACCGTCGTCCGGGTGGAGACCGTCCTGCTGGTGGGCGTCCCTCCGGTGACCGTCCGGCGTGGCAGGACCGCCGTCCCGGCGGGGACCGTCCCACCGGTGGCCGTCCGTCGGGCGACCGTGGAGACCGCCCGCAGGGCGACCGCCCGGCGTGGCAGGACCGCCGCCCCGGCGGCGACCGACCCTCCGGTGCTGACCGCCCGGCGCCTGCCGGACGTCCCGCCGGCGACACCCCGTCCTGGCAGGACCGCCGCCCCGAGCGACGGCCGGCCGGCGGGCGCGACGAGGAGGGCGGCAGCCGGCCCGCCGGCCCGCCGATCCCCGAGTGGGCCGACCCCCGTGACCTCGACCCGGCGGTCCGCTCCGCCCTGCGCAGCCTGGACTCCCGCAACGCCGAGCTGGTGGGCAAGCACCTCGCCGCCGCCGGTGGCCTGGTCGACGACGAGCCCGAGCTCGCCCTGCAGCACGCCCGTGCGGCCCGTGACCGGGCCTCGCGCATCGCCCCGGTCCGCGAGGCCGTCGGGGTCGCCGCCTACCTCGCCGGCGACTTCGCCGAGGCCGCCCGGGAGATCCGCGCCTACGCCCGGATGAGCGGCGACCAGAGCTACCGGGCCGTCCTCGCCGACTGCGAGCGCGCCCTCGGCCGCCCGGAGAACGCGCTGCGCCTCGTGGCCGAGGCCCTCGAGGGCCAGCCCGACGACGAGGAGCTCGTGGAGCTGCAGCTGGTGGAGGCCGGCGCCCGGCAGGACCTCGGTGAGCTCCCCGCTGCGGCCCTCATCCTCGAGGCCGCACTCGGTGGCCGGCCCACCCCGGCCGGTCTCGGCCACCCCGACCTGGGTCAGCTCCGGCTGGCCACCGCCTACGCCGACCTGCTCGCCGCCCGCGGTGAGGAGGAGCTGGCCATGGACTGGTACGGCGCGATCGCCGCCGCCGACCCCGACGACCTCACCGGCGTCTCCGACCACTTCCTCGACGACGAGGACGAGGACGACGAGCTCGACGGTGACGAGCTCGCCGGCGGGCTCGACGAGGACGACGACGCCGAGGGTGACGTCCTGGTGGGCGCGGACTCCGACGGGTCGTCCGTCGACGAGCCGACCACTGCGCCGACCACGGTCACGGCCGAGCTGGACGACGACGAGGACGACGACGAGGCCGAGGTGGACGACGTCGACGAGGGAGCCCTCGACGACGTGGCCGACGACGACATCGAGGCCGAGGTCGCCGAACTGCTCGGTGAGGTGCCCCCGCCGCCGGTGGAGCGGGACCACAGCCGGCTGTTCCAGCAGGCGACGGAGCAGCACCCTCCGACGAACTGATCCGCTCCGTCCACACCGGCCGGCGTCGTCCACAGAATGCGGACGACGCTGGCCGGTGGGGGCGGCGGGCCACGAGGCTCGGAGCATGAGCCTGACCGTGATCGACCGCAACGACGTCGTCCTGCGGGGGCGGCTGAGCGCGCCCCCGGAGCTCCGCCCCATGCCCAGCGGGGACACGCTCCTGCTGTTCAAGCTCGTCGTGCGCCGCGAGGACCCGCGACCGCGCGGCCCGAGGTCCGACGTCATCACCTGCGTGAGCTACGCACCCGCTCTGCAGCGGTACGCGGCGGCCTGGACCGTCGAGGACGTCGTCGAGGTCGAGGGCTCGCTGCAGCGCCGGTTCTGGCGCACCCCCACCGGCACCGCCGTGGCCTACGAGGTCAGCTGCCGCCGCGGCCGCAAGGTGGGCCGCACGTCACGCGCCCAGCCGGCCTGAGGCTCAGTCCTCGTGCGGTCGCAGGACCAGGCCCGTGCGGGGCTTGGGCACGAACAGCGTCGACTTGCGCGGCATCCGGGCGCCGGCCCGCGCCACCGCGGCCACGTCCGAGGGCGACGGCGAGCGCAGCAGCAGCGCTACGCCGGACCGGTCCCGGGCCGACTGCAGCGCCTCGTCCACGTCGTGGGCGATGAGCACCGACGCCGGGTCGTCGGGCAGCCCCCACAGCCGGGACAGCACCGCGGCGTGCGCCAGGACGACGTCGAGCCGGCGCCACGCCGCCGGTGCCTCCGCGGGGACGGCGGCGAGCATCTCCGGCGCGGGGTGGGACAGCTCGGCGACACCCACCCCGTCGGTGACCAGGAAGGCCGGGCCGTCCCGCCGTGCCGTCCAGTCCTCGACCACCCGGCGCAGGTCACCGTCGGTGGGGGAGAGGTCCTGCACGGCGAAGCCGGCCGCGGCCGTGGCGAGCGCGTCGGCGAGGGCGAGGTCGGGCACCACCCGGTGGATCGCCTGCAGGCGCAGGCCCCCGGCGCCCATCGGGGTCAACAGCGCCAGCACGCTGCCGTGCCCGCCGTGCGCCTGCTGGTGGTCGCGAGCGGCGGCGAACCGGTGGTGGCCGTCAGCGATCACGGCCCGGGTGGCGGCCAGCGCCCGGGGCAACCGGTCCAGCACGTCGGGGTCGGTGACCCGCCACAGCCGGTGCACGACCCCGTCGGGGTCGGCGACCTCGACCGTGGGCGGGCTGCCGACGGCGACCCGGTCGGTCAGCTCCGCGACCACGGCGTCGGCGTCGTGGGCCAGCACGATCGGCTCGAGGTCGGTGTCGGTGGCGGCCAGCAGTGCGGCCCGCCCGGCGACGGCGGGCGCGAACGTGTCCTCGTGCGGCAGCACCGCCGCCGACCCCGCCGGCGGCACGGTGACCGCGCCCAGCCAGCCCGTCGTCGGCTCGCTGCCGGGGGCGCTCATCTCGTACCGCCACAGGGCAGGGGCCTCCTCGCGCACCAGCACGCCCTCGGCCAGCCAGGCGTGCAGCGTCTGCGCCGCGACCGTGGCCGACGCGCGGTCCCGGCCGGCCCGGGTTCCCTCCGGGCTGTCAGCCGGGTCGACGTGGGGCAGGATCAGGCGGACGATGTTGTGCGGATCGGCCGCGGCCAGACGCTCGCGGCCCGCCGCGGTCACCAGGTCGTAGGCCGGCGAGCTCACCCGCGCCAGCTGCGCGGCGTCGTGGTCGCGGTACAGCAGGGCACGGAACGGCCGGACGTCGAGGCCCGCTTCGTCAGGAGGCGGGGCGTCCGCCGACGTCGAGGGCACGGGTCCGATCGTAGGAGCGCGTCGCCGCACGTCCCGCGGGGGCGTCGGCCACGGGCGCGTGCCAGGGAGGAGCGGCGGTGGTCGACCCAGGACAGCCCGACGGCGGGGTCTACGAGTGGTACCAGCGGGGGCTGCAGCTGCTGGCCGCCCGCAACCCGGCTGCGGCCGCGACGCTCCTGGAGCGGGCGGTGGCCGCCGAACCGGCCTCCCGCAGTGTCCGGGAGGCCCTGGCCCGCGCCCAGTACGACGCCGGCCGCTACCGGGACGCGATCGACAGCTTCACCTCCCTCATCGCCGCCAACCCCACCGACGACTACGCCCAGTTCGGGCTCGGCCTGGCCGCCAGCCGGGCCGGCGACCTCGAGCTGGCCGCCGAGCACCTCGCCCTGGCCGTGGCCATGCGCCCCGACCTCGACCACTACGCCCGCGCGCTGCGCGGGGTCCGGGCCCGCCGCGGCCTGGCGGAGGAGCTCCCATGACCTGCTGCACCCACCCGTCCCGCACCCCGCAGGTCCAGCCGTGACCGACGACCGGCCCCCGCTCTCGGCAGGCAGCGACGCGCCGCCCACCGCCACCCACGACGTCGCCCTGCTCGACCTCGACGGCGTCGTCTACGTCGGGCCGGCCGCGGTGCCCGGGGTGCCCGTGGCGCTCAGCGACGCCCGCACCGCCGGCATGCGGCTGGGGTTCGTCACCAACAACGCCGCCCGCACCCCCGAGCAGGTGGCCGCCCACCTCACCGAGCTGGGCGTCCCGGCCGAGCCCGGCGACGTCATCACCAGCTCGCAGGCGGCCGCCTCCGTGGTGGCCGGCCTCGTCGGGGCCGGCGGCCGGGTGCTCGCCGTCGGCGGACCCGGGGTCACGGCGGCGCTGACCGCGGCCGGGCTGACCGTCGTGGAGCGAGCCGAGGACTCCCCGGCCGCCGTCGTCCAGGGCTACGGGCCGGCGGTGGGGTGGACGCAGCTGGCCGAGGCCGTCGTCGCCGTCCGGGGCGGGGCGCGGCACGTCGCCACGAACACCGACGCGACCATCCCGTCCCCGCGCGGTGTGCTGCCGGGCAACGGCGCCCTGGTGGGGGTGGTCAGCACCGTCACCGGTCAGCAGCCGCTGGTCACCGGCAAGCCCGACCCGGCCATGCACGCCGAGTGCGTCCGGCGCACCGATGCCCGCCGGCCGCTGGTCGTCGGCGACCGGCTCGACACCGACATCGAGGGCGCGCGCCGGGCCGGCGCCGACAGCCTGCTGGTGCTCTCCGGCGTCGCGACCCCCGCCGACCTGCTCGCCGCCGGGCCCGTACACCGGCCAGACCTGCTCGCCCCCGACGCCGCCGGGCTGCTCACCGCCCACCCGCCGGTGACGCGGGCGGGTGCGGCGTGGCGCTGCCGCGGGTGGACGGCCGAGGCGGTCGACGGCGTGCTCACCCTGCAGGCCGACGGGTCCGACACCGGGCAGACCGACGGGCTGGACGGCCTGCGGGCGCTGGCCGTCGCGCACTGGGCCGAGCACCCGGGAGAGGGGGCACCGGCCGTCGTCCGCGGTGGTGACGCCGTCGCGACCGAGGCGCTGCGCGGCTGGGGGCTGGCCGGCGACTGAGCGGCCGGCCGCGGGATCAGAGCAGGGAGCGCAGCCGCAGCATGTCGCGCAGCCCGGCCTCCAGCTTCACCCGGCCGGTGGCCCACGCGGGGGCGAAGGCGAGCTCGCCGGAGGTCAGCGCGAGCAGGTCGTCGCTGGTCATGGTCAGGCGGATGTCGGCCTTGGGCACGACCGGGGAGTCCGGTACCGCGGTCATGTCGTGCACCGAGCCCAGCGCCAGCCGGCCGGCGACCACCTGACCGAGGTCGGTCAGCCGGCAGGACACGGTGCGGTCGAGGTCGCGGGCGCCGTCGGCGGCGGCCAGCTTCCCGACGAAGCCGTCCAGGGCGGTCATGCACTGCTCCAGCGTGGCCACGTGCGGGGTGCCTCCTCGAACCAGGGGACCGCGCCGGCCGGCCGGGGGGTCCGGCGGTGCCGACCCGGCCAGGAACAGCCGGTGGTCCGTCGCCGGACGCTACCGGCGGGGTCCGACGGTCGCCGACGGCGGGCGGCCCCCGACCCGGCTCTGTCCACCGTCCCGGGCACGCACAGCCGCCTGTCGGGCTCGGCCGGTAACCTCGGGGCGCGCCGGTCCCCGGCAGCCCGGCCGGCCCTGCAGCGGGCCGGCACCCGACAGCGACGAGTGGACAGGAGGACCGCGTGAGCCAGCCCCATCACCCCCGCCCGGTCCCCGGTCCGGTCGCCCCTCGACCCGCTGCCCCAGGGCCGGCTGCGGTCCCCGCGCCTGGTCCGGGCACCCCGGCGGGTGCGGGGTCCGCCGGTCGGCCCTTCGCCGATCTGGCCGAGCGTCCGGTGTCCGAGCACGTCGCGGTGTTCGAGGCCGAGCACGACCGGCTGCAGCGCGAGCTGGCCACCATCGACCAGCTCTGATGGCCCGCCGCAGCCGGCTCGACGCCGAACTCGTCCGCCGCGGGCTGGCCCGCTCCCGCGAGCACGCCGTCACCCTCATCGCCGAGGGCCGGGTCACCGTGGGCGGCCAGGCCGCGACCAAGCCCGCCACCGGCGTGGAGGCCGGTCAGCCCGTCGTCGTCCGCACCGACCCCGACCAGCCCAGCTGGGTGTCCCGGGGGGCGCACAAGCTGCTCGGCGCCCTGGAGGCCTTCCCGGTCGTCGTCGAGGGCCGGCGCGCGCTGGACGCCGGGGCGTCGACCGGCGGGTTCACCGAGGTGCTGCTGCGCCGCGGCGTCGGCGAGGTCGTCGCGGTCGACGTCGGCTACGGCGAGCTCGCCTGGTCGCTGCGCACCGACGAGCGGGTCACCGTCCACGAGCGCACCAACGTGCGCGAGCTTACCCCCGAGGCGATCGGTGGACCGGTCGACCTGGTGGTCGCCGACCTCTCCTTCATCTCGCTGCGGCTGGTGCTGCCGGCCCTCACCGCCTGCGCGCACCCCGACGCCGACCTGCTGCCGATGGTCAAGCCGCAGTTCGAGGTGGGGCGCGAGCGGATCGGCGCCGGGGGCGTCGTCCGCGACCTCGGGCACCGCGCCGACGCGGTGCTGACCGTGGCGCGCGCCGCCGCCGATCTCGGCTGGGGCACCGCCGGTGTCGTGGCCAGCCCGTTGCCCGGCCCCGCCGGGAACGTGGAGTTCTTCCTCTGGCTGCGCCGGGACGCGCCGCCACCGGAGCAGGCCGACATCGACCGAGCAGTTCAGGAAGGACCACCGTGACCCAGGGCATCGTCGCTCCGGCCGGTCAGACCACCCGCCGCGTCCTGCTGGCCGTGCACACCGGGCGGGCCGACATCGTCGACCTCGCCCGGTCGGCTGCGGCCCGCCTCACCCGGGCGGGCATCGTCGTGCGCCTGCTCGACGACGAGGCCGAGGACATGGCCGTGCCCGGTGCCGAGGTGTGCCCGTTCGGGCCCGGCGCGGCCGAGGGCGTGGAGCTCGTGCTGGTCTTCGGTGGTGACGGCACCTTCCTGCGCGCCGCGGAGCTCGCCCGGAGCACCGACGCGGCCATCGTCGGGGTGAACCTGGGGCGGGTCGGCTTCCTCGCCGAGACCGAGCCCGACGCCATCGAGGAGATGATCGCTGCCGTCGAGCGGCGCGAGTACCAGGTCGAGGAGCGGCTCACCCTCGACGCGACGGTCTACGACGACGCCGGTGAGCTCGTCGGGGAGACCTGGGGGCTCAACGAGGTCTCCATCGAGAAGGTCGACCGTGCCCGGGTCCTCGACGTGGTCCTGGAGGTCGACGGCCGGCCGCTGACCAGCTTCGGTTGCGACGGCATCCTGTGCGCCACCCCGACCGGCTCCACCGCCTACGCCTTCTCCGCCGGCGGCCCGGTCGTGTGGCCCGACGTCGACGCGCTGCTGGTGGTGCCCACGAACGCGCATGCGCTGTTCGCGCGCCCGCTGGTCGCCTCGCCGGCCTCGGTGCTCACCGTCGCCATCCCACCCGACGGCAACCGCGCCCGGGTCTCCGCCGACGGCCGCCGGGTCATCGACGTGCCCGACGGCGGACGCGTCGAGGTGCGCCGGTCCGACCGGCCGGTGCGGATCGCCCGGGTCAACCCGACCAGCTTCAGCGACCGCCTGGTCGCCAAGTTCGGGCTCCCGGTGCGCGGCTTCCGCGACGCCCGCTCGCACGGCCCCGGCCACGAGGCCCCGGTCTTCGCCCAGAACGTGCTCACCCGCGGCATCGCCACCGCCGGCAGCCCGACCGTCGGCAGCCCGGCGCACGACGACGCCCCGACCGAGGAGGCAGCCGGTGGCTCCCCGCACCGCACGGCCTGAGCGGACGACGGCCCGGAAGCCGGCCGCACCGCCCGTCACCGCGCCGCCCGACGACGTCCCGACGCCCGGTGACGCCACACCCGCCGGCGCCGCACCCGCCGGCCGCGCACCCAGCGGCGGCGTGCCGCGCAACGGGGCGCTGTCCGAGCTGCACCTGCACGGTCTCGGGTCGATCGACGACGTCACCCTCGAGCTCGGTCCCGGCCTGACCGTCGTCACCGGCGAGACCGGCGCCGGCAAGACCATGGTGGTCACCGGCCTGACCCTGCTGTTCGGTGGTCGCGCCGACCAGGGACGGGTCCGCGCCGGGGTGCGGGCCGGCGTCGAGGGGCGTCTCGTGCTGCCCAGCGACTCACCCGTCTGGGCGCGCGCGGTCGAGGCCGGCGCCGAGCCCGACGAGGACGGCAGCCTCATCCTGGCCCGCACGTTCAGCGCCGAGGGCCGGTCCCGGGCACACCTGGGCGGGCGCAGCGTGCCGGTCGGCGTGGTGTCGGAGCTGGCCGAGCAGTTGGTGGCCGTGCACGGCCAGACCGACCAGCTGCGGCTGACCCGCCCGGCCGAGCAGCGACGGGCGCTGGACCGCTACGCGGGTGCCGCGCACCTGGCCGTGCTGGAGCAGCACCGCGCCGCCTACACCACCTGGCGCGCACTGGCCGAGGACCTCGACCGCCGCCGCAGCCAGGCCCGCGAGCTCGCGCAGACGGCCGAGGTGCTGCGCCACGGCCTGGAGGACATCGCCGCGGTCGCGCCCGAGGAGGGCGAGGACGAGGCGCTGGACGCCCAGGCCCGCCGGCTCGGCGACGCCGACGCGCTGCGGTCGGCCGCCGACACCGCCCGGTTCGCGCTGGTCGGCGACGTGACCGGCGAGCTGGGCGGGGGAGGGGACGCCGAGAGCGACGCCTCCACCGCGCTGGCCGTCGCCGAGCGGGCGCTGGCCGGGTCCGACGACCCGGCGCTGGTGCTGCTGGCCCGCGACCTCGCCGACGCCGTCGCCGTGGTCTCCGACGTCGCCGTGCAGCTGGCCGGGTACGTGGCCGACCTGGACGCCGACCCCGCGCGGCTGGCCGAGGTGCTGGACCGCCGCGCGGCGATCACCGCGCTGGTGCGCAAGTACGCCGACCCGGGCGAGGGCCTGGCCGGGGTCCTGGCGTGGTCGGCGGACGCGGCGTCCCGGCTGAGCCAGCTGGACGTCTCCGACGAGGCGCTCGAGGCGCTGCAGGCCCAGCGGGACGCCGCCCGCGCCGAGCTGGACGCGCTCTCCGTGCAGGTCACGGCCGGGCGCCGGGCCGCTGCTGCCGGGTTCGCGGCCGAGGTCGGCACCGAGCTGGCCGGGCTGGCGATGAAGAACGCCCAGGTGTCCTTCCAGATCGACACCGACCCCGACCACCCCGGGCCCGAGGGCGTCGACGAGGTGGTCCTGTTGATGTCGCCGCACCCCGGGGCGCCGACCCGACCGGTGCACAAGGGCGCCTCCGGCGGTGAGCTCTCCCGCGTCATGCTCGCCATCGAGGTGGTGTTCGCCGGTGCCGACCCGGTGCCGGTGATGGTGTTCGACGAGGTCGACGCCGGCGTCGGTGGCTCCGCGGCCGGCGAGATCGGCCGGCGCCTGGCCCGGCTGGCGGCCGAGCACCAGGTCGTCGTGGTCACCCACCTGGCCCAGGTCGCCGCCTTCGCCGACACCCACCTGGTGGTGGACAAGTCCCCGGACACCGCGCAGGGCGTCACCGCGACCGACATCCGCGCGGTGCGCGGGGAGGACCGGGTGCGCGAGCTGGCCCGGATGCTGTCCGGTCTCGCCGACAGTGACACCGGTCAGGCCCACGCCCGTGAGCTGCTCGCGGTGGCCGCCGAACGCCAGTAGTCCACCGCCCCGGCCGGCATCGTCGACCCGGGCCAGCGGCAGTGACCCGAGCCGGCGGGGGGACCCGGGCCGGCGTCATCGACCCGGGTCGGCGGCAGTGACCCGGCTGGCCGGGGGCGGGCCCGGCCGGGGGGAGGTCCCGATCGGCCGAGGGCGGGGCTGGCCGGGACCGCGCTCCGGACGGGGGACGGCCTGCGGCGGCGCTAGCGGCGCTTGGCGTAGCCCGCCAGGCCGAACTGCAGCAGGGCGAGACCGCGCTGACCGCGGGTGCGCAGCTCGGTGACCAGCGCCGGTCCGGACGCCCCGGCCAGCACCCGGTCGCGGGCCAGCTCCAGCAGCGAGGAGTACAGCCCGAGCACCGCGTTGGCGGCCAGCCACGGTTCCAGCTCACCCGGCGTCGCGCGCGTCTCCAGGGTGATCTGCTCGGCCAGGGAGTCGGTCAGCGCGCCGAGGATCTCCCGTTCCCGGCCCTGCAGGGTGCGGCTGCCGCGGATGACCCGGGTCATCTCGGTCATGCCCTCGGCGGCTGCGGGGTCACCGAGCTGGCTCACCGCGGCGACGACGAAGCCACCGGCGGCCGCGGCCACGGACTCCCCGGCCGGTCGGCGCCGGACGGCGTCCAGCAGGGCCGCACGCATCGGCGGGTCGGACTCGAAGACCAGCCCCTCCTTGACCGGGAAGTGGTTGAAGACCGTCTTCTCGACCACACCGGCGCGCTGGGCGATCTCGCTGACGCTCACGGCGTCGAAGCCGCGCTCGACGAACAGCTCGGCGGCCGCGTCCACGATCGCCTCGCGCGTGCGCTGCCGGCGCTGCTCACGCAGGTTCGGGCCGCGCCGGTCGCGACGGCGCGCGCGGCGGCCGGGGCCGGGGGCGTCCGCGGGCACGGCGTCACCGTCGGACACCACGGCGTCGGACGCCACGACCTCGGACGACCCGGCCTCGAGCGCCCCGGCTCCGAGTGCAGTGGCCTCGAGCACCCCGGCCTCGAACACCCCGGCCTCGAGCCCCCCGACCTCGGACGACCCGACCTCCGACGCCGCGACCTCGTGCGCCCCGTCGGTCAGGGCCACGTCGTCGGGCGGGGTGACCGTGACGTTCGGCTCCAGCGCGGCGGGTACCGGGGCGCCGGCGGCCTCGGGCACCGGCGGGCGGGACCGCAGCTCGACCACGGCGGCGGGCGTCTCGGGCAGCGCCGTCCCGGGATCGGGGACGACCGCGCCGTCCGGTGCCGCGGTGGGGTCCTCGAACACGACAGTCGCTGTACTCCGGCGCGCGGAGGCCCCTGCAGTCACACCAGTCACGCTAGTGACGGGACGGTCCCGTCCCGGTGCAGCGACGCGCAGTCAGATCACGGGCGTGTCGCGGTCGCGCCGGTGTCGTCACGCTGCGTGCCCGGTTGCTCGCTGATGCGCGTCGCGATCATGGGTCCAGGCACCCGTGGGACCATCCCGCCATGCGCATCGGCCCCCTGCGGCGCGGAGGAGTGCCGGACCAGGCACCGGGCGTGACCGGTCCGGCGCGGCTGGACCGACGGACGAAGAACCTCACCAAGCGCCTGCGCCCGGGCGACATCGCGGTCATCGACCACGTCGACGTCGACCGGGTGGCCGCCGACGCACTCGTCGCCTGCCAGGTCGCCGCCGTCGTGAACGCCGCACCCAGCACGTCGGGCCGCTACCCGAACCTGGGTCCCGGCGTCCTGGTCGACGCGGGCATCCCGCTGATCGACGGGGTGGGCAAGGAGGTCTTCACCCGGGTCCGCGAGGGCACCCGGCTGCGGATCGAGGGTGACCAGGTCTTCGCGGGGGAGACGCTGGTCGCCGAGGGCGTGGAGCAGACGCCCGAGCGCGTGGCCGAGGCGATGGTGGAGGCCCGCGCCGGTCTGTCGGCCCAGCTGGAGGCCTTCGCGGCCAACACGATGGAGTACATGAAGCGCGAGCGCGCGCTGCTGCTCGACGGTGTGGGCGTGCCCGACGTGACCACCCGGATCGACGGCCGGCACGTGCTGATCGTCGTCCGCGGCTACGACTACCGGGAGGACCTGCAGGCGCTGCGGCCCTACATCCGCGACTACCGGCCGGTGCTCATCGGGGTCGACGGCGGGGCCGACGCGCTCAAGGAGGCCGGCTACCAGCCGGACATGATCATCGGGGACATGGACTCCGTCAGCGACGCGGTGCTGCGCTGCGGGGCCGAGGTCGTGGTGCACGCCTACCCCGACGGGCAGGCCCCGGGCCTGCAGCGGGTCACCGACCTCGGCGTCCCCGCCATCACCTTCCCCGCCGCGGCTACCAGCGAGGACATTGCGATGCTGCTGGCCGACGAGAAGGGCGCCTCGCTCATCGTCGCCGTGGGCACGCACGCCACCCTGGTGGAGTTCCTGGACAAGGGCCGCGGCGGCATGGCCTCGACCTTCCTCACCCGGCTCCGGCTGGGCGGCAAGCTGGTCGACGCCAAGGGCGTGAGCCGGCTCTACCGCAGCCGCATCTCCACCCTGGCCCTGGTCCTCCTGGTGCTGGCCGCGCTGGCCTCGATCGTCGCCGCCCTGGCCGTGTCCACCGCCGGCCGGGTGTACTTCGACCTGCTGATCGACCAATGGGACAGCTTCGTGTTCTGGCTGGAGAACCTCTTCTCGTGATCGACTTCCGCTACCACCTGGTCTCGCTGATCGCGGTGTTCCTGGCCGTGGCGCTCGGGATCGTCATCGGCACCACCCAGCTCAACGGGCCGGTCCTGACGAACCTGCAGGGCCAGGTGACCGCGCTGCAGACCGACAAGCGGGCGCTGGAGGACCAGAGCCGGCAGCTGCAGACCCAGCTGGACGACGTGGGCAGCTTCGACGAGGCCGTGGGCCCCGCGCTCGTCGAGGGCAGCCTGACCGAGCGCAGCGTGGTGCTGGTCGTCGGTTCCGACGACGTCGCCCCCGACGTCCTGGAGGGGCTCACGGCCCTGCTGGGCAGCGCCGGCGCGACCGTCACCGGCACCATCCGGCTGACCACCGGCTACGGCGACCCGGTCAACGACGCCGCGGTGGAGGCCTACGCGTCCGGGCCCGGCCGCCCGGCCGGGCTGGCGCCCGCCGACGGCACCGACGCCGCCTCCGTGACCGCCGACCTGCTGGCCGAGGTGCTCATGGTGCCCCCGGCCGTGGCCGGCACGCCCGGACCGGTGCCGGCGGCCGCCACCTCCTCGGTGCTGGCCGGTCTCGAGGAGCTCGGCGTGCTCAGCCGGGCCACCTCCTCGGTCACCCCGGCCGACTACGCCGTGCTGCTGACCGCCGGGACCCTCACCGAGGACGACGCGCTGCCGCGGACCGCCGCGCTGACCGACCTGGTCACCGCCCTGGACCGGCGCGGGTCGGGGGCGGTGGCCGCCGGCGACCCGACCGCGACCGAGGACGGCGGCCTGATCCGGGCCCTGCGCGCCGACAGCTCGGTCTCCGCCGTTGTCTCCACCGTGGACAACGTGAGCGTGCCCGCCGGCCGGATCAGCACGGTGCTGGCGCTGGCCGCGGAGAGCCGCGGCACCACCGGCAAGTACGGCACCGGCGAGGACACCCAGCCCGTGCCCCCGGCGTCGTGACCGGCACCCGGGACCTGCGGGCCGCCGCGGTCGGGCTGGTGGCCGCGCGGGCCGGGCTGGTCGCGGCCGGACGGGTGCGCGACCAGCGGTGGCAGCGCACCAACTTCGCCGGCCGGCCGGTGAGCCTGCTCGGCGGACCGGTGCTGGCCGCCGCCGCCACCGGCAGCGCGGTGCTCGGCGCGCCCCCCGGGCAGCGCGCGGCCGCCGCGGTGGTCGGCACGGTCGCCGGTCTCGTGGGCGGCTACGACGACCTGGCCGGAGCCCGCCCGGAGCAGGCCCGCGACAAGGGGCTGGCCGGGCACCTGGCCGCGCTGCGCGCCGGGCGGGTCTCCGCAGGGGTCGTCAAGGTCGTGGGCATCGGCGCCGCGGCCGGCGTGGCCGCCGTCCTCACCCGCCGGGGGAGCGCGGTCGACGCCGTCCTCACCGTCGGGCTGGTGGCCGGGACGGCGAACCTGGTCAACCTGCTGGACCTGCGCCCGGGGCGGGCCGGCAAGGCCGCCGTACTGCTGGCCTCGGCGACCCTGGGCGGACCGGCCGGCGGGCTGGCCGCCGGACCGCTGGGTGCCACCGCCGGACTGCTGCCGGCCGACCTCGGCGAGCGGGTGATGCTCGGCGACTGCGGCGCCAACGCCCTCGGCGCCCTGCTGGGACTGCGGCTGGCGGCGCTGCCCGGCCGCCCCGCCCGGACGGCGCTGCTCGCGGTCGTGTCCGCGCTCACCCTGGCCAGCGAGCGGGTCAGCTTCACCCGGGTCATCGAGTCGACCCCCGGTCTGCGCGAGCTGGACCGGCTCGGCCGCCGCGTCGCGTGACCACCACCTCCCGGCGGGCCCTGCTGCAGGGTGCGGCCGGTGCGGCGCTGCTGATCTCGGTGCTCACCGTGCTGAGCCGGCTGGCCGGGTTCGGGCGCACCGTCGTGTTCACCAACACCGTCGGCGCCGGCAGCACCGGCGACACGTACCTGGCCGCCAACACCGTCCCGAACATCGTCTTCGAGGTCGTCGCCGGCGGCGCCCTGGCCAGCCTGGTCGTGCCGATGCTGGCCGGCGGGATCGCCGCCGGGGACCGCGAGCAGGTGCGCCGCACCGCCTCGGCGCTGCTGGGCTGGACCCTGCTGCTGCTCGTCCCGCTCGCGGTGGCCGTCGCCCTGCTCGCCCGGCCGATCGCAGCCGGGCTGCTCGGGGAGGACGCCGGGGACCCCGCCCAGGTCGACCTGGCGGCCCGGCTGCTGCTGGTGTTCGCCCCGCAGGTGGTGCTCTACGGCATCGGCGTGGTGCTCACCGGCGTGCTGCAGGCCCACCGCCGGTTCGCCGGGCCGGCGCTGGCCCCGCTGCTGTCCTCGGTCGTCGTCGCGGCGGCCTACCTGCTGTTCGCCGGCACCGGCGGGAGCCGCGACGTCGCCGGGCTGACCCGCCCCGCCGAACTGGTGCTGGGCGTGGGGACGACGCTGGGCGTGGTCGCGCTGAGCCTGTCGCTGCTCGGGCCGCTGCGCGGGCTGCGGCTGGGTCTGCGCCCGGCGCTGCGGTTCCCGGTGGGCGTGGCACACCGGGTCCGCCGGCTCGCGCTGGCCGGGGTGGTGACCCTGGCCGGCCAGCAGCTGGTCACGGTGGTGGCGATCCGGCTGGCCAACGCCGGCGCCCCCGACGGCACCCAGGTCGTGCACGTCGCGGCGATGACGGTCTTCCTGCTGCCGTGGGCGGCGCTGGCGGTGCCACTGGCGACGTCGGTCTACCCGGCGCTGAGCGAGCGGGCCGCGGCCGGCGACGAGCCCGGCTACCGGCGCGCGCTGGCCCCGGCCGCCGTGCTCACCGTGGTCACCGCCGCGGTCGCCGCCGCCGGCCTGGTCGCGGTCGCCGGGCCGGTCGCCCGGTTGTTCCTCGCCTCGGCTCCCGACGCGGCCACCGCCCCGGCGCTGCGGGCCGCGGTCGTCGCGTTCGCCCCCGGCCTGGTCGGCTACGCGCTGGTCGCGCTGCTGTCACGGGCGCTGTACGCCCGCGGCCTGTGGCGGGCGCCGACGGTCTGCATCACCGCGGGCTGGCTGGTCGCGGTCGCCGCGGACCTGGTGTTCGCCGCCGTCCTGCCGGCCGCGGACCGGGCGCTCGCACTCGGCGCCGGGCACAGCGTGGGGGTGACCGTGGCCGGGGCGTCGCTGCTGGTGGTCCTCGTCCGGGTCGCCGGGCCGGGCGCGCTGACCGGCGTCCCGCGCACCGGGGCGGCCGCCCTGCTCGCCGCGCTGCTCGCCGGTGCCGCCGGCCTGGCGACCGCCACCGCGCTCGGCGCCGACCCGGTGCCCCGGAACGTGGCGGCCGCCGTCGGCACCGGTGTGGTGAGCGGGGGAGTCGTGCTGGTCGTCGCGGCCGCGGTCCTGGCGGCCACCGCCCGCCGGCCGTTGGCCACAGCCGTGCGCGGCCTGCGCGCACCGGAGGGAGCAGACCATGGCTGAGCTGACCGGCCGGACCGTCACCGAGGTGCTGGCCACCAGCACCGGCGGGGTCGGCACCCACCTGCGCGCGCTGCTGCCTGCGCTCGTCGCCGCCGGCGCCGACGTGCGGGTGTGCGGGCCGCGCGCCACCGAGGAGCTGTTCGGGTTCACCGCCACCGGCGCGGCGTTCACCGAGGTCGGCATCTCCGCCGGGCTGGCGCCGGCGGCGGACCTGCGCGCCGTGCGGGCGCTGCGCCGGGCGGCCGGGGGCAGCGACCTGGTGCACGCCCACGGGCTGCGGGCCGGACTGGTGGCGGCGCTGGCCCGGCGCCGTCCCCTCGTGCTGACCCTGCACAACCCCGTGCCCCCCGGCGGGGGCCTCCGCCGGCGGGTGCTCGACGCGGCCGAGCGGGCCACCGTCCGGGCCGCCGACGTGGTGCTGGCCGCCTCGGCCGACCTCGCCGCGAACGCCGTCCGGCTCGGTGCCCGGGACGTCCGGGTGGCCCCGGTGTCCGCACCCCCGCTGCCCGCACCCACCCGCTCGCGGGCGCAGGTGCGCGCCGAGCTCGGCCTGGACGACGCCCGGCCGCTGGTGCTGGCCGTGGGGCGGCTGCACCCGCAGAAGGGCTACGACGTGCTGCTGGACGCCCTGGCCGCGGGGGTGGCCGGCGACCCGCTGGTCGCCGTCGCCGGTGACGGGCCGCTGCACGACGCGCTCGCCGCACGCGTCACCGCCGGGGCGCTGCCGGTGACCCTGCTGGGCCGCCGCACCGACGTCGCCGACCTGCTCGCCGCCGCCGACGCCGTCATGCTCCCCTCGGTCTGGGAGGCGCGCTCGCTCACCGCGCAGGAGGCGCTGCGGGCCGGCGTCCCGCTCGTCGCGACCGCCGTCGGCGGCATCCCGGACCTGGTCGGGGACGCCGCCGTCCTCGTCCCGGCCGGGGACGCCGCGGCGCTGGCGGGCGCGCTGGGCGGGCTGCTCACCGACCCGGCGAGGCGTGCGGCGCTGGCGGCGGCCGGGCGGCGGCAGGCCGCGGGCTGGCCGGACGAGGCGGCGACGGCAGCACAGCTGGTCGCGCTGTACCGGGAGCTCCTGGCGGGGAGGTGAGGGTCCGCCCGTGTTAACGTCGGCGTCCGTGGGTCGACAGGCAGAATCCGGCAACCGTTCGCTCCCCAACTCCCAGCCGACGAAGTTCGTCTTCGTCACCGGCGGCGTCGTGTCGTCCCTGGGCAAGGGCCTGACCGCGAGCTCGCTGGGGACGCTGCTCTCCAGCCGTGGGCTGCGGGTCACCATGCAGAAGCTGGACCCGTACCTCAACGTGGACCCCGGCACGATGAACCCGTTCCAGCACGGCGAGGTCTTCGTGACCGAGGACGGCGCCGAGACCGACCTGGACATCGGGCACTACGAGCGCTTCCTGGACACCGACCTGACCGGGCGGGCCAATGTGACCACCGGCCAGGTCTACTCCGACGTGATCGCCCGGGAGCGGCGCGGGGAGTACCTCGGCGACACCGTGCAGGTCATCCCGCACATCACCAACGAGATCAAGGCCCGCATGCTGGCGGGTGCGGACTCCGCCGAGCGCGTCGACGTGGTGATCACCGAGATCGGCGGCACGGTCGGCGACATCGAGTCGCTGCCGTTCCTGGAGGCCGCCCGCCAGGTGCGCCACGAGATCGGCCGGGACAACTGCTTCTTCCTGCACATCTCGCTGATCCCCTACATCGCGCCGTCGGGGGAGCTGAAGACCAAGCCCACCCAGCACTCGGTGGCCCAGCTGCGCAGCATCGGCATCCAGCCCGACGCGATCGTCTGCCGCTCCGACCGGCCGATCACCGAGGGCCTCAAGCGCAAGATCAGCCTGATGTGCGACACCGACGCCGAGGGTGTCGTGTCCTGCCCCGACGCCCCCTCGATCTACGACATCCCGCGGGTGCTGCACCGGGAGGGCCTGGACGCCTACGTCGTCCGCCGCCTGGGCCTGCCCTTCCGGGACGTCGACTGGACGGTGTGGGGCGACCTGCTCGACCGCGTGCACTCCCCGAAGCAGACCGTCACCGTGGCCCTGGTCGGCAAGTACATCGACCTGCCCGACGCCTACCTGTCGGTCACCGAGGCGCTGCGGGCCGGCGGGTTCGCCCACCGCTCCCGGGTGCAGATCCGCTGGGTGCCCTCCGACGAGTGCCAGACCCCCGAGGGCGCGGCGGCCGCGCTGGCCGGTGTCGACGGCGTCTGCATCCCCGGCGGGTTCGGCGTCCGCGGCATCGAGGGCAAGCTCGGCGCCATCCAGCACGCCCGGGTCAACGGCATCCCGACCCTGGGGCTGTGCCTGGGCCTGCAGTGCATGGTGATCGAGACCGCGCGCAACCTGGCCGGCATCCCCGAGGCCAACTCCACCGAGTTCGACCCCGAGACCCCCGACGCGGTCATCTCCACCATGGCCACCCAGCTCGACGTGGTCGCCGGGCGCGGCGACATGGGCGGCACGATGCGCCTGGGCAGCTACCCGGCGACGCTGGCCAAGGGCTCGGTCGCGGCCGCCGCCTACGGGGCCACGGAGATCACCGAGCGGCACCGGCACCGCTACGAGGTCGCCAACGCCTACCGCGACCGGCTCACCGAGGCCGGCCTGGTCTTCTCCGGCACCTCGCCCGACGGCACGCTGGTCGAGTTCGCCGAGCTGCCCGCCGACGTCCACCCGTTCTTCGTCGGCACCCAGGCCCACCCGGAGCTCAAGAGCCGCCCGACGCGGCCGCACCCGCTGTTCGCCGCCTTCGTCGCCGCCGCGGCGAGCTTCCAGGACGCCGCCCGGCTGCCGGTGCCCGACGAGGAGCCGGTGGGCATCTGATGGCCCACGACTACGAGGTCCTGGGCACCGAGACGGTCTACGAGGGCCACGTCGTCACCCTGCGCCTGGACACCGTGGCGATGCCCGGTGGCGGGGAGAGCGTCCGCGAGGTCGTGCGCCACGGCGGGGCGGTCGGGATCGTCGCCCTCGACGACCAGGACCGCGTCGTGATGATCCGCCAGTACCGGCACCCGGTCGCGGCGCACCTGTGGGAGGTGCCGGCCGGCCTCCTGGACGTCGACGGCGAGGCGCCCGTCGACGCCGCCCGGCGCGAGCTGGCCGAGGAGGTGCAGCTGTCGGCCGAGCGCTGGTCGCTGCTGACCACCCACCACCCCTCGCCGGGCTTCTGCGACGAGAAGGTGCTGCTCTACCTGGCCGAGGGCCTGTCCTCGGTCGACCGGCCCGAGGGCTTCGTGGTCGAGCACGAGGAGGCGGACATGACCGTGCAGCGGGTGCCGCTCGCGCAGGCCGTGCAGTGGGTCTTCGACGGCACGATCCGCAACTCCCTGGCCGCGATCGGGGTGCTCGCCGCCGCCCAGGTGCGCGCCACCGCCCCGCAGCTCCGCCCGCTCGACGCGGTCTGAGCCACCCGGCCCGGCTCGAGCCGGGCCGGGTGGCTCCCGGGTGCCCGGGTCAGCCCGGCAGGGCCGACGGCGCCCCGTCGGCCGGCAGCTGCAGCCCCAGGCGCTGGAGTTCGAGCGCGGCCAGGGCGCGGACGGCAGCCGGGTCGCCGGCCCGCCAGCCGGCGCCGGTGCCCGCCGGGAGGGCGGCCAGCCGGGCCAGCGGCGCGGTCGCCATCGCCCGGGCCGCCAGCAGCTCCAGGTCGGGCACGCCCTGCGCGCCGTGCGCCAGCAGCCGGTCGGTGGCCCGCGCCTCGCGCAGCCAGCCCAGCCGCCAGGGCAGCCAGCGCAGCAGCAGCCAGCCCACCGGCAGCACCACCAGGACGACGGCGAGCACCGTGGCCAGCGTCGACACGGCGTCCTGCGCGCTCTGCCCGGCGCCGGTCACCGAGCTGCCCGCGGCGCCGAGCGCGTCGAACGGCCGGGACAGCCCGTCGCCGACCACCGGGACGTCGCCGGCGGCACCGGCCGCGCTGCCCATGGTGTCGGAGATCGACCGGCCCAGGTCCGACAGCGCGCGGCCCGGCTCGGCCAGCACGAGCACCGCGCGGTGCACCACCCGGGCGACCAGCACCCAGACCACCAGCCAGGCCACCAGTCCCAGGTCGGCGGCCAGCTGCCGGGTGCGGCGGTCGGGTGAGTCGGCGTACAGGCGCATCGGGTGGGCTCCAGGACGTTGAGGGGTCCCCGGCATCGTGCGTCACGCGGACGACGCGGGCGATCCGGGCCCGCCGGTGCGGCACGATGGCCACCTCGCCCCGAGCCCCAGGAGGAGCCGTGACCCGCACCGTCTACTACACCGCCACGTCCCTCGACGGCTTCATCGCCACCGCCGACCACTCGCTGGACTGGCTGCTCAGCCGGGAGAACGACCCGGCCGGCCCGATGGGCTACGACGGCTTCATCGCCGGCGTGGGCGCGGTCGCCATGGGTGCCTCGACCTACCGCTGGGTGCGGGAGAACGACCCCGGTTGGGTGCCCGAGCGGCCCACCTGGGTGTTCACCCACGGGCAGCCGGACCTGGTGCCCGGGGCCGACCTGCGGGTCACCGCCGAGGACGTCGCCGTCGTGCACGCCGCGATGGTCGCGGCGGCGGGGGACCGGGACGTGTGGGTCGTCGGCGGTGGGGACCTGGCCGGCCAGTTCGCCGACCGGGGACTGCTGGACGAGGTCGTGGTGTCCATCGCCCCGGTGACCCTGGGCGGCGGGGCCGCGCTGCTGCCGCGGCGGGTGGAGCTGGCGGTGCAGGAGGTCGGTCGCAACGGCGAGTTCGTCGCCGTCCGGTACAGCGTCGTCCGGGCGGCCTGACCTCCTGCGCCGGGTCAGCCGATCGCGTCCAGCTCGGCGACGTCCGCGGGCGACAGCTGCAGCGCGGCGCCGGCGACGTTCTCCCGCAGGTGCGCCACCGACGACGTCCCGGGGATGAGCAGCACGTTCGGGGAGCGCTGCAGCAGCCACGCCAGGGCGACCGACATCGGCGTCGCCCCGAGCCGGGCGGCGACCGCCGAGAGCGCGGCGGACTGGAGGGGGTTGAACCCGCCGAGCGGGAAGAACGGCACGTAGGCGATCCCCGCGGCGGCGAGGGAGTCGAGGAGTGCGTCGTCGGTGCGGTGCGCCAGGTTGTACATGTTCTGCACGCTGACGACCGGTGCGATCGACCGCGCCTCGGCGACCTGCTCGCTCGTCGCGTTGCTCACGCCGAGGTGGCGGACCAGCCCCTGCTGCTGCAGCTCGACCAGCGTCTCGAAGGCCGCGGCGATCGAGCCGGCCACCGGCCCCTCGGCGTCCCCGAGGCGCAGGTGCACCAGGTCCAGGGCGTCCAGGCCGAGGTCGTCGAGGTTCTCCTGCACCTGCCGCCGGACGTCGGCCGGCTCCCGGGCCGGCGGCCAGCCGCCCTGGGCATCGCGGTCACCGCCGACCTTGGTCGCGACGAGCAGGTCGGCGGGGTAGGGGTGCAGCGCCTCGCGGATGAGCCGGTTGGTGACGTGCGGGCCGTAGGCGGCGCTGGTGTCGACGTGGGTGAGACCGAGCTCGACGGCCTCCCGGAGGACGGCGAGGGCGCCGTCCCGGTCGGCCGGCGGGCCCATGACCCAGGGCCCGGCGAGCTGCATGGCCCCGTAGCCGACGCGGGAGACGGTGCGGTCGCCCAGCGTCCAGGTGCCGCCGGGGAGGGTGGTGTTGCTGATGGTCACGGTCGGTGCCTCTCGTCCTGCGGGGGTGTTGCGTACCATCCTCAGCTGGGCACTTCCCGACGGGAAGTACGCACTCCGGAGTGCGTAACGGGCCCACGGGTGAGGAGCGGGCATGGCGACGACCACGGCGGCACAGCAGCGGCAGCAGGCCCGGGTCGCCTACGACGCGTTCCTGGCGGCGTGCCCCAGTCGGCAGCTGTTCGACCGGCTGTCGGACAAGTGGGTGGGCCTGGTCCTGTGTGCGCTGGGTGGCGGCACGGCCGGCCCGGATGTCGCGGGCTCCGGCGTGCCCGGCCCGCTGAGCTGGTCGGAGCTGGCCCGCGCGCTGGCCGGGGTGAGCCCGAAGATGCTCACCCAGACGCTGCGCTCGCTGGAGCGCGACGGCCTGGTCAGCCGGACCGTCACCCCGACCGTGCCGGTCACCGTCACCTACGAGGCGACCGAGCTGGGGCTCTCGCTGCACACGATGGTGCGCGGGATGAAGAGCTGGGCCGAGACCCACATGGACGACGTCCTGGCCGCCCGCGCCGAGCACGACGCACGCGACCTGCCGGGGAGTGCTCCCTGACACACTCCGGCCACGCGCCGTGCCTAGACTCCGGCCGAGGTGGGCCCCGACCGGGCCGCCCGGACACGGTGGCACCACCGGCACCCCGGTGGGCGCACGCCGGGACAGTGGAGAGCACGCATGCGGGTCGGGGTCGCCCGAGAGGTCAAGAACCGTGAGTACCGGGTCGCGCTGACCCCCTCCGGGGTCACCGAGCTGGTCGCCGCCGGCCACGAGGTGCTGGTCGAGGCCGACGCCGGCGCGGGGTCCTCCATCCCCGACGCCGACTACGTCGCCGCCGGTGCCCGGATCGTCCCGACCGCCGACGACGTGTGGGGCGCGGCCGACCTGCTGCTCAAGGTCAAGGAGCCGGTCGCCGAGGAGTTCGGCCGCCTGCGCGCCGGGCAGACGCTGTTCACCTACCTGCACCTGGCCGCCGGCCGCGCGTGCACCGACGCGCTGCTGGCCGCGGGCACCACCGCCATCGCCTACGAGACCGTGCAGACCGACGGCGGCGCGCTGCCGCTGCTCGCCCCGATGTCGGAGGTCGCCGGCCGGATGGCCCCGCAGGTGGGCGCCCACACGCTGGAGCGCGCCTCCGGTGGCCGCGGCGTCCTGCTCGGCGGGGTGTCGGGGGTGCACGCGGCCAAGGTCGCCGTCCTGGGTGCGGGGGTGTCGGGGATGAACGCGGCCACGATCGCCCTCGGCATGCAGGCCCAGGTGACCGTGCTCGACCGCGACCTGGAGAAGCTGCGCGCGGCCGACCGGCTCTACCGCGGCCACCTGCAGACCGTGGCGTCCAACGCCCTGGAGGTCGAGCGGGCCGTGCTGGAGGCCGACCTGGTGATCGGCGCCGTGCTCGTGGCCGGGGCCAAGGCGCCGGTGCTGGTGAGCGATGACCTGGTGGCGGCGATGAAGCCCGGTTCGGTGCTCGTCGACATCGCCGTCGACCAGGGCGGCTGCTTCCAGTCCACCCGGCCCACCACCCACGACGACCCGACGTTCGGCGTCCACGACTCGGTCTTCTACTGCGTGGCCAACATGCCCGGCGCCGTGCCGCACACCTCGACCTACGCCCTCACCAACGTCACGCTGCCCTACGTGATGGCACTGGCCAACCGGGGCACCGCGGCCGCGCTGGCCGCCGACCCCGCCCTCGCCCGCGGCGCCAACGTCGCCGCCGGCCACCTGGTGCACGCCGGTGTGGCGGATGCGCACGCGCTGCCCTCGGTGCCGTGGCAGGAGGTGCTGTCCTGACAGGGGCCACCCTCACCAGCGCGACCGCGCCCGGTCCGGACGTCGCCCGCACGGTCACCGGCTTCCTCGACCACCTGACGGTCGAGCGGGGACTGTCGGCCAACACGACCAGCGCCTACCGCCGCGACCTGCGCCGCTACGCGGAGTTCCTCGCCGCGGCCGGGGTGCGCGGGCTCGGCGAGGTGGGGGAGTCCGACGTCGCGGCGTTCCTGGTGGCGCTGCGCACGGGTGACGACGACCACCCGCCGCTGTCGGCGACCTCGGCCGCCCGCGCGGTGGTCGCCGTCCGCGGGCTGCACCGCTTCGCCCTGCTCGACGGGCTGATCAGCGACGACGTCGCAGCCGAGGTGCGGCCCCCGGCACCGGCCCGGCGGCTGCCCAAGGCGATCCCGGTCGAGCAGGTCGAGGCGCTGCTGGAGGCCGCCGCGTCCGTCGAGGGCCCGCGCGGGCTGCGCGACCGGGCGCTGCTGGAGCTGCTGTACGGCACCGGCGCCCGCATCTCCGAGGCCGTCGGTCTCGCCGTCGACGACCTGTCGCTGACCACCGACCCGACCGCGGCGTCGGTGCGGCTGGCCGGCAAGGGCGGCAAGGAGCGCGTCGTGCCGGTGGGCAGCTACGCCGTCCGGGCGGTGCAGGACTACCTGGTGCGCGCCCGCCCGGCGCTGGCGGAGAAGGCCCGCGGTGGGGTGCGCGGGGGAGCGCTGTTCCTCAACGCCCGCGGCGGTGCGCTGTCCCGGCAGAGCGCCTGGACGATCCTGCGCGAGGCCGCCGAACGGGCCGGCATCGACGCCGAGCTCTCCCCGCACACGCTGCGGCACTCCTTCGCCACCCACCTGCTCGACGGCGGCGCCGACGTCCGCGTCGTGCAGGAGCTGCTCGGGCACGCCTCGGTGACCACCACGCAGGTCTACACGCTGGTCACGGTCGAGCGGCTGCGCGAGGTCTACGCCACCAGCCACCCCCGCGCGCTGCGCTGACCCCCGTTCGCCCGCGCCCGGGGCAACTTGTCGACAAGTTGCCGGGTTCGGGTCACGGTCGGCACCGGCCCTGCCGATGAGGGGTGCAGGAGTTCGGACCGGTGGCTTCCCCCCGCCGGGGACCCACGTCCTCCTGTCGTGACCGCCAGCCGGTGGCCACGGACGCCACGGTCCAGGGAAGAGGAACGAGCGATGTCGACACGAGCCGAGGCAGCGGCGGCCACCGTCGGGCTGCCGTTCTCCGGTGGTGCCGAGATGGGTGCCCCGGCCGGACGGGTCGACCCGGCCCGCGCCCGGCAGCGCAAGCTGCCCGAGCCGCGGCGCCTGACCTCGCACGGGCCGGCCCAGATCATCGCCATGTGCAACCAGAAGGGCGGGGTCGGCAAGACGACCTCGACCATCAACCTGGGTGCCGCGCTGGCCGAGCACGGCCGCAAGGTGCTGCTGGTCGACCTGGACCCGCAGGGTGCGCTGTCGGTCGGCCTCGGCATCCCCTCGCAGGCCCTGGACCGCACCATCTACAACGCGCTGATGGAGCCGGCCACCACCCTGGCCGACGTCCGGGTCGCCACCGGCATCCCCGGCCTGGACCTGGTGCCCAGCAACATCGACCTCTCCGCCGCCGAGGTGCAGCTGGTCAGCGAGGTCGCCCGTGAGCAGACGCTGCTGCGGGTGCTGGCGCCCATCCGGGCCGAGTACGACTACGTGCTCATCGACTGCCAGCCCTCCCTCGGGCTGCTGACGGTCAACGCGCTCACCGCCGCCCAGGGCGTGATCATCCCGCTGGAGTGCGAGTTCTTCTCCCTCCGCGGCGTCGCCCTCCTCGTCGACACGATCGACAAGGTCAAGGAGCGGCTCAACCCGTCGCTGGAGATCTCCGGCATCCTCGCCACCATGTACGACACGCGGACCGTGCACTGCCGCGAGGTGTTCAGCCGGGTCGTCGAGGCCTTCGGCGACACCGTGTTCCAGACCGTCATCTCCCGCACGGTGCGCTTCCCGGAGACCACCGTCGCCGGCCAGCCGATCACCCAGTGGGCCCCGACGTCCGGTGGCGCTGCTGCCTACCGCGACCTGGCCAAGGAGGTCCTGGCCCTGTGACCCGCCGTCCCGTGCTCCCGGGTGCGTCCGAACTGTTCCGTCGGACCGACACCCCGGCGACACCCCCGCCGGCCCCGGTCACCGAGCTGCCGAACCTGGCCGCCGCGACGTCGTCCCCGGCGCTGCGCGGCTCCTCGTCGGCCTCGCGCGAGACCGACCCGGCCAGCCCGCCGCTGACCCTCGTGCCCGACGTCGCCGGTGGTGCCCCGCGCATCGTCGTCGACGAGCTGGCCGCCCACCGCGCCACGCTGCCGGCCGCACCGGCCCAGCGCACCCGCGGTGCCGTGGACAAGAACCGCACCCGGCACGAGGAGAAGATCACCGTCTACTGCTCGGCCGACGAGCTGCTGGCCCTGGAGACCGCGCGGCTGACCCTGCGCGGCCAGCACGGTGTGGCCACCGACCGCGGCCGGATCGTCCGCGAGGCGATCGCCGTCCTGCTGGACGACCTCGAGGTGCACGGCGAGGACTCCGTCCTCGTCCGCCGCCTCCGCAAGCACTGAGGGGCGCCCTCCGGGGTCGATCATCGGCATGCGGCCGTCCCGGACGGCGCGTAGGGCGGCCAGTCGCCGATGATCAACCGCCCGGTGCGGCTCTACGCTGGAGGCGTGCCCGGACTGCCCTACGTCGAGGAGCTGGTCCGCCGGCTGCAGCTGGACATGGACGGGCGGCAGTTGGACGTCGAGTACGGCTCGCCCCGCACGGTGACGCTGAGCTGGCCGCACCGGCAGGAGCCCCACCGCGTGACCCTGGTGGTCAGTGAACCGGACCTCGCTTCCGCCATCGCCGCGATCGGCCCTGCTGCCCAGGAGCTGATCTGGCCGGAGTGCACGGCCGACGACGCCGGGTTCAACCACCTGCTGGTGAACCTGGACGAGCTGGTGGGCACCTACGACACCTCCGAGCCGGTGCGGATCACCGCAGACGGGCTGCAGTGGCCCGGCCGCCGGTCCCACCACCGCGGGCACCGGCGATGACGGCGACCGCGGCGGTGCCGGAGGTGGGCACGGGGCGGTTCACCGTCCGGCTCTCGAACTTCGAGGGGCCGTTCGACCTGCTGCTGCAGCTGATCGGCCGGCACAAGCTCGACGTCACCGAGATCGCGCTGTCGGTGGTCACCGACGAGTTCATCGCCCACCTGCACGACCTGTCCGACGAGCTGCACCTGGACCAGGCCAGCGAGTTCCTCGTCGTGGCCGCCACCCTGCTCGACCTCAAGGCCGCCCGGCTGCTGCCCGCCGCCGACGTCGAGGACCCCGACGACCTCGACGTCCTGGAGGCCCGCGACCTGCTGTTCGCCCGGCTGCTGCAGTACCGGGCCTACAAGCAGGCCGCCGCCTTCCTCCGCACCCGCGAGGCCGAGGCCGCCCGCCGGTACGCCCGCGACGCCGGCCTCGAGCCGCGGTTCGCCGAGCTGCTGCCCGAGGTGCTGCTCGGCGTCACGCCGGAGCAGTTCGCCGCGCTGGCCTTCGAGGCGCTCACGCCCAAGCCGCCGCCCACGGTCAGCGTCACCCACCTGCACGCCCCGGCGGTCAGCGTCACCGAGCAGCTGGTCATCGTCCGCAGCCGGGTCGCCGAGGCCGGGACGGCGACCTTCCGGTCGCTGAGCCGCGACTGCGCGCACACCCTCGAGGTCGTCGCCCGGTTCCTCGCGCTGCTGGAGCTCTACCGCCAGCAGCTGGTGACCTTCGACCAGGCGACGCCGCTGGGGGAGCTGCACGTGCACTGGACCGGCCCGGCCCTCGTCGACGGCCGGCTGCCGGACGGTCTGGACCTGCACGTGCCCGACGACCTGGACACGAACCCGGACCTGGACGGGACGCCGGAGGACCTGTCGTGACCGACGAGCCGTCCGCCCCGCGCCCGTTCTCCTGGGACGCCGTGGTCGCCGAGGTGGCCGCCGGGCTGGCCGAGGGGGAGGCCGAGGGCACCGGCGCGGAGCAGAGCTGGGACGCCGTGGCCGCCCGGCTGGCCGCGGAGTTCGGCCGGCCCGGCACCGGCCCGGACGCGGCGGGGACACCGTCGACGCGCGTGCTGGGCCGGGCGCCGGCCGATCCGCCGGTCGAGCTGGTCGTCGTCCCCGAGCCCGAGGCGGCCGTCGAGGAGACCGTCACCCCGGTCCAGGAGGAGCTGCCCTGGGACGGCACCCCCGTGGACGACGCCGACCTGCGCGGCGGGCTGGAGGCGCTGCTGTTCGTCACCGACTCCCCGCTGGACGAGCCGTCGCTGGCTGCGGCGCTGCAGTCCCCGCTCGCCCGGGTGCGGGCGGAGCTGGCCGCGCTGGCCGCCAGCTACGACCAGCGCCGGGCGGGCATCGTGCTGCGCCGGGTGGGGGAGGGGTGGCGGCTCTACACCCGGGAGGAGCACGCTCCGGTCGTCGAGCGCCACCTGCTCGAGGGGCAGCGCAGCCGGCTGACCCAGGCCGCGCTGGAGACCCTCGCGGTGATCGCCTACCGGCAGCCGGTGACCCGCGCCCGGGTCTCGGCCATCCGCGGGGTCGGGGTGGACGCCGTCGTGCGCACACTCACCGCCCGCGGGCTGATCCGCGAGGCCGGGTCCGACCCCGACACCGGGGGCGGGCTGTACGTGACCACGCCGCTGTTCCTCGAACGGCTCGGGCTCACCGGCCTCGACGAGCTGCCCGAGCTCGCCCCGCTGCTGCCCGACACCCGCACCCTGCTCGACGAGCACCCCGACAGCTGACCGCGGGCGCCGGGCGGTAGGAGCACCGCCGCGCAGGTGGGAGACTGGAGGGGATGGACACGACTGCAGACGACACTCCCACCACCTCCGGCGGTGAGGGCTGGTCCGAGGACATGGAGCTCGCACCGATCCGCCCGGGTGACGTCGAGGAGCCCGAGCACGACGACGACAGCCCCGGCGAGCGGCTGCAGAAGGTGCTGGCCCGGGCCGGGGTCGGCTCCCGGCGCGTCTCCGAGGACATGATCGACGCCGGCCGGATCAGCGTGAACGGCCAGGTCGTGCGGGTGCAGGGCATGCGCGTGGACCCCGACACCGCGGTCATCGCGGTCGACGGGCGGCGGGTCGACATCCGCAACGACAAGGTCACCTACGCGATGAACAAGCCCGTCGGCATCATCACCTCGATGAGCGACGACCGGAACCGCCCGACCGTCGGGGACATGATCGGTGACCTCGCCGCCGGGCTGACCCACGTCGGCCGCCTCGACCAGGACACCGAGGGCCTGCTGCTGCTCACCACGGACGGCGAGCTCGCCCACCGCCTCACCCACCCGTCCTACCTGGTGACCAAGACCTACCTGGCCCAGGTCACCGGCTCGGTGCCGCGCGACCTGCACCGCACCCTGCGCAAGGGCATCGAGCTGGAGGACGGCCCGGTCGCGGTCGACTCCTTCCACGTCGTCGACGCCCACGCCGGCCAGTCCGTGGTCGAGGTCGTGCTGCACGAGGGCCGCAAGCACATCGTCCGCCGGCTGCTGGCCGAGGTGAACCTGCCGGTCACCCGGCTGACCCGCACCGCCATCGGGCCGATCGAGCTGGCCCGGATGCGCACCGGCACCATCCGCAAGCTCACCCGCACCGAGGTCGGCGCCCTCCACGAGCTCGTCGGCATGTAGAAGGACCCCCTTGCCCCCCACCACACGCTCCGCGTGCGGCGGGGCCCTGCAGGAGGGCCGAGAACGCAACCGGCCGGCGTCCCCTCGCGGGGACGCCGGCCGGTGTGCGTTGCGGGGGGCCGCTTACAGCGCGGTGACCTCGACCGGGGTGGTGAGGACGCGGTCCACGCCGACGACGCGGTCGGGGCCGGTGACGCGGACGGTGGTCTCCAGCGGCAGGTCGGTGCTCGACGTGCCGACCTTGAGCACCAGGTCACCGGACTCGACGATGCGGGTCAGCTCCCGGCCGGTGAACGACGTCCGGTCGGCGTGCAGCGTGAACGAGACGCGGGCGCCCGCGCCGGCGGCCAGCTCGACCCGGGCGAAGCCGGCGAGCTGGGTGACCGGGCGCACGACGCTGGCGACCGGGTCGTGCAGGTAGAGCTGCACGACCTGGGCGCCGTCCCGCTCCCCGGTGTTGCGCACCGTCGCCGAGACCGTGACCGAGCCGTCGGTGGCCAGCTCCCCGGTCGCCGTGCCGTCGGCGCCGGCGACCTGCAGGTCGCCGAGCTCGAAGGACGTGTAGGACAGGCCGTGCCCGAACGGGAAGGCCGGCGTCGGGTCGGCGGAGCTGATCCCGCTGTGGGCGCCCAGGATCGGGTGCAGGTAGGTGGCCGGCGAGCCGCCGGGGGTGGCCGGCACCGAGACCGGCAGCCGCCCGGAGGGGTTGACCCGCCCGCTGAGCACACCGGCGACCGCGCCGGCGCCCTCCTCGCCCGGGAAGAAGGCCTGCACGATGGCCGCGGCCCGGTCGACGACCGCGCCGAGGGCGTAGGGGCGGCCGGTGAGCAGCACGACCACGACCGGCTTGCCGGTCTCCAGCAGGGCCTCGAGCAGCTCGCCCTGCAGGCCCGGCAGGCTGAGGTCGTCGGCGTCGCAGCCCTCACCGGAGGTGCCGCGGCCGAACAGACCCGCGACGTCGCCGAGGACGGCGAGGACGACGTCGGACCCACCGGCGACGCGCACTGCCTCGGCGATGCCGCTGCGGTCCAGCTCCTGCACGGGGACGCCCTGGGCGGTGGTGACCTCGGCGTCGGGGAACTCGGTGCGCACGGCGTCCAGCAGGGTGGGGAGCTCGATGCCCAGCGGCATGTCCGGGTGCTGCACGCCCACGTGGTTCGGGAAGGCGTAGCAGCCCATCAGCGACAGCACCTCGTCGGCGGCGGGACCGACGACGGCGAGCTTCGCCGGCGACTGCAGCGGCAGCACCGAGGCGCGGTTGTCCAGCAGGACGACGGAACGCTCGGCCAGCGTGCGGGCCAGCGCACGCATGTGCGGCGGGTCGAAGTCCAGGCTCTCGGGGGCGTCCCGCAGCGCCGCGGGCTCGGGGTCCCAGCCGGCGTCCAGCAGGCCCAGCTCGCCCTTCTGCAGCAGCACCCGCTCCAGCGCCCGGTCGATGACGTCCATGCCGACCTCGCCGGAGCGGATGCGCTCCAGCAGCGGCTCGCCGTAGCAGCGCACCGTGGGCAGCTCGACGTCGATGCCGGCCCGCAGCGCCTGCGCGGCGGCGTCACCGGGGGAGGAGGCCACGCCCTGGGTGGTCTCCAGCATGGAGACGGCGAAGTAGTCGGCCACGACGACGCCGTCGAAGCCGAGGGTCTCCCGCAGCAGGCCCGTCATGAGCGCGGGGTCCGCGGCCGGGGGCAGGCCGTCGACGGCGGCGTAGGAGTTCATCACCGAGCGGGCACCGCCCTCGCGCAGTGCGGTCTCGAACGGGGGGAGCACGATGTCGGCGAAGTCGCGGGGGCCCAGCCGCACCGGGGCGTGGTTGCGGCCCGAGCCCGAGCCCGAGTACCCGGCGAAGTGCTTGAGCGTGGCGACGATCCCGGAGCTCTCCAGCCCGCGGGTGTACGCCGAGCCGAGGACGGCGACGAGGTAGGGGTCCTCGCTGATGGTCTCCTCGGTGCGGCCCCAGCGGTGGTCGAAGCTCACGTCGAGCACCGGGGACAGGCCCTGGTGCACGCCGACCGAGCGCATGAGCTCGCCGATGCCGGCGGCCATGGTCTCCACCGAGGCGGTGTCGAAGGACGCGCCCCAGGCCAGCGGGGTCGGGAAGACGGTGGCCTGCCAGGCGGTGAAGCCGGTCAGGCACTCCTCGTGCGCCACGGCCGGGATGCCCAGGCGGGAGTTGGCCACGAGGTCGCGCTGGGTCTGGGCGAGGACACGGGCGCCGGTGAGCGGCTCGACCGGGCCGGTGCCGAAGACGCGGGTGAGCTGCCCGAGGCCGGGCTTGGTCAGCTCCTCCCACGGCGGGAGCGGCTCGGAGAACTCGTGCTGGTTGGGGGCCACCTCCTCGCCGTCGGAGATCGTCGTCCAGATGCCGTAGAGCTGGGCGACCTTCTCCTCGAGGGTCATCACGTCCATCAGGGCGCGGACGCGCTCGGGCAGCGGGCGTGCCGGGTCGGCCCACACGTCGGCGGCGGGGGCAGCCGGGTCGTGGTCGGACGAGGACGGTGACGAGGTCACGGGACGGGCTCCTGGGTCGGTTCGGGCGCCGGTTCGGGCGCGGGCTGGTCGCCGGTGTCGGCGCCGGGAGAGGGGGACGGGGGTGGCGGAGGGGTGCAGGCCGCGGGTCAGCGGCGCGGGGGAGCGGTGGAGGCGCGGGTCACCAGGTGGGTGGCCAGCTCCATGCGCTGGCTGCCGAGGACCTCGCCGTTGATCAGGTCGTGCAGCATCCGGCCGGCCATCCGCCCCATGTCGGCCAGCGGCTGGCGCACGGTGGTCAGCGGAGGAGAGGACCAGCGGGCCATCGGCAGGTCGTCGAAGCCGACGACGCTGAGGTCGTCGGGCACGGAGAGCCCGGCCTGGCGGGCGGCCTCCATGACGCCGAAGGCCTGCTCGTCGCTGCCGGCGAAGACCGCCGTCGGCGGGTCGGGCAGGGCCAGCAGCGCCTTCGCCTGGTCGTAGCCGCCCTGGTGCCGGAAGGTGCCGTGCACGACCAGTGCGGGGTCGACGGCGATGCCGGCGCGCTCGAGCGCGGCCCGGTAGCCGTCGATGCGCGCCCGGCTGCACAGGTAGGCCTGCGGCCCCCCGACGACGGCGATGCGCCGGTGGCCCAGCTCGACCAGGTGCTCGGTGGCTGCCAGCCCGCCGGCCCAGTTGGTCGCCCCGACGCTGGGGACGTCCTGCCCGGGCATGTCGACCGGGTCGATGACGACGACGGGCAGCTTGGAGCGGCCCAGCCGGCGCTGGTCGGCGGGGGTGAGCCGGGAGGTGACGACGAGCGCGCCGCGGCGACCGCCGGCGACCAGTGCCTGCACCCAGTCGACGTCCGACGTGCGGCTCTGCGAGGAGACCACCACCTCCAGGCCGCTCTCGGTCACACCGCGGAGGATCTCCACCGCCCAGGGGCTGTCGAGTGCGGTGAAGACGACGTCGACGAGCACGTCCTCGGGCGGGCGGCGGGTCACCGGGACGTAGTTGTGCTGCTCCAGCAGTGCCTGCACGTGCGCGCGGGTGGCGGGGGCGACGTCGGTCTTGCCGTTGACCACCTTGGACACGGTGGGCAGCGAGACCCCGGCGGCCGCGGCGATGGACGCCAGCGTCGGTCGGCCCAGCTGGTGCGGTGGCACTGGACGGCCTCCCGGGTCCGTGTGGCGGTGGCGGCTGGCGCACGAGCCTGCCCCCGGACGGACCGGTGCGGTCAGGCCGGCGTCGCTGTCGGCGTGACGCGGACGTTATCGAAAGTTTCGGTGATTGGGTAGTCGCCAGGCCCGTCGAGCGCCCTGTTCGCGGGCCGGCCGGGGCGCCGGAAGGTCACGATCAGGACACGGCGCCGTAGGTCTGGCGGGACCGTTGACAGGTGCCGGTGACGTGGCTTACGTTCTCGCAACTGCTCGAAACTTTCGGTTTTCAACGACGAAACAGGAAGGTGGCGGTGGGATGTCCCCCCGGCGTCTGACCAAGGTGGCCGTGTCGGCCACCACCCTTGCTCTGCTCGGCTCGATGGCTGCTTGCGGCTCCGACAACACCGCCGGTGGTTCCGGCGGCGGTGGTGGCGGTGGCGGCGGCACGGCCGACGTGTGGGCCCTGCAGGACACGAACCTCAACCCGATCGAGCAGGCCTCGATCGACCGTTACAACGACGGTGACGGTCCGGGAGCTGCCAAGCTCTCGACCTTCGGCAACGACCCCTACAAGCAGCGGCTGCGCACGGCGATCAACTCGCCGCAGGCCCCCGACGTCTTCTTCAACTGGGGCGGTGGCTCCCTCAAGGAGTACGTCGACGCCGGGAAGATCGAAGACCTCACCCCGATGCTGAACGACAACCCGGACCTGAAGAACGCGTTCCTCCCGAGCGTGCTCGCCGGTGCCGAGATCGACGGCAAGCAGTACGGCTTGCCGATGCGCGGTGTCCAGCCCGTCCTGATGTTCGGCAACCTCGACGTCCTCAAGGCCAACGGCATCAACGAGATGCCCGCCACCTGGGACGACCTGCTCGCCGACGTCGCGACGCTCAAGACCGCCGGCATCAAGACGCCGATCGCGCTGGCCGGTTCGCAGTCGTGGACCGAGCTCATGTGGGCCGAGTACCTGCTCGACCGCGTGGCTGGCCCGGAGAAGTTCCAGGCGATCCGCGACAACGGCGGCTCGGCGTGGAGCGACCCCGACGTCCTGAAGTCCATGCAGATGCTCAAGGACCTCATCGACGCCGGTGCCTTCGGTGCGGCGGAGGACTTCTCCTCCAACAGCTACGACGAGGGCGCCACCAGCCAGATCCTGGCCAACGGCGACGCCGGCTTCCACCTCATGGGCTCGTGGGAGTTCACGAACCAGCTGGGCAACAGCCCCGACTTCGTGAACGGCGGCGGCCTGGGTGTCGCTCCCTTCCCGACCATCTCCGGTGGCAAGGGCGACCCGTCGAACCTGGTCGGCAACGTGTCGAACTTCTACTCGGTGACCAGCGCGTCCCCGAACAAGGAGGCGGCGCTGGAGTACGTCAAGACGGCGCTGACCGACCCGACGTACGTGTCCGACCTGATCAAGGCCGGCGACGTCATGCCGATCGCCGGTGCGCGTGAGCAGCTGGCGGCCGCGGACAACGGTGAGTACCTGACCCAGGTCTACGACCTCACCAGCGACGCGAAGAACTTCCAGCTCTCCTGGGACCAGGACCTGGCTGCCGACCAGGCGTCGAAGATGCTGACCGAGCTCAGCAACCTCTTCCTGGGTCAGCAGACCCCGGAGGGCTTCGTCGCCGCCATGGCAGGCTGATCCGCCGTCCCATCCGCACGCTGACTACACAGAGGACCTGACTTGGCTGCCAAGGGGCGAGAGCGTCCTTCCGGCTGGTACATGGCACCGGTGCTGACCTTCTTCGGGGTCTTCGCCGTCCTGCCCATGGTGCTGGTCGTCTACCTGAGCTTCACCGACTGGGACGGCTTCGGCTTCCCGTCGCTGTCCGGAGGAGGGAACTGGTCCCGACTCCTCGACGACAGCGAGGTGTGGCGCTCGCTGAAGCTGACGCTCGTGTTCATGGTCCTCGGCTGGGTCGTCCAGACCCCGATCGCGATGCTGATCGGGGTCTGGGCGGCCGGGCGTCAGCGCAACCGCGCCGTCCTGAGCTCGATCTTCTTCCTGCCCGTCCTGCTGTCCACCGCCGCGATCGCGCTGCTGTGGAGGTCGGTGCTGGACCCGAACTTCGGTCTCACCCAGCGGCTGCCCTTCCTGGACCAGTTCAACTTCCTGGGCGACCGCACCCTGGTCATCTTCACGGTGGCCTGGGTGCTGACCTGGCAGTACGTCCCGTTCCACACGCTGCTGTACCAATCGGCGGCGCGGGGGATCCCGGTCTCGATCTACGAGGCCGCGACCATCGACGGTGCCGGGCGCTACAAGCAGTTCTTCCGGATCACGCTGCCGCTGCTGCGCTACACGCTCATCACCTCGACCGTGCTGATGCTGGTCGGGTCGGTGACCACCTTCGACACGATCCTGCTGCTCACCAACGGTGGGCCGGGCACGGCGACCCGCATCGCGCCGCTGTACATGTACATCACCGGCTTCTCCGGCTTCGAGTTCGGCTACGCCAGTGCGATCGCGGTGGTGCTGCTGATCGTCGGTGCCGGCCTGTCCCTGCTGGTCACCCAGCTCACCGGGTTCCGCAAGATGTCCAGTCAGCAGGAGGGTCTGTGAGCATCACCCAGTCCGGCGTCCCGATGGCGACGCCGCCGGCCTCGGCCGGCCCCTCGGCCTCGATCACCGGGCCCAAGCGGCGCAAGGTCGGCCGGGAGAAGCCGAACTACCTGGCCGGTGTCCTGTCGGCGATCTGGCTCGTGCTGGTCCTCGTGCCGCTGTACTTCGTGGTCAGCAGCAGCTTCCGCACCCGGCAGGAGTACCTGCGGGACAACCCGCTGAAGCTGCCGAGCGCGCCGACTCTCGACAACTACAAGTCGGTCTTCACCGGCGGGTTCGGCCGGTACTTCTTCAACAACATCGTCGTCACGGTGGGCACGGTCGCCATCGTGGTGCTCCTGGTGGTGCCGGCGGCCTACGCGGTGGCCCGCAACACCTCGCCGATGGTCCAGCGCGGGTTCTCCCTCATGCTGATCGGCCTGGCCGTCCCCGCCCAGGCGGTGATCATCCCGGTATACCTCCTGATCAACCAGCTGCGGCTCTACGACACCCTGCTGGCGGTCATCCTGCCGACGGCGGCCTTCGCGCTGCCGGTGGCGATGCTGGTGATGACCAACAGCCTGCGGGACATCCCCAACGAGCTGTACGAGGCGCAGGTCCTCGACGGGGCCAATGCCCTGCAGACGCTGCGCAACCTGGTGCTCCCGCTGGCCAAGCCGGCGATCACCACGGTCTCGGTCTTCACCGCGCTGGGGGCCTGGAACGGCTTCCTCTTCCCGCTGGTGCTCACCCAGTCCAAGGAGCAGCGCACGCTGACGCTGGGTCTGCAGACGTTCTCCAGCCAGTTCGGCACCAACGTGCCCGGGCTGCTGGCAGCGGTCACGCTGTCGCTGCTGCCGATCTTCTTCGTCTACCTCTTCGGGCGGCGCTACCTGCTCGGCGGCCTGACGGCGGGCTTCGGCAAGTAGCGGCACCTGCTCACCCGGCGCGTCAGCCCAGCTGGCGCGCCGGGTCGGCGAGGACGTCGGCCAGCACCTGGAGGGCGGCGCCGCTGGCACCGGCGGCGGGGGGCCCGGGGACGCCGACCACCCGCGGGCGGCGCCAGCGGGCGGACAGCACCCGGTCGGTGAGGTGCTGCTCCAGTGCCGGGCGGAGCAGGTCGGCCAGCTCGGCGAGGTGGCCACCGAGCACCACGGTCGGGATGCCGACGACGTTCACCACCCCGGCCAGGGCCACGCCCAGGGCCCACGCCCCGGTGTCCAGGGCGGCGACCGCAGCAGGCTCGCCGGCCGCGGCCAGCCGGGCGAGGTCCCCGGGTGGCGTCTCCAGCGGCAGACCCGCGGCCCGCAGCAGGGCGTGCCGGCCGGCGTAGAGCTCCAGGCAGCCGGTGGAACCGCAGCTGCAGGCCGGGCCGGCGGGGTCCACGCACACGTGGCCGACCTCCCCGGCCCAGCCGGAGCTGCCGGTGACCCGGCCGCCCAGGACCACCGCACCACCGATGCCGATCTGACCGGACAGGTACACGACGTCGCGGTGGTGCCCGGGACGCCCGGGCGCCTCCTCGGCGACGGTGCGAGCGGCGAGGTCGGCCTCGTTGCCGAGCCCGAGGTCCAGGCCGGCCGGCAGCGACGGCGTGATCAGGTCCGCCGCGCGCAGGTCCGACCACCCCAGGTTGGGCGCGCGCAGCAGCACGCCCGCCTCGGCGTCCACCACCCCGGGCAGGGCCAGGCCGGCCCCGACCAGGTGGTGGTCGTCCGGCAGTCCGGTGAGGACGTCGGTGGCGAGCGCCCCGAGGGCGGCCAGCGTTGCCGTCGGGTCGGAGTCGCGGTGGTCGCCGTGTTCCACCCGCTCGGCGACCACCCGGCCGCGGAGGTCGAGCACCCGGGCGGCGAGCAGCCCGGCGTCGGCCTGCAGCCCCAGGGCGCTGAACCGGGCGCCGGGCACCAGCGGGGTGGCGGGGCGACCGCGGCCGTGGGGCGCCTCGCGCTCGACCTCGTCCAGCAGGCCACCGGCCACCAGCTCGTCGGCCAGCCGGGCGGCCGTCGCCCGGGTGACCCCGGTCAGGCCGGCGATGTCGGCGCGGGACAGCGGCCCCTCGGCAGCGCACACCGTACGCAGCACCAGGCCGAGGTTCGCCGTCCGGACGGTGGACTGGCGGGCACTGCTCGACACCCCGGTCAGTCGCTGCGTCATGGCTTGAGATTAGCCGTCCCCTGCATTATGTTTCGCGACAGAACAAAAGATCGTCCGGGTGGGCGACGCGCTCCTGCCCGCCACCCCGACCCCGAGAGGAACTCATCGATGAGCACCCCCCAGGCCACCCCCGCGGACAAGTTCACCTTCGGTCTCTGGACCATCGGCTGGACGGCCCGCGACCCCTTCGGTGACGCCACCCGCGCCGACGTCGACGTCGTCGAGTCCGTGCACAAGCTCGCCGGGATGGGCGCCTACGGCGTCACCTTCCACGACGACGACGTCATCCCCTTCGGCAGCGAGGCCGCTGCGCGCGACAAGGTCATCGCCCGCTTCAAGGGCGCCCTGGACGAGACCGGTCTCAAGGTCCCCATGGTGACCACCAACCTGTTCACCCACCCGGTGTTCAAGGAGGGCGGGCTCACCGCCAACGACCGCGAGGTCCGCCGCTACGCGATGCGCAAGGTCATGCGCAACATGGACCTCGCCGCCGAGCTCGGTGCCGAGACCTACGTCCTGTGGGGTGGCCGCGAGGGCGCCGAGGTCGACATGGCCAAGGACCTGCAGGCCGCCCTCGACCGCTACGCCGAGGCCATCGACACCCTGGCCCAGTACTCCGAGGACCGCGGCTACGGGCTCAAGTTCGCCCTGGAGCCCAAGCCGAACGAGCCCCGCGGCGACATCTTCCTGCCGACCATCGGGCACGCCATCGCCTTCATCAGCAAGCTGCAGCACAAGGACCTGGTCGGGATCAACCCCGAGACCGGCCACGAGCAGATGGCGAACCTGAACTTCACCCACGGCATCGCCGAGGCGATCTGGCTGGGCAAGCTCTTCCACATCGACCTCAACGGCCAGCACGGCCCGAAGTTCGACCAGGACCTGGTCTTCGGCCACGGCGACCTGCTGCAGGCCTTCAGCACCGTCGACCTGCTGGAGAACGGCGGCCTGAACGGCGGCCCGTCCTACACCGGCCCCCGGCACTTCGACTACAAGCCGCTGCGCACCGAGGACATGGACGGCGTGTGGCGTTCGGCCCAGGCCAACATCACCACCTACCTCCTGCTCAAGGAGCGGGCCGCTGCGTTCCGCGCCGACCCGGAGGTCCAGGAGGCCATGGCCGCGGCCCGCGTCGGCGAGCTGAGCACCCCCACCCTCGGTGAGGGCGGCTACCAGGAGCTGCTGGACGACCGTTCTGCGTTCGAGGACTTCGACGCCGACACTGTTGCCCAGCGGGGCGCCGGCGTCGTCCGGCTCGACCAGCTGATGATCGAGCACCTGCTCGGCGCCCGCTGATCCCGCAGTACTGAGCCGTAGCCAGGAGAGGACTGTCGTGACGCTGGTCGCAGGGGTCGATTCGTCGACCCAGTCGTGCAAGGTCGTTGTCCGGGACGCCGAGACCGGTGCCCTGGTCCGGGAGGGCCGGGCGTCGCACCCCGACGGCACCGAGGTCGACCCCGCCGCCTGGGCCGTGGCCCTGGAGACGGCGATCGAGGCGGCGGGCGGCCTGGCCGACGTCGCCGCGGTCGCCGTCGGCGGCCAGCAGCACGGCATGGTCGCCCTGGACGCCGAGGGCGAGGTGGTCCGGGACGCGCTGCTGTGGAACGACACCCGCTCGGCGCAGGCCGCGACCGACCTCATCGCCGAGCTCGGCGAGGGAGAGGCCGGCCGCCGCGCCTGGGCCGAGGCGGTCGGCCTGGTGCCGGTCGCGTCGTTCACGGTGACCAAGCTGCGCTGGCTGGCCGAGCACGAGCCGGCCAACGCCGAGCGCACCGCGGCGGTCTGCCTGCCGCACGACTGGCTCACCTGGAAGCTGGCCGGTGCCACCGGTCTGGACACCCTGGTCACCGACCGCGGTGACGCCAGCGGCACCGGCTACTGGTCCACGCACACCAACGAGTACCGCCCCGACCTGCTCGAGCGCGCGTTCGGCCGCACCCCGGTGCTGCCCCGCGTGCTCGGGCCGGCCGAGCAGGCCGGCACCGTCGCCGGCGGCGCCCTCGGCGCTGCCGGTGGCGCGCTGCTCGGCCCGGGCACCGGCGACAACGCCGCCGCCGCGCTGGGCATCAACGCCGAGCCCGGCGACGTGGTGCTGTCCATCGGCACCTCCGGTGTGGTCTCCACGATCTCCACCACGCCGAGCGCGGACCCCTCCGGCACCGTCGCCGGCTTCGCCGACGCCACCGGCAACTACCTGCCGCTGGTGGTCACGCTCAACGCCGCACGCGTCCTCGACGCCACCGCGCGGCTGCTCGGGGTCGACCACGACGAGCTGTCCCGGCTGGCGCTCACCGCGCCGGCCGGCTCCGGCGGCCTCGTGGTCGTGCCCTACCTCGAGGGCGAGCGCACCCCGGACCGCCCGACGTCCACCGGTGCGGTCCACGGCCTGACCCTGGCGACCTCAGACCCGGCGCACCTGGCCCGGGCCGCGGTCGAGGGGCTGCTCTGCGGCCTGGCCGACGGGCTCGAGGCCATCGCCGCGCTGGGCAACCCGGTCCGCCGGGTGTTCCTCGTCGGTGGCGGCGCCCGCTCGGAGGCCGTGCGCCGGCTGGCGCCGGCCGTCCTCGGGGTGCCGGTGCTCGTGCCGCCGCCGGGGGAGTACGTCGCCGACGGCGCCGCGCGCCAGGCCGCCTGGGTCCTGGCCGGCGGCAGCACGTCGCCGGTGTGGCCGGCCACGAGCACCGAGGTGTTCGAGGCCGACGCCGTCCCGTTCGTGCGCGAGCGGTACGCCGAGGTGCGGGACATGACCGCTGCACGGGTGTGACCTGCACTACCTCAGACGCTCGCGAGCGTGCATGATCTCCACTGCACCACCCCGTCCCACCCACTCGGATCGTCCGGCACGTTCCTGCCGGTAGGAGGACTTCACAATGGCGTCTGTCACCTACGACTCCGCGACCCGTCGCTACCCCGGTTCCGACCGGCCTGCGGTGGACGCGCTCAACCTGACCATCGAGGACGGCGAGTTCCTCGTCCTGGTCGGCCCCTCGGGCTGCGGCAAGTCCACGTCCCTGCGGATGCTCGCCGGCCTGGAGGACATCGACGAGGGCGCGATCCTCATCGGTGGGCGTGACGTCACCGACGTCGCCGCCAAGGACCGCGACATCGCGATGGTGTTCCAGAACTACGCGCTGTACCCGCACATGACCGTCGCCGACAACATGGGCTTCGGGCTGCGCATGGCCGGCGTCAACAAGAGCGAGATCAGCACCCGGGTCCGCGACGCGGCCAAGCTGCTGGACCTCGAGCCCTACCTGGACCGCAAGCCCAAGGCGCTCTCCGGTGGCCAGCGCCAGCGCGTGGCCATGGGCCGGGCGATCGTGCGCTCCCCGCAGGTCTTCCTCATGGACGAGCCGCTGTCGAACCTCGACGCCAAGCTGCGCGTGCAGACCCGCACCCAGATCGCCCAGCTGCAGCGCCGGCTCCAGGTCACCACGGTCTACGTCACCCACGACCAGGTCGAGGCCATGACCATGGGCGACCGGGTCGCGGTGCTCAAGGACGGTCTGCTGATGCAGGTCGGCAAGCCCCGCGAGCTCTACGACCACCCGAAGAACGTCTTCGTGGCCGGCTTCATCGGCTCCCCGGCGATGAACCTGTTCAACCTCGACCAGACCGACGGCGGCGTCTCCTTCGGCAACACCGTCTACCCGGTGGGCCGCGACGTGCTGGGCCAGGCCGGTGGCAAGGAGGTCGTGGTCGGCGTCCGTCCCGAGGACCTGGACATCGCCGACAACGGCCTGCCGATCGAGGTCGACGTCGTCGAGGAGCTGGGTGCCGACGCCTACATCTACGGCCGCACCCTGGTCGGCAACGGCGAGCAGCAGATCATCGCCCGCGTCGACGGGCGTCGTCCTCCGCTGAAGGGCGACCGGCTCTCGGTCGTGCCCCGGTCGGGTCACGTCCACCTGTTCGACCAGGCCAGCGGCGAGCGCCTCGGGTGAGCGTCCTGCCCACCGGCGAGCAGTTCACGCTGCGGTCGGCCGGTGCCGAGGTCGTCGTCACGGAGGTCGGCGGCGGCCTGCGCAGCTACCGCGCCGGTGGGCGGGACCTGGTCGACGGCTTCGGCGAGCAGGACATGGCCCCCAACGCGCGGGGCCATGTCCTGGCGCCCTGGCCGAACCGGCTGCGCGACGGCCGCTACGTCTGGGACGGCGAGGAGAACGAGACGCCGATCTCGGAGTCCGAGACGCACAACGCCATCCACGGGCTGGTGCGCTTCGTGGCCTGGCAGGTCGTGGAGCGCACCAGTGAGCGGGTCGAGCTGGAGCACCTGCTGCACCCCCAGCCCGGATACCCGTTCACCCTGCGGCTGCGGATCGCCTACGAGCTCACCGAGGCCGGGTTGCGGGTGCAGACCACCGCGACCAACGAGGGCGACCAGGCGCTGCCCTACGGGGAGGGGCACCACCCCTACCTGGCGGCCGGTGCCGGGCTGCACGTCGACGACTGCGTGCTGATCGCTCCCGGCGCCACCCGGCTGGAGACCGACGAGCGGGCCATCCCGACCGGCGCGGTCGACGTCGCCGGGACGCGCTACGACCTGCGGGCCGGGGACAAGATCGGTGACCTGCTCATCGACCACGCCTTCACCGACCTCGAGCGGGACGACGACGGGCTGGCCTGGGTGCGGCTGACCGGGCCCGACGGCCGGGGCGCGGCGGTGTGGATGGACCGCGCCTACGGCTACCTGCAGCTGTTCACCGGCGACGTGGTGCCCGAGCCACGGCGCCGTCAGGGGCTGGCGGTCGAGCCGATGACCTGCCCGCCCAACGCGTTCGCCACCGGTGAGGCCGTGCTGCGGCTCGAGCCGGGGGAGTCGACGACGGCCGCGTGGGGGATCACCCCGCTCGGCTGACAGCTGCCCGTCCCGGTGCCCGGGTCACGACCTCCGCGAGAGGTCGGGACCCGGGCACCTGCCGTCTGGCGCGGTGGGTGGCGCGGGCTCCCTAGACTCGACCGAGGTGCCCGGCGATCCGGGTGCTGCGTCGATCGAGGAGAGTGCTGTGGCCGTCCGAGCCATCCGGGGTGCGACGCAGGTGGGCGCCGACGACCGCGACGAGGTGCTGGGCGCCACCCGCGAGCTGGTCAGCGCCGTGCTGGAGCGCAACGAGATCGACCCGGCGGACCTGATCAGCATCCTGTTCACGGCCACCCCAGACCTGGTGTCGGAGTTCCCGGCGCTGGCCGCCCGCGAGCTGGGCCTGGGCGACGTGCCGCTGATGTGCGCCACCGAGATCGCCGTCCCGCACGCCCTGCCCCGGGTGCTGCGGCTGATGGCGCACGTGGAGACGCCGATGGCCCGCGCCGACGTGCAGCACGTCTACCTGCGCGGGGCCGTCGCCCTGCGCCGGGACATCGCGCAGTGAGCGACGGCGCAGTGAGTGAGCGAGCAGTGAGTGGAGAGAGTGCAGTGAGCGAGCAGTTCCGCGGGCAGGTGACCCTCGACGGGCCGTCGGGCACCGGCAAGTCCAGCGTGGCCCGCGACGTGGCCACCCGCCTCGGCGCGGCGTACCTGGACACCGGCGCCATGTACCGGGCGGCCACCGTCGCGGTGCTCGACGCCGGCGTCGACCTCGACGACCCCGAGGGCATCGCCCGGGCGGTGAGCGCCGCCGACATCCAGGTCGGGACGACGGCCGACGCCGAGACGGTCACCGTCGACGGCGTGGACGTCGCGGCGCGGATCCGGGGTGCGGAGGTCACCCGCACCGTGTCACCGGTCTCCGCCGTCCCGGCCGTGCGCCGGCTGCTGGTCGACCGGCAGCGCTCGCTGGTCGCGGCCGCCGACGCGGTGGTCGTGGAAGGGCGCGACATCGGCACCGTGGTGCTGCCCGAGGCCACGTGCAAGATCTACCTGACCGCCGCCCCCGAGGCGCGAGCGCAGCGGCGGGCCGGACAGCTCGGCGTGACCGACGCAGCCCGGATCGCCGAGATCGCCGCGGACCTGCGCCGCCGGGACGAGTACGACAGCAGCCGGGCCGACAGCCCGCTGCGCCCAGCTGCCGACGCCGTGGTCGTCGACAGCACCGGGCTGGACCGCGACGCCGTCGTCGAGCGTGTGCTCGACCTGGCGCGCACTGCAGTGGGAGAACTGGCATGAGCACCGACAACGACGCGCCCTTCGGCGGCGGCGACGAGCCCACCGGGCCGCTGCCCGTGGTGGCCATCGTGGGGCGGCCCAACGTGGGCAAGTCCACCCTGGTCAACCGCTTCCTGGGCCGCCGCGCCGCCGTGGTGCAGGACGTCCCGGGCGTGACCCGCGACCGCATCCCGTATCAGGCGCTGTGGAACGGCAAGAACTTCACCGTCGTCGACACCGGCGGCTGGGAGCCCAAGGCGACCGGCATGGCCGCCTCCATCGCCCGGCAGGCCGAGTACGCGATGAAGACCGCCGACGTGATCGTGCTGGTCGTCGACGCCTCGGTGGGCGTCACGGAGACCGACCTGGCGGCCGCGCGGGTGCTGCGCCGCAGCACCACCCCGGTCATCGTGGTCGCCAACAAGGTCGACGACGAGCGCGGTGAGGCGGGCGCCGCCGAGCTGTGGTCGCTGGGCCTGGGCGAGCCGTTCTCGGTCAGCGCCCTGCACGGGCGCGGCAGCGGTGACCTGCTGGACCTGGTGCTCGACGCGATGCCCGAGGCGCCCCGGGAGACCGAGGACCTGGGCGGCCCGCGCCGCGTCGCGCTGGTCGGGCGGCCCAACGTGGGCAAGTCCAGCCTGATCAACCGGCTGTCGAAGGAGGAGCGCTCGGTCGTCGACTCCGTCGCCGGCACCACCGTCGACCCGGTCGACTCCATCGTGCGGCTCAACGGCGAGGACTGGCGCTTCGTCGACACCGCGGGCCTGCGCCGGCGGGTCAACACCGCCAGCGGCACCGAGTACTACGCCAGCCTGCGCACCGAGGCCGCCATCGAGGCCGCCGAGGTCGCCGTGGTGCTGCTGGCCGCCGACGAGGTGATCAGCGAGCAGGACCAGCGGGTGATCACCCAGGTGATCGAGGCCGGCCGGGCGCTGGTCATCGCCTTCAACAAGTGGGACAACGTCGACGAGGACCGGCACGCCCAGCTGGAGAAGGAGATCGACCGCGACCTGGCCCGCATCCAGTGGGCGAGCCGGATCAACATCTCCGCGACCACCGGCCGTGGCGTGAACAAGCTGGCCGGGCACCTGAAGTCTGCGCTGGCCGGCTGGGAGACCCGGGTGCCCACCGCGGAGCTGAACACCTTCATCCGCACGCTGGTGCAGGAGACGCCCCCGCCGGCCCGCGGCGGCCGGGCGCCCAAGATCAAGTACGTGACCCAGGCCGACATCCGGCCGCCGCGGTTCGTGGTGTTCTCCACCGGGTTCCTGGAGGCCGGGTACCGGCGGTTCCTGGAGCGCAAGCTGCGCGAGCAGTTCGGCTTCCACGGCACGCCGATCGACGTCTCGGTCAAGGTCCGCGAGGGTCGGGAGACCGGCCGGCGCAACTAGGGCCGGAGTTCGAGCGGGGAGAGGCGTGCGGTAATCTCTCCCCGCAGCGATCGAGCGCACCGGCGGTTCCCGCCGGGGGGTTCGGAGCTCGGGCTGTAGCGCAGCTTGGTAGCGCACTTGACTGGGGGTCAAGGGGTCGCAGGTTCAAATCCTGTCAGCCCGACCGAGGAAGTTGCAGGTGAGGGGCCGTTCCCGGGAGACCGGGGGCGGCCCCTGCTGCTGTCCCGGGTCGTTCGACCACCATCTCGCACACCCTGGGTCACCGAGGACGGCGCCCAGGGTGGTCACGGCGTCCTGGGAGACGTCGGTGCGAATGCAAACCGCACTGCGTCGACGAGCTGAGCCGTCGACGCAGTGCGGTCGTGGATGCGGGGTGGGTCAGGAGGCGTCGGCGGAGCGGCTGGTCTGCTCCCATGCCTTCCAGGTCTGCACGCGCTGCTCGTAGACGTGCTGGACCATGTCGTAGGCCACCGAGGTCAGCAGCAGCCGGGTGGGCGGCTCGTCGGCGTCGACGGCGGCCAGGACGGCGGCGACGCTGTCCTGGGCGGTGGGCGCAGGGCCACCTGCACGGGCGGCCATGGCGTCACGGATGGGCTTGTAGACCGGGTTGCCCTCGGACCGGACGGCGGAGTCGGTGCCCCAGTCGGTGGCGAACCCGCCGGGCTCGATGAGGGTGGTGCGGATGCCGAACATGGCGACCTCCTGGGCCAGGGCCTCGGTGAGGCCTTCCAGGGCCCACTTGGAGGCGTGGTAGATGCCCAGGCTGGGGAAGGCGACGACCCCGCCCATGCTGGAGACCTGCACGATGTGGCCGCTGCCCTGCTCGCGCATCAGGGGGATGGCGGCCTGGGTGATCCACAGGGCGCCGAAGACGTTGGTCTCCAGCTGCTCGCGGGCCTCGGCCTCGGTGATCTCCTCGACGAACCCGAAGTGGCCGTAGCCGGCGTTGTTGACCACGACGTCGAGACGGCCGAAGTGGTCGAAGGCCTGCTGGACGGCGGCCTGACCGGCGCTGCGGTCGGTGACGTCGAGGGCGATGGGCAGGATCGCGTCGCCGTACTGCTGCACCAGCTCGTCGAGGCTGGCGGTGTTGCGGGCGGTGGCTGCGACGCGGTCGCCGCGCTCGAGGGCCGCGGTGGTCCAGGCCTTGCCGAAGCCGCGGGAGGTGCCGGTGATGAACCAGGTCTTGCTCATGGAGGGTCTCCTTCTCGTGCCGCGGGGGTGCGGCTGTGGGGGTGCGTCCTGCGGAGGGGTGTCAGGTGAGCCGCGCCCGGTGGCCGGTGGTGGTCAGGCGGCCGGTGCGAGTGGGATGGCCGGCCAGGGCGACCCGACCGGGGTGGTGCCGACCATCTGGCCGGAGGTGATCAGCCGGCCCGAGGCCTCGGCGAGCAGGTCCCAGGCCGCCTGCGTCCGCTCCCGGCCCAGTGCCGCCCACGGGGCGGCGCTGGCGGCGTCGGTCGCCCGCTCGATGCCCTCACGCAGCTGTCGACCCCGGGGGGTGAGGGTGGTGCCGTCAGAGGTGAGCAGACCGCGGCGCACGAGGGCGTTCGAGGCCTGCGCCCAGGTGTCGTCGTCGAGGCTGCGGGTCGAGCGCAGCCCCGCCACGTCCAGGTTCGTCCCGGCCCAGGCGGCGGTGAGCACCTCGGCCTGCACGCGGGGGAGGTCAGCGGCGGTCAGCGCGGCGATGTGACCGTCCCCGCGGTGCTCCCGCAGTGTGTTGGCCGCCCGCCACAGTCGCGCCCACGGGTGCACCGGCGCCACCGTGCTGCCCGGCGCGGTGATCGCCTGCCCGCCGGCGGCCAGTGGCCGTCCGGTGGTGTCCAGGTCGGCGACCGCGGCCTCCAGGTCCTCGGCCACGGCGAGCACGCGGGGGTCCTCGACCAGGTCCGGCTGCTGCCGGGCGGCGGCGAGGACGACGGCGTCGTGCATGCCCCGCACCGCGTCCTCGGCCGGCAGCACCGGCCGACTCCGCTGCAGGACCCCGGTGATGAGCGGGTAGGGGAACCCCCGGAACGCCGCGGCTGCCACGGCCGGGGCAGCGTCACCCAGCGGAGCTGCGCGCAGCACGACCAGCGCGCTGCGCCCGTCCAGGCCGGCGGCGGTGACCACGGCCGCGGCCTCGGGGGTGAAGTAGGCCGACAGGGTCATCGGCTCCGCCGCCGTCCACACCGCCCGCGCCCACTGCGCCGCTCCCTCGTCCACTGCTGCAGGGCTGGTGGTGCTCATGGCGTGCCTCCGGAACCGGGTCGGGTGGACGTCCGGGATGCACTTGGGAGTGCGCCACTCGGACCGCGTCACTGTATGCCCAATGTGACACTTGGTGCCAAACACGGCATCAGGGTAGGATTCGGACGTGGTCAACGAGGAGGATCCGACCCCGATCCGGGAGCGCACCCGTCGGCTGGTCCAGACCGAGCTGACGACGGTGGCCCAGGACCTCTTCGTCGCGCAGGGCTATGACGACACGACCGTGGACCAGATCGCCGCCGCGGCCGGGATGTCCCGACGGACGTTCTTCCGGTACTTCGCGTCCAAGGACGACCTGGTGATCGGCAAGTACGACCTGCTCGGGGACCGCATGGTCGATGCCCTCGACGCCCGGCCCGCCGACGAGCCGGTGTGGCAGTCGCTCCGCCGCGTCTTCGACATCGCCACCGAGTACGTCGACGACCCCCGGCTGCGGGCGCGCAACGACGCCATGAGCGCGATCGTGCAGAGCACCCCACAGCTCAACGCGCGCTACCTCGAGAAGCTGCAGCGCATCCAGCAGCTGCTCGGCGGTCGCGTCGCCGCCCGCCTCCACGGTGCCGACCCCGACCCAACCGACCCGCGCCCCGCGGCCATCGTCGGCGCAGCCTTCGCCTGCATGCAGGCAGCCCGCATCGCCTACCTGGCCTCCGACCAGGCCGCACCGATCGGCACGTACCTGGACCGGGCGATGGAGGCGGTCCACATCGCCTGACTGCTGACGTCGTCGGTGCACCGAGGTCACGTCCCGCGCGGCGCGAGCTCGCGTGCGGCGACGGAACGGCTCGGATCTCTGCTCACCTCCGCGGTGCTGGCCGTGATCGCGCTGATCGCGATCCTGTTCATCCGGGAGGTGCCATGGCGGTCCCAGAGCGGTGAGGAGATGCGACTGGACGCCGAGCAGGCCGTCCGGGCGGACCCGGTCGCGCCGTCCCGGCTGGTTCCGGGACTGGGCGGGTCGGGGGCGCCTCCAACCTCCTGTACGTCCTCTCCTTCGCTGTCCTGGCCGGGGCGGGCACCCAGTTGGCCAACGGCGTGGGCTTCCTCGCGTCGACGGCGCTCGCGAACGCGCTGCACCGGCGGCGCACCTTCCATGCCCGCGGGTCCGTCCGCTGGTACACGGCCCAGCTGGACGGCGGGGGGCTCGCACTCGCCGGACTGCTCGCCACCTCTGTGGCACTGGCCGGTGCGCAGCACGTGGCCGAGCCGTCGACGACCGTGCAGGTGGTGCTCGTCGTGGCGATCACCGGGTTGGTCGGGCTGGTCCGCTTCGTCGCGCTACGGGCCCGGTTCCGACCGAGCGGAGACAGGGGCGAGGAGTGACCAACGGCGAGTTGCAGACGCTCCGACGCGCAGTTCCTACGGCAACAGCACGTCGAAGCGGTCGTGACGCCGTCAGGCGTTCATCCCATCGACCAGAGTGCGTCGGCGCCGGGGCGGGCTCGGTCGCGTGGGATCCGGCTGGAGCAGTTCGCCGCCTACCTCGTGAGCGGCTGGCAGGCCCTCCTCCACGACACTCGTCGCAGGTCGCCCCGACCGTCCGAGGCGACCTGTGCTGGCCGTGACGGCAGGGTCCTGGTCCCGGGGGAGCAGCCCGCAGCGGCACGGTGCACACTGCCGATGTGGTGCAGGTCACCGGCGACCTGCACCGCCCACGGGAGGTGCACGTGTCCGAGGTGACTGCGACGTTCGAGGACGTGGTCGGACCGATCCGCGCAGAGTTCGCCCTCTGCCCGGTCACGGGGCAGCTGGCGGGGCGCCGCAGCGGCCGGCTGGCCCGGCTGCTGCGCGGGCTGGTCGTGCTCGGCTGCGTGCAGGGACACGCCCTGCAGACCCCGGCCACCGGCGTCCGCCACCCCAGGGGCTGAACACCCGGGACGGCGGCCCGCACCGCTGCCGGACAGGCCACTCCCGACGTCCATGACGCGCCCGGGGCGTCCGCAGTGCTGGGCTGGGAACGACAGCAGGGGCCGTCCCCGGTCGACCGGGGACGGCCCCTGCTGGTGTCCTGCCCGTACACGCCCCGGAGCCGCGTGCGGCTGCCGGGGCGTGCGGGAGGTCAGCGGACGCCGAGCAGGTGCTCGATGGCGTAGCGCTGGATGCGGGCGTAGCCGTAGCCCTTGGTGCGGGCGTCGTCGATCGGGTAGTCCTCGAACGAGCCGCGGTCGGCCAGCAGCGCGGCGTGGTCCTCGCCCTCGTTCAGGGTCGGGGTGTGCAGCGCCTCGACGCCGGAGTACTCCAGGGCCTCCTGCACGCGCGGGTCGGCCCGGAACTCCTTGGAGCGCTCGCGCAGCGTCACGTACAGCTCCATGTTGGCCTTCGCCGACTCCCAGACGCCGTCCATGTCCTCGGTGCGCAGCGGCTTGTAGTCGAAGTGCCGGTCGCCGTCGTAGGTCGGGCCACCACCGGGGGCGCCGTTCTCCAGCAGGTCGACGGTCGAGAACGCCTGCAGCAGGTCGCCGTAGCCGAAGACCAGGTCCTGGTCGTAGCGCGGGCCCTTCTGCCCGTTGAGGTCGATGTGGAAGAGCTTCTCCTGCCACAGCGCCTGGGCGATGCCGTGCGTGTAGTTGAGGCTGGCCATCTGCTCGTGGCCGGTCTCGGGGTTGATGCCGACCATCTCGTGGTGCTCGAGCTGGGAGATGAACGCCAGCGCGTGCCCGATGGTGGGCAGCAGGATGTCGCCGCGGGGCTCGTTGGGCTTGGGCTCCAGGGCGAACTTCATGTTGTAGCCCTTGTCGATCGAGTACTGGGCCAGGAAGTCGATGCCCTCGCGGTAGCGGTCCAGCCCGGCCCGCACGTCCTTGGCGAAGTCGACCTCGGAGCCCTCGCGGCCGCCCCAGAAGACGTAGATCTGCGCACCGAGCTCGGCGGCGAGGTCCATGTTGTGCATGACCTTGCGCAGCGCGTACCGGCGGACGCCGCGGTCGTTGCTGGTGAACCCGCCGTCCTTGAACACCGGGTCGCCGAACAGGTTGGTGGTCACCATCGGCACCACCAGGCCGGTCTCGGCCAGCGCGGCCTTGAACTCGTCGATGATCCGGGTGCGCTCGCTGGCGCTGGAGCCCGGCGGGATCAGGTCGTCGTCGTGGAACGTGATGCCGTAGGCGCCGAGCTCGGCCAGCTTGTGCACGGCCTCCGCGCCGGCCAGCGCGGGCCGGGTGGCCTCGCCGAAGAGGTCACGGGCCTGCCAGCCGACCGTCCACAGGCCGAAGCTGAACTTGTCGTCGCGGCTGATGGTCGGGGTCACGAGCTGCCTCCAAAGACGTCAGGTGGTCGCGCGCCAGGTCCTCGACCTGACCGCCTGGCCATACTGCGCGACCTGGCGCCAGGCCGCGAACGCACAGCGGTCGACCGCACCGCCTGGAGCGCACTGCCGGGGGTCGGCGGACCGCCCGCCTCGACCGGACCGACCGCCGGCCTCGCCGCTCCGGGACGCGGCCCCGGTCAGAGCGCCTCGCGGAAGAGGCGCCGGACCCGGGGAGCGGGTGGGGACGTCGTCCGGCGCCGGCCGCCCACGGGTCCCGGTCAGCCGACCGGGAGCAGCTGCTCTGCCAGGGCCGCCAGGTCGGCGGCGACGTGGTCGAACCGCCGGGCCAGGTCGGCCAGATCGGCCTGCGGGCTGCCGGGGCGGTCCAGGTACGCGGTGCGGAAGCCGTGCTCCGCGGCGGCGTCGAGGTCCCAGGGGTGGGCGGCGATGAAGAGGCAGTCCGCCGGGACCAGGTCCAGGGTCCGGACGACGTGTGCGTACACCCGCGGGTCCGGCTTGAACGTCTGCACCGCCTCGCCGGAGACCAGCGTCGTCCAGCGCAGCCCGGCGGCGCGGGACATGGCGAACGCCTGCGCGCTGCCGGCGTTGGTGAGCGCCACGAGCGCGTGCGCGGGGGCCAGCCGCTCCAGCGCCGCGACCACCTCGGGGAACGGGGCCAGCCGACGGCCGGCGGTGGCCAGCCAGGTGACCTGGTCGTCGGTCAGCTCCAGCCCCTGCTCGGCCGCCACGGCGGCCACCGCCTCGGCGCCGAGCACCTCGGCGACCGCGTAGGGACGCCGCCCCTCCCGCACCGCGGTCATGGCGGCGGAGGCGACCTCCTCCCAGCGGGCCACGAACGCCGGGGCGTCGCCGACGGTCCCCGCTCCGAGGGCCTGCACGGCGGCGAGCCGGCCGGCGTCCTCGTCCAGCAGCGTCCCGAGGACGTCGAACACCAGCGTGGACGGCGGGGTCTGCGACACGCACCCATCCAACTCCACCGCGCCGCCACCCGCGCCGGGCCGGCGTCGGGGGAGCCGCCCACGCTCACTGCGCCGACAGCACCGCCACGGGGTCCTGGCGCAGCCGCAGCACCGCCGGTACGACCGTGGCGGTGAGCACCAGCAGCAGCGTCGCCCCTGCAGTGACCCCCAGGGCGGGCAGGCCGAGCGCGCCAGGGTCCAGCGACCAGGACCCGACCGCCCACGCGCCGGCGATCGCGGTGGTGGCGACCGCGACCAGGGCCAGCAGGGTCGCGGTGCCCACCTGCACGACCGCCTCCCAGGCCGCGGTGGCCACGACCAGCCCCGGGGTGGCGCCGGCGGACTCCAGCAGGGCGGCGTCCCGGGCGCGGGCCCGGCCGGAGACGGCCACGGTGGTCGCGGCGCCCACGGCGGCCAGCAGGAGCGGGCCGCCCAGCAACAACACCAGCGAGGAGACCGGCAGGTCTGCCGGGGGCGTACCGGACCGACCCACCTGCGCTGCGGCGATGGTCCCGTGGGTCGACCACAGGCCGCCGGTCAACGCGATCATCACCACCAGGGGGTTGATCGCCGCGGTGCTGCGGTCGAGGTCGGCCAGGGCGACGTTGCGCGCCAGGTACCAGGAGGACGACGCGTCCGCCGGCACGACCCGGGTCCAGGTCCGGGCAAGGGCCGGGGTGAGCAGCGGGGCCGCCGCCACGAGTGCGCCGGCCAGCAGTGGCGCGATGAGCATCAGGGGGTTGCTCAGCTGGTCGAGATCGCGTCCGGGCAGGCCCAGGACGAGGGAGACGACGGCGGCGACCAGGACGCCGCCGACCACCCAGCGCGTGCGGGTCATGGTCAACCGGGGGACGGCGGCCTCGCTCAGCAGCTCCAGCCCGGTCACCCGGCTGGCCTGGCGGGCGGCGCCGGAGCCGCCGGCGAGCACCAGCAGCGCGACCAGGGCGACGGTGCCGGCCACGCCCACGGGGCCGATCCTGAGCTGGACGTCCCCCAGCCCCTGGGCGTCGGCGAGGACGTAGTCGGCGAAGGGCTGCAGGAACGGGGCCGCGACGAGGCAGCCGAGCAGGGCCCCCAGCGCACCGACGACCAGCAGCTGCGCCAGCACGATGAGCCGGATGGCGCCCGGGCGGACGCCGACCAGTTGCCACAGCGCGTGCGAGCGGCGCTGCAGGGTGACGGTCAACCGGGCCACCGAGCTCAGCACCACGACGATGGAGATCACCACGAACCCGGTCAGCGAGCCGCCCACCCCGTACAGCGCGAGCCCCGCGGTGCCCGGGGTTCGGTACGCGGTCTCGACGAGCGCCGCGCTGACCGAGACGACTCCGCCGGCGGCCAGGCACACGAACAGGACCGCCAGCCACATCCGGGCGTTGGCGACCAGGTCGCTGACCAGCAGCCGGAGCACGTCAGACCACCTGGCCGGCGGAGATCTCGGCGAAGACCTGGTCGGCGGTGGGCCGGGTCAGCTCGCGGGAGACCACGCCGTCGCGCAGCACCACGACGCGGTCGGCGCGCGCGGCGGACACCACGTCGTGGGTGACCAGCACGACCGAGCGGTCGCCGGCCGCCGTCTGCCGCAGCAGGTCCAGCACCTGGGTGCCCGACGCGGTGTCCAGCGCGCCGGTCGGCTCGTCGGCGAACACGACCTGCGGCCGCGCGGCCAGCACGCGGGCGATGGCCACCCGCTGCTGCTGGCCACCCGACAGCGCCGACGGCTTGTGCCCGCCGCGGTCGGCCAGCCCCACCTCGGCCAGCGCGCGGTCGACGTCCTCGACGCTGATCCGGTGCCGGGCCAGCCGGGCCGGCAGTGCCACGTTCTCCCGGGCGCTGAGGGAGGGGATGAGGTTGTAGGACTGGAAGACGAAGCCGACTCGGCCGCGGCGCAGCGCGGCGAGCTGGCCGCGGCGCAGCGTGGACAGGTCCTCGCCCAGCAGCCGCACGGTGCCGGAGGTGGCGGCGTGCAGCCCGGAGAGGCAGTAGAGCAGCGTGGACTTGCCCGACCCGCTGGGGCCCACGATCGACACCATCTCCCCGGGCTCGACGCGCATCGAGACGCCGCGCAGCACCGACACCGGTGGGCCGCCGTCCGGGCCGGCGAAGGTCGCGGTCAGGTCGTGCGCCTCGAGCAGGGGAGGGGGCATGGTCTCGTGTCTCCATCAGTGGTCCGGTCCGGTCCGGGCCGGGCCCTCGCCGGGCGGCCGTCGGCGACAGCGTGCCGGGGAGGTCGCGTCGTCGTCATCAGTCACGTGACTCGGCGGGACGGGGCCGGTGGGCCGCACGGGTGGTCGTGCCGTCCCCGTCGGCGGCCGCGACCCCCGGGTGCGCGGCGAGGGCAGGACGTGGGGTCGTGCGCGGCCACAGCGGTGACCGCGCCGGTCAGCCGGTCGGACCGGGTGCGTCGAGGGCAGCCGACTCGGCCTCCACCCCGGCGAGCAGGAGGTGGTCCTCGGCCGCTGTGCACTCGGCTGGGCTCGCTGGGCTCGGCCGGTGAGCTGCCCCCTCGCCCGGCCGGGCCCGCGGCGTCAGGCGGGGACGACGTACGGGAACTCCGTGCGCCGCAGGTCCCGGTTCGTCGCCGGCGTCAGGCCCGACGGGACGGCGCTGCCGGTGACCAGCGACAGCATGACCTCGGGGGCGTTGTCGGCCAGCGTGCGGCCGTTGCGGACAGCGAACCCGTAGGTGGCCGGCGTGCCGACGACGTAGGACAGCACGTCGGGGAAGAGCTCGGCGACCACGGCAGCGGCGTGCCCCGCCGGGTCGGCGACGGCCCCGCTCGCGGCGACGGTGGCGGCGATGTGCTCGGCGATGTGCGCCCGGTCGTTGTCGACGTCCTGGGAGACGTGCTGAGTGTTGGCCGGGTGGGTGAACTGGACGTCGGTCGGCCAGAAGATCGGCCACGTCATCGGGTGCCCGGCGCGGTTGACCTGCCGCCAGCCGCCGGCGTCGGTGGCCAGCTTGGTGGCCGCCCAGACCCCGATCCGGGCGCCGGGGCGCAGCAGCGGGTGGTCGTGGGAGACCTCCAGCACGATCGTGTCCACGGTGGTGCCGGTGAAGCTGTTCGTGGCCTGCTCGGGCCGCCAGTCGGACAGGTCGACCGCCGTCCCGTCGGCGACGGCGGCGTTGACCTTCGAGAGCAGCCCGAGGTCGATGTAGAACCAGTCCCGGATGCGACCGGCCCACAGCTGCACGCCGGCGCCCGTGGCCGCCGTCCCGGTCGTGCCCTCCACCAGCAGCTCGCCGGTCGCGTCGTCCCCGACCGCGTCGCTGCCGGTGAGCGCGTGCAGCTGCAGCGTCTGCCGGCCGTCGGCGCCCGCCTCGGCGAAGGCGACCCGGTAGGTGAGCTCCTCGGACTCGGCCCCGTCGAGGTGGACCTTGAACTCGTACCGCGCCTCGGGGTGGAAGCTCGGCTCGGAGTGCAGGCCGTTGATCGTGGAGTTGACGTCCATGACGAAGACGGTGCTGTCCTGCCCCGGGAAGACGCACAGGTCGTCCAGGAAGAGCTGGCCGGTCTGGGCGGCCAGCGGTGTGTCGAGGTGGTGGGACACGGTGGTTCCTCTCGCTCGGGAGCCTGGTGGACGAACCCCGCGCGGCGGGGCCCGTCCACCCTGTCCGAGGAGCCGGGGTCCGACATCGGTCATGTGACTGGGCCGGACGCCGATCGCCGTCCGCGTCGTCCGGCGCACCCGTCTGTAGAGGACGCGAGCCCGACCGGGACCACCGCTGCGGCAGCGGGACAGTCACGTGACCGATGCGCGGCCGTGGCCGCTCCGGTGAGGCTCCTCATCGATCTCGTCCACCCCGAGCCGAAGAGGTACCACCTGATGACCGAGCCCGTGAAGCCCGTCCTGGAGCCCACCGCCCAGGCGTTCGCCGATGCCAACGCCAACCCGCCGTTCCTCTACCAGCTCTCCCCGGCCGAGGGCCGGAAGATCGTGGACGGCGTGCAGTCCGACCCGCCGCCGGTGGTCCTGGACGCCGACGTCTCCGACCTGACCATCGAGGGCGGCCCGACCGGCTCCGTGCGGGTCCGCATCGTGCGCCCGGCCGGCGCCACCGGCGTCCTGCCGGTGATCCTCTACGTGCACGGCCTGGGCTGGGTGTTCGGCGGGCCGCAGACCCACGACCGGCTGGTTCGCGAGCTGGCCGTCGGCGCGCAGGCCGCCGTGGTGTTTCCCGACTACGACCTGGCGCCGGAGAAGCAGTACCCGACCCAGATCGAGCAGGTCTACGCGGTCGCGGACTGGCTGGCGATGAACGCCCCCGAGCAGAGCCTGGACGCGAGCCGGATCGCGATCGCCGGTGACTCGGTCGGCGGCAACATGGCCGCCGTCACCACCATCCTGGCCAAGCAGCGCGGCGGGGTGTCCTTCACCGGCCAGCTGCTGTTCTACCCGGTGACGAACGCGGACTTCGAGACCGGCTCCTACCACCAGTTCTCCTCCGGCTACTTCCTCGAGCGGGCCGGCATGCAGTGGTTCTGGGACCAGTACACGACCGACCCCGCCCAGCGCGCGAAGATCACCGCCTCCCCGCTGCGGGCGACGCTGGAGGACCTCGCCGGCCTGCCCCAGGCGCTGGTCATCGTCGGTGAGGCCGACGTCCTGCGCGACGAGGGCGAGGCCTACGCGGCCAAGCTGCGCGCCGCCGGCGTCCCGGTCACCGCGGTCCGCTACGCCGGGATCACCCACGACTTCGTGGGCCTGAACCCGCTGCGGCACACCTACGCCGCCGAGGCCGCCATCAACCAGGGCATCGCGTTCCTGCGCGGCGTGCTCGGCACCGACTGATGCCCGACGCCCTGGTGCCCGGTCCCGCGGAGCTGTTGGAGCGGATGGTCGCCGACGTCTTCAACCAGCCCGACGCCGACCGGCGGGCTGCGGTGATCGCCGAGCTGTTCACCTCCGACGTCGAGTTCACCGACCCGGAGCGGACCGTGCGCGGCCGCGACGAGCTGGCCGCGACGGTGAGCGGGCTGCTCGCGCAGGGACCCGGCCTCGTCTTCGTCCACGCGGGTCCCTTCCGCGGCGTGGGCGACCTGGGCATGCAGTCCTGGCGGCTGGGCCCGCCCGGCGGCGAGCCGGTGCTCGGCGGGCTGGACGTCGTGACCGTCGTCGACGGCCGCATCGCCCGGCTCTGGACCCTGATCGACGCCTGACCCGCTGCCCGCGCCCGCTGCCGCCCCGGCCGTCACCGGGGCGGCGGCGGGCGCGGTTCAGCGGCCGAGCGCGTCGCGCAGCTGTGCCCGGGAGGTGAGCCCCAGCTTCGGGAAGATCCGGTACAGGTGGCTGCCCACCGTGCGGTGGGAGAGGTAGACCTGGTCGGCGATCTCCTTGTTGGTGTGACCGTCGGCAGCCAGGTGCGCGATCTGCAGCTCCTGGGCGGTGAGCAGGGCGGCGGCGTCGCGGGCGCCGCGCGGGTGCCGGTCCACCGGTGCCGCGCCGGCCGCCCGCAGCTCCGCGGCGGCCCGCTCGGCCCACAGCCGGGCACCGGCGGCGTCAAAGGCGTTCAGCGCCTCCGTGAGCGGCTCCACCGCCGACCCGATCTGCCGCTGGCGGCGCAACCACACCCCGTGCGCGAGCCGGGTGCGGGCCAGCTCCAGCGGGGCGCCGCCGACCTCGCCGGCCGCGGTCGCCGCCCGGTAGGCGTCCTCGGCGTCCGGCCCGTCGCACAGCAGCGCGCGGCTGCGGTGGAGCAGCATCGCCAGGTGCGGTGAGCCGAACACCGCGTTGTCCCGCTCCAGCTGCTCCACCACGCCGGTCACCTCGGCGGCCTTGCCACTGCGGACGGCGGCCTCGGTCAGGTCCCCGATCGCCCAGGCGGCGACCACGGGGTGCTCCTCGACCTGGCGCAGCCGCACCCACGCGTCGCGGTGCCGGTGCTCGGCCAGGGCCAGGAGACCCGCGGCCCAGTGCAGCTCGGCCGCCGTGCGGCCCACCGGCGCGCTGCCGGCCGTCGTCTGAGCCTGCTGCAGCGCCGCCGCGGCCCGCTCCAGGTCACCCGTCCAGGTCGAGGCCTGCGCGAGGACGCCGAGGGCGGCCGCCTGCACGATGAACAGGCCGGCGTCGCCGGACATCCGCCGGGTGAGCTCGGCGCTGGCCAGCGCGCCGGTGAGGTCACCGGTCACCACCCGCACGAGCGCCTGGCCGTGCAGGGTGAGGCACTCCTCGCTCACCTCCCGCGCCTGCCGGGTCAGCTCGGTCGCGGTCGACCACAGCGCCGCTGCCGTGGGCAGGTCCTGGATCGCCTCCGCCGCGGTCGCCAGCCGGTTGGGGGCCGGCACCGCACCGCCGATCTGACCCAGCCGGCCACGCCACCGGGCGGCGTGCTGCAGCGGGTCCACCAGCAGCAGGGCGACCTGCAGCTCGGCGTCGGGCACGCCCAGCGGGCGGACGGCGGCCAGCGCGTCCCGCACCCGCCCGGGCAGTGTGCCGCCGGGGTGCAGCACGTTGACCCCGATGGCGGCGGCCGACAACGCGCGCATCCGGGCGTGGGGGTGGGCGGTGCCGGTGGGCCCGGCCAGGTCCTCGGCCAGCCGGACCAGCTCCTCGATCCGGCCGGCCCACTCCCCGTGGCTGGCGCTCAGCCGCCACCGGGTGACCGCGGCCCGCACCGCCAGCGCCGGTTCGGCCGAGGGGTCGGCGAGCAGCGGGCGCACCGTCGCCGACAGGGACGCCGCCGACGCCAGCCCGGCCAGCCGCGCCGTCTCCGCGGCCTCGACCAGCCGGCGCAGCCGGGCGGCCGGGTCGACCGACAGGGCCGCGGCGCGCTCGTAGGCCGCCGAGGCCTCGGCCTGGGCGCCTCGCTGCGCGGCGTCCTCGGCCACGTCGGTGAGCGCCCGGGCGACCTGCTCGTCCGGGTCGGGGGTGGCGGCCGCGCGGTGCCAGGTGGAGCGCCCCGCGGAGGTGCTGCCGGCCAGCGCCTCGTGCACGGCCAGCCGGGCCGCGAACGGCGCGGCGCCGTAGACCGCCGAGCGCACCAGGGGGTGCCGGAAGCGCAGCTCGTGCGCCAGCACCCGCACCAGGCCGGCGGCCTCGGCCGGCGCCAGGTCCAGCGGGTGCAGCCCGAGGTCGCGGGCCGCGGCGACGACCTCGCCGAGGGGTGCGTCCTCACCGGCGGCGGCCACGAGCAGGAACCGCTGGGTGGGGTCGGGCAGCCGCAGCACCTGCTGCATGAACGCGTCCTCCAGCCGCTGCGGCAGCGGCAGCCGGGGGAGCCGGTCGGCGTCGGCGGGGGCGCCCGGGTCCTGCACCAGGACGGCGAGCTCGCGCAGCGCCAGCGGGTTGCCGTAGGCCTCCTCCAGCACCCGGGCGCGCAGCCGGCCCGTGGGCGGGGTGCCCAGCTCGTCGAGCAGCTGCCCGGACTCCTCGGCGCTCAGCGGTGCCAGCTGCAGCTGCTCGACCTGCCAGCCCGGGCGGTCGGCGGGGGCGGTGTCACCGGTGCGCAGGGTGGCCAGCAGGACGACCCGGGTCTGGGTGGCGCGGCGGGTGAGGACGCCCAGGAGGTCGGCGCTGGAGCGGTCCAGCCACTGGACGTCCTCGACCAGCAGCAGCAGCGGCCGGTCGGCGCTCGCCTCCTCCAGCAGCCCCAGGGTGGCGGCGTGCACCAGCAGCCGGTCCGGCGCCCGCACCTGTCCCTCGGCGTCGTCGGTCCCGAACACCGTGGCGAGGGTGGCCTGCTGGCGGCGGGGGAGCTGGGGCAGGTGCCCGGTCAGCGGGTGCAGCAGCTGGTGCAGCCCGCCGAAGCCGACGGTGCGCTCGTGCTCGACCCCCACGCACCGCAGCACCGTGTACCCGGCCGCCACCGCGTGGTCGGCCGCCTCCTCGACGAGGGTCGTCTTGCCGATCCCCGGCTCGCCGGTCACGAGGACGGCGGCCCCGCCGGCGTCGACGCCGTCGAGCAGCTGCCGCAGGCGGGTGCGCTCCTCCCGCCGGCCCACGAGCGGCCGGCCCGGGGCCGTCTGCAGGCCCGACGTCGTTGACATGTCACCCACTATGCTGCTCCCTGTGTGGACGACGGTGGGCCCGGGTGCGGGACGCCGGCGGACGCGCGGGCGCCGGTCGTCGTGCGCGGTGCGGGCGGTCGGCAGCCCCGGGGTCGTGGGCCCGGAGCCGCGGCGGTCGAGCGGGCGCGGGCCGGGGACGCTGTGCACGGGTGTCCTCCCTGCGGGTCGTGAGCACCCCGGCCCGCCGGGCAGGAGCGGGACGCGGGGACGGCGGCTGTGCACCAGCCCACCAGTGACGGCACCGGACCACCAGGCAGAACAGCAGGCAGGACGACGGACCGGAGGACACCCTGGCCGGGGCTGACGTCGGCATCCTGGTGCGCCGGCACCGCCGGGCGGCCGGGATGTCGCTGGAGGCGCTCGCCGAGGCCTCGGGTGTGAGCGTCCGGGCGATCGGCGACATGGAGCGCGGCCGGGCCCGCGGGCCGCAGGCGCGCACGATGGTGGCGCTCGCCGACGGGCTGCGGCTGACCGGCGCGGTGCGCGAGGAGCTGCTGGGCGCGGCCCGCGACGCGCGGCTGCGCCGGCAGCCGGACGCACCCGGGCTGTGCGACCTGCCGCGCGACGTCCCCGACTTCGTCGGCCGGGAGGCGGAGCTGATCGAGCTCGACCGGCTCCGCGACCGCTCGACCCGGTCCCCGCTCGTGGTGGTCTCCGGCGCGGGCGGCCTGGGCAAGTCCGCGCTGGCCGTGCACGCCGCCGCCCGCGTCGCCGACGGCTACCCGGGCGGGGTCCTGCACGTCGACCTGCGCGGGCTCGACCGGTCACCGCTGGAGCCGGTCGACGTCCTCGAGCGGCTGCTGCAGGCCCTCGGGGTGCGCGACCTGCCGGCCGCCCTCGACCACCGCGTGGCGGTCTACCGCCGGCTGCTGGCCCAGCGGGACGTGCTCGTGGTGCTCGACGACGCCGCGTCCGAGGCACAGGTGCGGCCCCTGCTGGTGGGCGAGGGCAGCAGCACCGTGCTCGTCACCTCGCGGCGGCTGCTCACCGGGCTGGCCCACGCCCGCCGGCTGCCGCTGGTCCCGCTGCGCGAGGCGGAGGCGGTGACCCTGCTGGCGCGCGCGGGCGCGGTCGCCGACGAGCCGGCGGCACTCGCGTCGGTGGCCCGGCTGTGCGGCAACTTCCCGCTCGCGCTGCGCATCGCCGGCAACCGCCTGCACAGCCGCCCGTCCTGGACCCCGGCCGACCTGGCGGTCCGCCTGGGCGACAGCGAGCGCCGGCTGGACCAGCTGGTGGCCGGCGACCTGCAGGTGTCGGCGGCGCTGGCGCTGTCCTACGACCAGCTCGAGGACGACGCCCGCCGGGTCTTCCGCCGGTTGTCCCTGGTCCCCGGGGCCAGCGCCGGCCCGGCGATGGCCGGGGTGCTGGCCGGCCTCCCGGTGCGGGAGGCCGAGCACCGGCTCGACGAGCTGGTCGAGCTGAGCCTGCTGGAGCCGGTGGCCGGGGGCCGGGTCGCCTTCCACGACCTGGTGGCCGTCTACGCCGCGGACCGGCTCACGGCGGAGGAGGGGGTCGTGGCGCGGACGGCGGCCGCCGGGACGCTGCGCTCCTGGCTGCTGGCCACCGCGCAGGCCGCCGGCGGGCTGTTCGAGCCGGAGCCCGGCGACCCGCCCCCGCCCGGCGGTCTGTCCTTCGCCGACCTCGACACGGCGGAGCGCTGGCTGGTCACCGAGGTGGACAACTGGACGGCGGCGCTCGGCGAGGCGGCGGCCGCCGGCGCGGACCGCACGGTGGTCGAGGTCGCCGAGTCCATGCACTGGTTCTCCGACCGCCGGTCCGGGTGGCGGTGCTGGGTCGAGGTGTTCGGCTGGTCGAGCACCGCTGCGCAGCGGCTGGGCGACGGCCGGCTGGAGGCGGTGCACCGCAACTACCTGTCCTGGGCGCTGACGGTGCAGCAGCGCCACGACGAGGCGGCCCGGACGGCGAAGCGGGCCGGTGCGCTGGCCCGCGCGGCCGGCGACGTCCGCGAGGAGGCATGGGCCCACCGGTACGCCGCGGACGCCCGGGGCGGGGACCGGCCCGGTGGGGAGGGCGACCCGGTGGCCCTGGAGCACCACCTGCGGGCCGGTGAGCTGTTCGCCCGGGTCGGTGACGTGATGGGGCTGCTGACCTCGCAGGCCGGTGCCGGCCGGGAGCTGGGCCGCCTGGGCAGGCACGCGGAGGGGCTGGCCCTGCTCGACCAGGTCCTCGCCGCGCTGGAGGACCCGGCCACCGACGTCCCGCAGCACATCCTCGGCTGGCAGCACATCGTCATCCTGGGCCTGAGGGGCGGGCTGCTCGCCGACGCCGGGGACCTCTCCGCCGCCGAGGCCAGCCTGCGGGCGGCCGTCGCCCGGGCCGAGCACTTCGGGGCGCCGGCCCTGCGGGCGCGGTCCTGGCACCTGCTCGGTGAGGTGCTGCGCGCCCAGGGGCGCTCCGCCGAGTCGCGCGTGACGCTGCTGCACGCGCGCGCCCACTACGTCTCCGCCCAGCGCGACCGCAGGGTCGCCGAGGTCGACGCCGCCCTGGCCGTCCTCGGCTGAGCCGCGTCCGGCGGGCCGGTCCGTGGAGCCGCGCCACCTGCTGCCGGTGCCCGAGCGGCACCGCACCGTGGTCCAGGTCGACAGCCCGGCCGCCGACCGGCCCCGGGACCTGACCCGTCCCGCCCCGCGAGAGGTCCGGGTCAGCACGGATGCCGGCCCCCCGGTGCGTGCCTAGCGTCGAGGACGTCCCGCCGACGGCCGCTGCACGGCCCACGGGCACCTGCGTGGCGGACCCCGCTGCACCCCGCACGACCGATGACAGGAGGACGACCATGACCGCGGACGCCGCACCCGACGCCCCGGCCCAGCCGGGCCCCCGCGGCGCCGGCACCCCCGGGCTGCTCGACGAGCGCTCGGCCCGGGCCGAGCGTGCCGAGGCCCTGGCGATGGGCACCTTCGTCGGCAGCGTCCCGGGACCGGCGCGCAGCCGGTTCGGCATCACCGCCACCCGGATCGGTGGTGCCACGGTGCTCGCGCTGGCCGACGACCCGACCGACTACTGGAGCAAGGCACTCGGCTTCGGGGTCACCGAGCCGGTCACCCGGGAGCTGATGACGGAGGTCGTGCGCTTCTACGAGCTCAGCGGGGCCCGGCTCGCGACGGTCCAGCTGGCACCCGCCGCGCTGCCCGAGGACTGGGTGGAGATCGCCGCCGACCTCGGGCTGGAGCAGCGGGCGAGCTGGGTCAAGCTGCAGCGCGACCTCGCCGTGCCCGGTGAGCTGCCGGAGGTGCGCACCGACCTGCGCATCGCACCGGTGGCCGAGGACCAGCTGGCCGAGTGGGCGCGGGTCCTCTTCTCCGGCTTCGGGATGCCGGCCGACTACGACGTCATGGCCCTCAGCGTCGACCCCGCGGTCTTCCGCCGGTTCGCCGCCTGGGACGGCGACCGGATCGTGGCCGCCGCGAGCCTCGTGGTCGACGGCGACGCCGCCGGCATGTTCGGCGCCGCCACGCTCCCCGAGCACCGCGGCCGGGGCGCCCAGTCCGGTCTGCTCGCCGCCCGGCTGCGCGCCGCGGCCGAGGCGGGGGTGCGCTGGGTCAGCGCCGAGACCGGCGTCGAGACCCCCGGGTCGCGCAACCCCTCCCTGCACAACCTCCGGCGCGCCGGGCTGGCCGACCTCTACGAGCGGCCGAACTGGCTCTGGCGGGCACGGTGACCGCCCGGCCTCCCGCGTCCGGGGCGGCGTCCGGGCAGCAGCTGCCCGCTCGCCGGCGGGTCGCCAGCACCGACGGCACGTCGACGCGGTGGCGGGGCCGGGCATGACCTTCGGGGTGGGCGTCCTCACCCTCGGTGAGATCACCAGCGACCCGGCCACCGGCCGGCTGCCGTCGGCGCTGCAGCGGATGCGTGACACCGTCGAGCAGGCCGTGCTGGCCGAGCAGGTGGGCCTGGACGTGTTCGGGGTGGGGGAGCACCACCGCGGCGACTTCATCGCCTCCTCCCCGGCGGTCGTGCTGTCCGCGATCGCGGCCCGGACGTCGTCCATCCGGCTCACCAGCGCGGTGACCGTGCTGAGCTCGCTGGACCCGGTGCGGGTGTTCCAGGACTTCGCCACGCTGGACCTGGTCTCCGGCGGCCGGGCCGAGATCATCGCCGGCCGCGGTCCCGCCACGGACTCCTTCCCGCTGTTCGGCCTGCACCTGGAGGACCACGCCGCCCTCTTCGCCGAGAAGCTCGACCTGCTGGTGTCGTTGCGCGAGGAGGACCCGATCACCTGGTTCGGCCGGTTCCGCACGCCGCTGCACGAGGCCGACGTCGCCCCACGCCCGGTGCAGGAGCGGCTGCCGGTGTACGTCGGCGTCGACGGCACGCCCTCCTCGGCCGCCCGCGCCGGGCGGATGGGGCTGCCGCTGGCCCACGGCGTCCTGTTCGGCCGCATCGACAGCGCGCTCGGCGTCCACGAGGCCTACGTCCAGGCCGCCACCGAGGCCGGCCACGACCCGGCACGGCTGCGGCGGACCGTCGCCGCGCACGGGTTCGTCGCCGCCACGAGCCAGCAGGCGCGCGCCACGACGTACGCCCACCTCGCCCACGGCATGCGCGAGAACGGACCCGTCCGGGGTGGCTCCGGCGCCCCCGGCAGCGACGTCGGGCGCAGCTGGTTCGACCACCAGGCCTCCGCCGCCGGCGCCCTGATGGTCGGCAGCCCCCAGCAGGTCGTGGACAAGGCCGTGCACCAGCACGAGCTGTACGGCCACGACCGGCTGCTGCTGCACCTGGGCGCGGGCGGCGTGCCCCAGCGCGAGGTCCTGCGGGCCATCGAGCTGCTGGGCACCGAGGTGGCCCCGGTGCTGCGCCGGGAGATCCCCGTCCTGGCCCCGCTCGGCGTCTGACCGCGCCACCGCAGCACCGGGTCCGCCCCGGCCCGACGACCCACGCAGGAGAGCAGATGGTCCACGTCAGCCCCGAGAGCCCGCACGCGTTCGCCTTCCTGGGGCCGGTGCGTGCCCGGCTGCACGGTCGCGAGGTCGCGCTGGGCAGCCCCCAGCAGCAGGCGGTCTGGGCCGCGCTGGTGCTGGGCGACCGGGTGCTCACCGGCGCCGACCTCGTCGACGTGCTGTGGGGGGAGACCCCGCCACGGGGGGCACGGGCCACCGTGCGCACCTACGTCTCCCGGCTGCGGGCCGCGCTGACCGCAGCCGACCCGGCCGGGGAGGTCGCCCAGCTGGTCACCGGCAACGGCGGCTACCGGGTCCGGGTGCCCGACGAGGTGGTCGACGTGCGGCTGGCCGAGCTGGAGGCGGCCCGGGCCCGGGCGCTGGCCGACGGTGGCGACCGGCCCGCCGCCCGGTCGGTCCTGCGGGAGGTGGCGGGGCTGTGGACCGGCAGCCCGCTCACCGGCGCCGTGGGGCCCTGGGTGGAGACGCGCGAGCAGGTCCTCGCCGGTCGGCAGGCCGAGCTGCTGGAGGAGCTGTGGGAGCTCGACGTCGACCTCGACCCCGCCGGGGGAGTGGTCGCCGAGCTCACCGACGGGGTCCGGGAGGAGCCGCTGCGCGAGCGCCGGCACGAGCTGCTGATGCTGGCGCAGTACCGCACCGGCCGGCGGGCGGCGGCCCTGGCCACCTACCGCGCGGCCCACGACGTGCTCGCCGAGGAGCTCGGCATCGAGCCCGGGCCGGCGCTCAAGACGCTGCACCGGCGGGTGCTGCACGACGACCCGACGCTGCGGCCGCGCACGGCCGCCGGGCGACCGGCCCCCGTCCGCCCGGCCCAGCTGCCGCCGCCGGCGGGTGCGCTGGTGGGCCGGGACGCACTCGTCGCGGAGCTGGTCGCCGAGCTCACCGCCGGGGACGGCGCCCCGCGGCTGGGGCTCACCGGGCTGGGCGGCATGGGCAGCAGCGCGCTGGTCCTGGAGGTCGCCCGCCGCGCGGCCCCGACGTACCCGGACGGCCAGCTGTACCTCGACCTGCGGGCCGCCGGCGACGACGTGGGCGTGCTGCTCGGCGGCCTGCTGCGGTCGCTGGGCACCCCGGCGGCCGACGTGCCCGCCGGGGCCGGTGAACGACTCGCCGCCTGGCGCACGGCGAGCAGCAGCCGCCGCCTGCTCGTGGTCCTCGACCACGTCCCCGGGCCCGCGCAGCTGCAGGCGCTGGCCCCGGCCGGCCCGGGCAGCGCGCTCGTGGTCACCGCGCCCCGGCGGGTGCTCACCCCGTCGGGCCTGCGCTGGTGGACCGTGGGCCCGCTCACGCCCGAGGCGTCCCTGCAGCTGCTGGCCGACCGGGCCGGGCACGACCGCGTGCACGCCGAGCGGGAGGTCTCCGCAGCGCTCGTGGCGGCCTGCTCCCACCAGCCGCTGGCGGTCGTCGTCGCCGCCGCACGGCTGTCCGACCGCCCGCACTGGTCGGTCGCCCAGATCTCCGCCCAGCTCGACGCCGACCTGCGCGAGCCGGTGGTGATGGCCGCCGACTGCGCCGTCGTCGACGCCCCGTTCGCCCGGGTGCAGGCCCTGCTGCCGCGGGCGCTGGACGACGCCGCGTGCCTGCTCGCCGTGCCCGACGTCGACCACCTGGACGCAGCCGCGGCCGGCGCACTGCTGGAGCTGCCGGTCGACCGGGCGCAGGCGGTGCTCGAGGCGCTGGTCGACGTCCACCTGCTCGTCGCCGAGCCCGGTGGGCGCTACCGGATGCTGGGCCTGGTGCGCGCGGTCCTGCGGCGGCAGGCGTGGGCCCGGCAGGGCGCCGGCGTCGTCCGGGCGGCACTGCGCCGGCTGGCCGACCACCTCACCTGCCGCGAGCAGGTGCCCACCATCGGCAGCGGGGGCCGTCAGCTGCCGGACCCCGCGCCGGCCGCCGTCCTGGCGCAGCTGGGGGGCGGGCACCCTGCCGACCGGGAGCGCACGAGCGCCTGATCGACGACGTGTGGACGCCGGCCCCCGGTCTCGTCGACACGACGTCGACACCCGCCCGGTGCACTGGGGGCATGACCACGATCGACCGCACCCCAGCGCTCTCCCCGGTCGCCCTCGCCGACCTGGCCGGGTCCGTCAGCGGGGTGGTGCTCACCCCGGGCCAGCCCGGCTACGCCGAGGAGTCCGCGCCCTTCAACCTCGCCCTCGAGTCGCACCCGGCCGTGGTGGTCGGGGCGACCGGCGCCGCCGACGTGCAGGCCGCCGTCCGCTTCGCCGCCGAGCACGGCCTGCCGGTGGCGGTGATGTCCACCGGCCACCAGGCCTCGGTGCCGGTGGACGCCGCCGTGCTGATCACCACCCGCCGGATGTCCGACGTCTCCGTCGACCCCCTCGCCGCCACCGCCACCGTGGGGGCCGGCGTGCAGTGGCAGCAGGTCGTGGACGCCACGACGCCGTACGGCCTGGCGCCGCTCAACGGCTCCTCCCCGCTGGTCGGGGTGGTCGGCTACACCCTCGGCGGTGGCCTGAGCCCCATGCTGGGCCGGGCCTTCGGCTGGGCGGCCGACGCGCTGCTGGCGATGACCGTGGTCACCGCCGACGGCGAGGTGCACGAGCTCTCCGCCGACGCGGCGGACCCCCTGGACGCCGACCTGTTCTGGGGCCTGCCCGGGGCCAAGAGCAACCTGGGCGTCGTCACCTCGATGACGTTCCGGTTGTTCCCGGTGAGCCGGCTCATCGGCGGCGGGGTCTTCTTCGCCGGCACCGAGCTGGCGCCGGTGCTCACCGCCTACGCCGCGCTGACCGCGTCCGCACCCGACGAGCTGACCACCTCGATCGCGCTGCTGCGCTTCCCGCCGCTGCCGTTCGTACCGGAGTTCCTGCAGGGCACCTTCGTCGTGCACGTCCGGGTGTCCTTCCTCGGCTCCGCCGAGGCCGCCGAGGAGCTGCTGCGGCCGCTGCGCGTGGCGGCGCCGGCGATCCTGGACACGGTGGCCGACATGCCCTACGCGGACTTCGCCAGCATCCACGCCGACCCCTCCTCGCCCGCCCCGTGGCGCGAGCGGGCGGCGCTGCTGGGCCCGCTGACCCCCGGCGCCGTCGACACCCTCGTCGAGCTCGCCGGCCCCGACGCCGAGGTCCCGGTCCAGATGCTGCAGCTGCGGCACCTGGGCGGTGCGCTCGCCCGCGGGGAGGCCTCGACCAACGCGGCGGCCCGCCGGCACGCCGAGTTCACCCTCGACGCGCTCGCCATCGGCCCGGCCGAGGCCACCCGCGAGGCGATGACCTGGGCCGCGGTCCTGGTGGAGCAGCTGGCGCCGGTGCGGGTGCCCGGCGCGAACCTCAACTTCCTGGCCGCCGAGGACGCGAGCCCGGCCGAGGTGGTCGCCGCCCACGACCCCGACGTCCTCGCCCGGCTGCGGCGCATCAAGCGCGCCGTGGACCCGGGCAACACCTTCCGGCTCAACCACAACATCACCCCCGAAGAGGCAGACGCACGATGACCACCACGACCACGCACACCACCGACCTCGCAGCGCTGCTCGACCACCACGACATCGTCGACACCCTGCTCCGCTACACCGGCGGCCTGGACCTCGCCGACGCCGAGCTGATGACCTCTGCGCTCACCGAGGACGCCGTGGTCGACCTGACCCCGGCGACGACGAAGATCGGCCTGGACTTCCCGGTCCTCGCGCCGCGGGACACCGTCGTCGGTGCCCTCGTCGGCGCCGTCGGGCCGCTGGACACCAGCCACTCGGTGACCAACGCCCGCACCACGGTGGACGGCGACGAGGCGACCCTGACCGCCTACGCGCGCGCGACGCACTACCTGCCCGGCACCGGGCCCGACCATCGCCGGACCGAGATGGCCGAGATGATGAACCGCTACACCACCCGGCTGGTCCGCCAGGACGGCACGTGGCGCATCCGGCACCTGAGCATCGACAACCTCTGGTTCGCCGGCGACCCGCAGATCCTGGTCTCCCAGGTCTGAGCTGCCCGCCCATCCGGTCGGCTGCCGGGGTCCCCGCTCCTGCCCGGTCAGCTGCCGGGCGGCGTCGGGGCCCCGGCCAGCAGGTCCGCCAGCTCCGCACGGACCGCACGGGCCCATCCGAGCTCGCCCGCCGGGTCCAGACGGTCGATCGCACGGACGGCCTCGGCCCACGCCGACCTCGCACCGGGCACGTCCCCGGAGGCCACGAGCGCGTGCCCGACCCCGGCGGTCGCCTCGACCAGGACGCGCGCGTCCTGGTCGGGGGCCGACCGGGCCACCTCGCGGTAGCGGGCGAGCGCCTCGGTGACCCGGCCCTGGGCGAGGGCGGCGTGCGCGAGCTTCACCTCGACCTCGAGCATCCACCGGTCGTCCCCGACGGCACGGAACAGGTCCCTGCTCCGGGACCACTCCTGCTCGGCGCCTGCGGCGTCGCCCGCCGACAGCAGCCGTGAGCCCGCGTCGACCCGGAACATCGCCTCCAGCTGCCGGTCGCCCAGCTCCTGGATCAGGGCGAGCGCCGCCTCGAGGTGCTCACGCACCTCCGCGTCGCGGTGCGGGTCGGGCGGGCCGGCGACCTCGCTGAGGGTCTCGGCGAGCTGGGCGTGCGCCTCCGCCTCACCGCGGCGGACCCCCGCCATCCGGTAGGCGGTGATCGCCGACCGCAGGTGGTCGATGCTGAGCGCCGCGTCCCCGAGGCTGTCGTACGCGCTGGCGAGGCCGTGGTGCACGCGCCCCAGCCACGACCGGTCGTCGGCACGCTCGGCGGCGGCGAGCGCCAGGTGCTGGCAGACGACGGCGTCGGCCGGGCGGCCCAGCCTGTCCTGCAGCGGCAGCAGCAGGGCGGTCAGCTGCAGCACGTCCTGGTCGAGTCCCGCTGCGGCGGCCTGCTGCACGACCGAGACCAGGCTCGCGGCCTCGGTCGCGAACCAGCCGACGACGGCGGCCGCGTCACCGAGGACCTCGGGCGACACCCCGGTCGGGAGGGGAGGCAGGTCCAGCGGCACGCGCTGGGGGAAGTGGACCCGACGCGCGGCGGCCGTCGTGTGCAGGTGGTGCGCGGTGGTCCGCACCACGAACTCGGCGCGCTCCGGCCCGCCGGTCACCTCGCCGGCGTAGGCCAGCAGCAGGTCGTGCATCCGCCAGCGGTCCGGGCGCGGCTGGGTGACCAGGGCCGAGTCCGCGAGCTGCCGCAGCAGCCGGCCGACCGGGGAGCGGTCCAGGCCGCTCGCGCTCGCGACGGCGGCCGTGCCGGTGTCCGCGCCCGGCTGGGCCGCCAGCGCCCGGAACACCCGTGCCGCGTCCGGTGCCAGCGCCCGGTAGGACGGGGCGAGCACGGCACGCAGGTCGCTGACCGGGTCGGAGGTCGCCATGGCGTCGAGGGGACCCGCGCCCAGCTCCTCGGCCAGGGCGGCGAGGGACATCGCCGGGGAGATCGCGGCGCGGGCGGCCACCACGGCCAGGGCCAGGGGCAGCCCGCCGGTCCGTTCGGCCAGCCGGTCCACGGCGGCCGGCTCGGCGTCGACGCGCCGGTCGCCCAGCCGCCGGCGGAGGAACTCACCGGCGGCGCCGGGGTCGAGGACGTCGAGGGCGACCGGCCGGGCGCCGGCGGTCACGACGAGGCCGGCGAGCGGGTCCCGGCTGGTGACGACGACCAGCGTGCCCGGGTCACCGGGCAGCAGGGGGCGCACCTGCTCGGCGTCCCGGGCGTTGTCGAGCAGGACCAGCATGCGGCGTCCGTGCAGGAGGGTCCGGTACAGGGCGGCGCGGCCCTCGAGGTCGGTCGGCACGCCCTGCGGGGGGACCCCCAGGGCCTCGAGGAAGCCGCGCAGCGCCTCGGCGGGGTCGACCGGTCGGTGCACGGGGTCGAACCCGCGGAGGTCCGCGTGCAGCTGCCCGTCGGGGTGGTCGGCTGCCCGTGACCGGGCGAAGTGCACGGCCAGCGTCGTCTTGCCCACCCCGCCCATCCCGGAGACGGCGACCACCCGGGCGGCGGCACCGGTGTCGGCCGCGGCCTCGGCCAGCCGGGCGAGGTCCTGCTCGCGGCCGGTGATCCGGGCGACCTCGCCGGGCAGCTGGGCCGGCGCCGGGGTCGCGCGCACCGCGGGCGCGACCGGCCCGGCCGGCACCGGAGGAGTGCCGGTGAGCACGAGCTCCTGCAGCGCCTGCAGGGCCGGGCCGGGGTCGACGCCGAGCTCCTCGGCCAGGACGGTGCGGGCCTGGGCGTAGGCCGACAGCGCCTCGGCCTGCCGGCCGAGCCGCCACAGGGCGAGGACCTGCAGTTCCCGCAGGCGCTCACGGAGCGGCTGCTGGGCGATGAGGACGGTGAGCTCGCCGAGGGCCTCGGTCAGGTGCCCCAGCTCGACCTCGGCGGCGAGCAGCTCCTCGACGACGGTGTCGTGGAGCTGGGTGAGGCGTTCCCGCTGCGACTCGGCGTACGGGCCGGGCAGCCCGGAGAGCGGCGTGCCCCGCCAGAGCGAGAGCGCGGCCCGCAGCTGCTCCGCTGCCGCCGCGGTGTCGCCCCGCCGGGTCGCCTCCGCCGCACGCTCCCGCCGGACGGTGAAGGCGGTGAGGTCGAGGTCGTAGCCGGCCCGGTCCAGCCGGTAGCCGCCGCCGGTCGCCCGGAGCAGCTCGCTCGCCGGGCCGAGCGCACGGCGCAGCCGGGACAGGTAGGTGCGCACCGTGCCGGCCGCACTGACGGGCGCGTCCTCGCCCCAGAGGCCCGCGACCAGCGCCGGGAGCTCGACGTGGGCCACCTCGTGCATCACCAGGGCGGCCAGCACGGCCTGCTGCTGGGGCGAGCCCAGCGCGACCTCGGACCCGCCGGTCCGGGCCTCCATCGGGCCCAGCACCGACAGCTGCAGCCGAGGGACCTCCGGGACGGCGCTGAGCCGGCTGCCCGAGGACGTCGACCGGCTGCTCGAGGACGCCGCCGGGTGGCTCGAGGACACGGCCCTCCCTCGGTCTCCATCGGCGCGCGGTCGCCGGAGGGGGAGCGTCCCGGCGTCCCGGGGCCGGTCCAGGACGTGTGCGGACCGGCCTCCGGGGAGCCGAGCCGCACCGGCCCGGACCCTACGCGAACGGGACGGGTAGGACCGGGCCGCGTCGAGGCAGGTCACGGGAGCAGCGGGGGCCCGACGATCTGGATCCCGTGGCCGGCCGCGATCCGGGTCAGCTCGGCCGGGTCCGGCGGGCCGCCGGCCGGGGCGTCGAGCGGCAGCCCGACCTCGGCGACGAAGCGGTCGAACCCACCGGGGGTGTGCAGGGTGAGGAAGCGGGCCGACGGCGAGGTGACGACGAAGCCGTGCGCCTGGCCGCGGGGGAGCAGGGCCAGCCCGCCGGCGCCGACGGCCAGCCGCTCGCCCCCGACCTCCACCCGCAGCTCGCCGTCGAGCACCAGGAAGGTCTCCTCGTCGGCGTCGTGGACGTGCAGCGGGGACATGTACCCGCGGTCGCCGGTGTGCTCGAGCAGCGCCCAGGCGCCCTCGGTGTCGGCGGAGCCGGCCCGCAGGTGGACCAGGCCGCCGAGGAACTGCACGGCGGTCTGGGTCGAGGGGTCGGTGAGCAGGGGTGCGGTGACCACGCCGAGGGGGTGGGTGCCGGTGTGCGTCGATGTCATGCACCCATGGCAGCCCCGCGGCGGGAGGGTGTCCAAGACCGTCCCCGCATCACCCGATCCTCCGCCGGCATCGGTCCAGCTCAGCGCCTCGGCGGGCTACCGTGGGGGCATGCTGCCGGCCGAGCCCGTGACGCCGGCGACGCGGCAGGACCCCGACGTCGACCCCCGCCTGCTGCGCGCCTTCCTGGCCGTCGCCGAGGAGGGCCACTTCGGCCGCGCCGCCGCCCGGCTCCGGCTCGCCCAGCCCGCGCTGAGCCGGCAGGTGCAGCAGCTGGAGCGGTCGCTGGGCGTGGAGCTGTTCACCCGGGGTCCGGCCGGGGTCGAGCTGACCGACGTCGGTCGCGTCGTGCGGCCGGAGGCCGCCCGGGCGCTGGCGCAGAACCAGCGGCTGGTGCGCACGGCGCGGGCCCACGCGGGGGCGCCGGGTCCGGCGCTCACCGTCGCCGCCCCCATGCCCGCACCGCCGGGCGGGCTGCTGGCGGCGGCGATCCGGCTCTTCCGTGCCGACCACGGCGACCTCGCGCTGGCGGTGGTGGAGCTCGACGACGACGAGCAGGCCACCGCGCTCGCCGAGGGCCGCGTCGACGTCGCGCTGACCTGGGAGCGCCCGGTCCGGCCGGGGCTCACCGCCGAGCGGCTGCTGACCGAGCCGACGGTGGCGCTGCTGCCACCGGGGCACCCGCTGGCGGGGGCGGCGTCCTTCCCGGTCGGGGCGTTCACCGACGGCCCGCTGCTGTTCCCGGTGGCGGAGCGCAGCCACTGCTGGGCGCAGCTGGAGACCCTCGCCGGCGGTGCCGGGGTGCGGCTGGACCCGATCCCGACGGCACCGTCGGCGGTGACCGACCTGGTCGCCGCCGGGCTGGGCATCTCCGCCGTCCCGGGCTCCTTCAGCTCCTCGGGCCGCTCGGACGTGGCGTTCGTCCCGGTGCCCGGGCTGGTCGGGGAGATGTCGGTGCTCTGGCGGGACGAGGAGTCCGACGTCCTGGTGCTGGACTTCCTCGACGCCTGCCGCGCCGCGGCGCGGGAACAGGTGGCCGGCCGGGCCCGGTGAGCCGGGCCGGGACGGCCAGGGAGAGAGGGGCCCTGGAGCCGGGCGGGCGGTCAGCGCGAGCGGAGGAACGTCCAGCTCTCCGCGGTGACCGCGCCCAGCGAGGCGTACAGGGCGGCGCCCTCGGGCGAGGGGTGCAGGCACGCCACGCGCGCCCCGGCGGACGCCGCGTGCTGCAGTGCGGCGACCGTCACGGCCCGGCCGACACCACGGCCGCGGTGGGTGGGCAGGGTCGCGACGTTCACCAGGACGGCGCACCCGTCGACCACGACGGTCTTCGCCGTGCCGCAGGGCCCACCGCGCTCCTCGGCCACGTGCACGGTGACCTGCGGGGAGTCCAGGGCGGCGGCGGTCGCCACCGGCGTGAAGACCTCCGGTGTCGTGCCGAAGCCGGCAGCGACCAGCTCGGCGTACTGCGTCGCCTCCGTGCCGTCCACCGTGCGCACGACCAGGCCCGGCGGGGCCGGCGGGACGTCCGCGGGGGCGGACAGGTCGATCAGCTGGAAGTCCATGCGGTGGCCGTGGACCAGCCCGTGCCGCCGGGCCACCGCGGCCAGCTCGTCGCCGGGGGTCCCGCGCACGACGATGCTCCACGGCGTCCCCGTCCAGTCCTGGGCCGCGACGAGCCGCTCGACCTCGGCGACGTCCGGCTCGGTGGCGGTGCTCACCACCGCGTTGAGGGCGGCCGCCGGTGCGCCGGTGACGTACAGCGTGGTGTCGTGCGCGCCCTCCAGGGTCCGGCCGGCGACGGCGTACCGGGCGGCCAGGGCCATCGCCCCCCGCCACGCGTGTGCGGCGCGGTCGGTGGTCGTCTGCAGGTGCACGGCGTCTCCTCGGGGGTGGGGCGCCGCGGACGTGCGGCGATGCACGCCCAGCGAAGACCGGCCCGGCCGCGGCGCGCACCCGGGCCGGCACGGGCATCTCGCGCTCGGTGACCCGGCGCCGGGCAGGACGCCGCGACAACCCGGTGGTCTCCCGGATGGAGCCGGTCCCCGCGCTCCCTAGCGTCGATCGCACGATCGGGCCGCCGGTCACCGAGGAGGTCGTGATGTCCCGTCCGCTGTCCGTGCTGCTGCTCCGACTGCGGCTGGCCGCACCTCCACCCGGAGCCGGCCACGAGCCGCACCGGCCGGTCGCGCTGTCCCGCAGCAGGCGGGCGCGGGGTGCCGTCCGCCGCCTCCTGGCGCGTCAGTGGGAGCTGTACCAGCGGCTGTACCTGCCCCCGTTCCCGTGGGAGGAGGACTTCCTGCGCTGGTCCGGCGACCAGTTGGTGGGGCAGCTGCTGCCCCCGTCCGGACGGCACGGCCACGACAGCAGCCGGATCGAGCCCTGACCGCAGCCCCGCGCCGCCCCGCTCCCGGCCGGGGGCTCAGACGCCGAGCCGGGGCCCGCGCGTCTCGGCCAGCGCCCGGGCCAGCCGGGTGCGGCTGGTGACCCCGAGCTTGCGGTAGACCGCGGCCAGGTGGCTCTCCACCGTGCGCACGCTGACGAACTGCGCCGCCGCGATCTCACGGTTGCTGGCCCCCGCGGCCACCGCCTGCGCGATCCGCTGCTCCGACGCCGTGAGACCGGTCGGCCCGGCCGGCCCACCGGTGCCCAGCAGCTGCTCGGCCCGCCGCTGCAGCGGGACGTCCCCGGCGTCACCGGCGACCGCCCGGGCCTGCTGGAGGAGCGCCTGCGCCCGCGCGCGGGCCCGGCGCCGCCGCAGGACCCGTCCCAGCTCCAGCAGGCTGCGGCCGTGCTCGCGCCGGTACCCGGTGGGGGCCAGCAGTGCGACCGACTCCTCGAGCAGCTGCTGGGCCACGGCCGCCTCGCCGCGCACCCCGGCCACCAGCCCGCGGACGCGCAGCAGCTGCCCGGACACCAGGGGGCGGTCGCCCCCGGCTGCCACCTCCGCCAGCCGGGCCGCGACCTCCTCGGCCTCGTCGGGCCGGTCCAGCGCGCACAGCGTCTCGGCCAGGTCGACGTCCAGCCACAGCCGGCGTCCCGGGTCGCGGACGCCCGCGGCGTCGGCCAGCCGGCGGGCCGCGGTCAGCGGCTCCACCGCCTCCGCCCACCGCCCGTCCCGGGCCGCGGCCATGCCCTGCAGGGCCAGCCGGGTCCAGGCGTGCACGGCGCTGCTGCCCGAGCGGCCCGGCCCGTCCAGCACGGCCTGCAGCTCGTCGGGGTCCCCGGTCGCCAGCGCCAGCACGCCCCGGGCCCGGACGACGAACGGCGGTGCGGCCTCGGCCCACGGTGGGGTGTGCTCCAGCGCGGCGAGCAGCTGCTCCGCCCGCGGCCGGTCGCCGCCCAGCACGGCGACCAGTGCCAGGTGGTGGCCGAAGAAGGAGGCATGGGCCTCCTCGCCGCCGGCGGTGGCCTCCTCGACGAGCTGTTCCAGCACCGTGGTGGAGGTGCCGAGGTCGTCGACCTGGTAGGCGGAGCGGCCCAGCACCGCCCGGGTGCTGTCGAGCACGCTGACCAGCGGCAGGCCGTGCTCCAGCGCGGCCGCGCGGTCCAGCAGCGCGCGGTCCAGCCCGAGGCCCTGGTCCAGGCGCAGCTGCACCAGGGTGGTCAGCGCGCGGTGCAGGGTGCTCGGTGCCCGCTGCTCCCGGGTGAGGACGGCGACGGCGGACTCGGCGAGGCGGTCCCGCTCGGGCATCGGCCGGGAGCCGTCCTCGGCCCGGTAGGTGTCCAGGACGGCGAGGGCCACGGGCTCGGCGGGCAGCTGCCCGGCCAGCCGGGCGAGCAGGTCGTGCGCCCGCTGCTCGCCGTAGCGGACCACCTCGGCCTCCACCAGCAGCGGCAGGACGCGGTCGAGCAGGTCACCGGGGAGGTCGGCCAGCGCCAGCCCCTCCAGGTCCAGCACCCGGTCCAGGTCGCCGGCGGCGAACGCGAGCTCGGCGACCGCGACCGCGCGGGAGTCCCGGGCGCCCGGGCCCGACGGGCTGCGCTCCAGGGCGCGCAGGGTCTGGTCCAGCGCCGCCGCGGTGGCGCCGTGCGCCCGGGACTCGGCCGCGCCCTCGTCGAGGGCGGCGGCGACCTCCGCGTCGGGGCCGGGTGGGACGGCGAGGTCGAGGTGGTGGGCGCGCTCGCCGGCCGTGGTCGCCACCGCGGCGATCAGCCGGTGCAGGCCCGGCCGGTCGGCGGCGCCGCACGCCTCCAGCGCCGCCGCGCCCACCAGCGGGTGCACCGGCTCGACCCCCTGCGGGGTGAGGTGCAGGACGCCGGCGTCCAGGGCGTCGAGGAGCGCGCGCCGGCCGTCGGGCACCACGGTGGTCAGCCGCTCGGGCGCGACCCGGCCGAGCGCGGCGACGACGGCCAGCGCCGTCCGGGCAGCGCCGGTGAGCCCGCCGATGCGGGTGGCGAGCACGCCGGTCAGGGACGCCGGGGTGCCGACGTCGGGTGAGGAGGCGAGGGAGCCCAGCTGGGGGTGGCTGAGCTCGGCGGCCCACAGCGGGTTGCCCGCGGTGACCCGGTGCAGCTCGCCGAGGACGGTGGGGTCCCACCGGCGTCCGGTCCGCTCGGTGACCAGCTCGGCGAGGGAGCCCACCGACAGCGGCGGCACGCCCAGGACGTCGGAGGGGCGGAACAGGTCGGCCTCGACCCGGTCCTGGGCGCCGGACAGCGCCCCGTACAGGGCCTGGGTGGCCAGCAGGGCCGGGGCACGCCCGTCGCGGGGCGGCCGGGTGAGCACGTGCCGCACCACCGCGGCCGTCTCCGGGTCCAGCTCCGGCCAGTCGTCGACCGCCAGGCAGACCGGCGCGTTGACGAGCAGGCCGTCGACCCAGGACGCCACGGCGGTGCGCAGCGCGGTGGGCGGCAGCGGGCGGTCGGCCGGCCGGCGGGCGAGGGCCACCTCCAGGGCCACCCGCTGGACCGGCGGCAGGGCGTCGAGCTCGGCCTCCCGCAGCGGGTGCAGGAGGTCGATCAGCCCGGCGAAGGGCTGCCCGCCGGTCCCCGCGGCACGGGCGGAGAGGACGACCGCGCCGGCCGCGCGGGCGTCGGCCACGGTGAGCGCCAGCACCGTGCTCTTGCCGATCCCCGGCTCGCCGACCAGCAGGGTGCGGGTGCCCGCCCCGGTCGCCCGCCGCCGCAGCTCGGCCACCAGCGCCAGGCGTTCGGGCGCCACGGGCTGCACCGCCGGCACCCTGTCCTCGGTCGGCTCGGTCGTGTCCATCGTGGTCCCCCTCGAACGGCCGGCCCGGGCGCACCGGCATCGGTCCTGAGCACACCGCGCCGCCGTGGACGTCCGGTGGACGATCGATCGACGTCCGCTGTGCCGGCGATCGACGTGGGCTGTGCCGGCGGCGCCCGGTCGCACAGCGCGCGCAGGGCCGACAGTCCCGTGGTCGCACGGACGTGACCGGGGGGCCGGCGACCTAGCGTCGGGTCCATGCCGAACGTCGAGGCCGGCGACCTGCACGCCGGCCGCGGTCAGCTGGCCCGCCGGGTGCTGGAGACAGCCCTGTTCTGCCACGCCGACAGCGAGCTCGAGACGACCGCCTTCGGCGGTGACCGGCCGGCGGGCGGACTGCGCCTGGCGGTGGTGGAGCAGGTGCGGACGCTGATGGCCGGCCTGACCCCCGACCGCGACTCCGGGACCGGGGGCGACGTCGACGTCCGCGGGTCCGCCGTCGAGCCCGGGCTGGTGCTCGTCACCGTCGCGACCGGCACCGGACGGCGGCAGCTGGGCGTCCAGGTGGTCGACCACGGCGAGCTGCTCGTGCGGGACCGGGTCGAGTCGCTGCCCGACCGCCGCGACCGGTTCCGGACCGCCGCCGGCCGGGACGCCGCCTGGTACGCGCTCCTGGCCGGGGACCTCACCGACCACCGGGTCCGCCAGCGCGTGCAGAGCGTGCAGGGCCGGTTCGCCTGGGACGGCGACCTGGTCGTCGCACCGCAGTACGCCTCGGGCTTCCTCCGCCTCGGGGCGGCGGACCTGCACCGGCTCGTCGACCGGGTCGCCGACTCGTGCCCGACGGCCCGATGAGCCCCGCCCGCCGGACGCGCGGCACGCGACTGGACGGGCGGGCGCCGGGGCCCCGGCGGGCACGGTCACGCCGCGGCGCGCACCCTGGGCCGGCTCAGCCGCTCGTAGGTCAGGGCGTTGCGCCGGCGGGTGAACAGACGCAGCGACCAGACGGTCACCTTCCACCGCAGCCCGACGACCGTGTACATGCGGTCGCGGTCCACCGCGTCCAGCGCGGCCTCCACCACCCGGTCGGGGCTGATCGGGCGGCCGAAGGCGGCCTCCTCGTGCCCGCCGAGCACCTGGAAGTACTCGGTGTCGACCGCGGCCGGGCACACGGCGGTGATCCGGACCCCGGAGCCGCGGTTCTCCGCCCACAGCCCCTCGGTGAAGGCCTGCACGAACGCCTTCGTCGCGGAGTAGACGAGCTGGTAGGGCAGCGCCTGGAACGCCCCCGCGGAGGACACGTTCACCACCACGCCGTCGCCGCGGGCCACCATCGCCGGCAGGAACTGGTGGGTCAGGCCGACGTAGGCGGTCGTGCCGACGGTGATCATGTCCCGGTCGCGCCGCGGGTCGGCGGCGACGAAGGGACCGTAGGCGGAGAAGCCGGCGTTGTTGACCAGCACGTCCACCTCCAGGCCCAGGTCGGCGACGGCGGCGGCGACCTGCTCGGCGGCGTCCGGTGCGCTGAGGTCGGCGACCACCACGTGGGTGGCCACGCCGTGCGCCCGGTGCAGCTCGGTGGCCAGCCGGGTGAGCTCGGCCTCCCGCCGGGCGACCAGCACCACGGTGCTCCCGCGTGCGGCCAGCGTCCGGGCGAAGGCCGCGCCGATGCCCGACGAGGCGCCGGTCACCAGTGCGGTCCGGCCTCGGTGGTCGATCTCGTTCGTCATGTCGTCCCTCTGTCTCGCGTCGTGGTGGACCCGGCTCCCGGCCGGGCACACCGAGCCTGTCGCCGGGGCGGTGCCGTGGCTTGCGACCGGGCGCGGTGGCCTGTCGGTGCGGCGCACGCCGCCCGGGCTGCGGCGTAGGTCCCGTCGTGTACCGGGTGGAGGAACAGCCGCGCGACGGCTTCGACGAGGCGTTCGCCGCGCTGCACGGCGACCACGACGTCCTGCTCACCGCGGCCGGGAGCCCCGGGCGCGGCCGGCTGGTGTCGCAGCAGAGCGACCGGTACCGGCTCGCCTCGTGCGGCGGGGGAGACCAGCGCATCGCCCGCAGCTCGAGGCACGTCCGCCGCGACCCCCGCGGCACCTACGAGCTGCTCGTGCCGCTGCGCGGGAGGGCGGTGGTGGGCACCGGCGGCAGCACAGCGACGCTGTCGGCCGGGACGGCCGTGCTGTGCGACGTCGACCGGCCGCTGCGCCTGTCGCACGGCGCGGACTTCGAGTCCCTCGCTCTGGTCGTGCCCCAGCTCGAGGTCACCTCCCGCGACCGGGGGCTGGAGGCCGCCGCCTCGGTCATCGACACCAGCAGGGGCATCGGTGCGCTGGTGCGGCAGCTGGCGGTGTCCCTGCACGGCGAGCGGGACGCGCTCGACCAGCAGGCCTTCGACGCCTCCTGCGACGGCCTGCTCGACCTCGCCGCGCTGGCCGCCGGGGGCGCCGACCGGGCCCCGGAGGCCCAGCACAGCTCGGTGCTCGACGCCGTCCGCGGCCACGTGCGCGCGCACGCCCACGAGCCCGACCTCGACGTCCAGCAGGTCGCGCGGGCCCTGGGCTGGTCCGCGCGGCACGTCCAGGGGGTGCTCCAGGCCGCGGGCACCACCGCCCGCGACCTGATCCGCACCCAGCGGCTGGAGCTGGCCCGCGCGCGGCTGACCAGCGCCCAGTGGGCCGACGTGACCGTCGCCGACATCGCCTCGGCCAGTGGGTTCAGCACCCACTCGATGTTCTCCACCGCCTTCCGCGCCGAGTTCGGGCTCACGCCGTCGGCCGCGCGTGCGCACCGTCCGCCGCGGGACCGGCCGGGCAGCGCGGGGTGAGGGCTGATCCCCGTGCTGGCACGGATGCCGCGGCGCCGGCCCGCGGGCAGGGTCGGGGCATGCCGCCCGACCACCACCTCCACCCGGCGTCCGTGACCACCGACGGCGGAGCGGCGTGGTGAGCAGCGGCAGCGTGGTGCCCCAGGAGGTGGCCGACGACGTGTTCCGCGTCGACGGCGGGCTGGTCAACTGGTACCTGCTGCGCGACGGTCGGGACCTCACCCTCGTCGACGCCGGCTACCCCGGGGACGCCGGTGCGGTGCTGGCCTCGATCGCGGTCCTCGGCCACCGGCCCGGCGACGTCCGGGCGCTGCTGCTCACCCACGCCCACGCCGACCACATCGGTGCCGCGACCGCCCTCGCCGTCCACGGGGTGCCGGTCTGGTGCTCCCCGGAGGAGGTGCCGCACGCCCGCCGGGAGTTCCTGCAGCAGGTGACCCCGGGGATGCTGCTGCCCCACCTGTGGCGCCCGAGCGTGCTCGGCTGGGCGCTCGGCGCCGTCACCCACGGCGGCCTGCGGTCGGTCGCCGTCCCGGCGCTGCCCTTCCCGGCGCCGGGGCCGCTGGACCTGCCCGGCGCACCGGTGCCGGTGGCGACCCCCGGGCACACCGTCGGGCACACCGCCTACCTCCTGCCCGGCGCCGGTGCCGTGCTCACCGGCGACACGCTGGTCACCGGGCACCCCACCGTGCGCCGGGTCGGGCCGCAGCTGCTCCCGGAGTTCTTCGACCACGACCGGGCCGGGGCGGTGCGGGCGCTGGGCGCGCTGGCCGCCCTGGACGCCGACCTGCTCCTGCCCGGTCACGGCCGGCCGCTGCGGACACCCGTCACCCGGGCCGTGGAACTGGCCGCCGACGCGGCCTGAGCACCCGGCCCCGCGGCGCACCACGACCAGAGGCGTGCGCGGCACGGCACGGGGGTCCGGTCGCGGTGACCGCCGGGACGGGTCCCGGCGTCCGGCCCGGCGGCGCGCCGCCGCCGTCCACAGCGGCGCGCGGGACGTCGGACAGCCTGCGCACAGGTCGCCGCCGGACCGTCGTCCCACCGGCCGGGACGACCCGGCCTCCGGACGAGGAGTGCACATGCGCAGCAAGCTCATCATCGCCACGACCGCGGGCGTGCTGACCCTGGGGGGACTGGCCGTGGCCGTCCCCGCCCTGGCCGACTCCGGCGCCACCGGGTCGGCGGTGGACCGGATCACCACGGCGCTGTCCGGCCTGGTGTCCGACGGGTCGCTGACGCAGGAGCAGGCCGACGAGGTCGCCACCACGCTGGACGGCGCGGGCATCGGCGGTCCCGGCCCCGGCGGGCACGGTCCCGGGGGCCCCGGTGGTCACGGCCCCGGTGGGGGCCGGCTGGAGCTCTCGGCGGCCGCCACCGCCCTGGGCATCAGCGAGGACGACCTGCGCACCGCCCTGGACGTCGAGGGCACCAGCCTCGCCGACGTCGCCGCGCAGCGGGGCGTGGCCGTGGACACGGTGGTCGACGCGCTGGTGACCGCCGCGAAGGCCGACATCGCCGCCGCGGTGCAGGACGGCGACCTGACCCAGGAGCAGGCAGACGCCCGGCTCGCCGACCTCACGCAGCGGGTGACCGAGCAGGTCCAGAGCGACAGCCGGGGCCCGGGCCACGGCCCCGGTCGCGGCGACCGGGCCCCCGAGGCCACCGGGGGCACGACCGGGGACGGGGCGACCACCGAGGACTGACGACGTCCCCGGGGTGCTGCGCGGCGTCCCCGGGGTGCTGCGCGGCGTCCCCGGGGGTGCCGCGCGGCGTCCCCGGGTGGTCGCGGCCGACGTCGGGACGCGCCGCGCCACCGTGCCGCCCGGCGGGTGGGGGAGGCGCGCGACGAGACTGGGCCCATGACTGCCCTCAGCGCGTTCGAGCACTGGCTCGTGGTGGTCCCCTCAGCCGGCGACCGTCAGGTCCTGACCAGCCTGCCCCGGGGCAGGGACCGCGGTCACCAGCTGCAGTGCGGCGCGTGCGACGGCGTCCTCGCGCTGGACCGGCTCCCGAAAGCCGGGCCGTCCCCGGTGATGCGGTGCGTGTCGTGCGGGTCGCTGAACGACCTGGCCCGGGAGCGTCTGCCGCAGGGCTGAGCCGCCGGGGCTGTGGGCCCGGGCCGGCGCCGGGCCGGTCACGGCACGGCGCGGCGGTGCGACCGCCCGGCGTCCACGGCCCCGCGCGGCCTCGCTCCGGTGGTCCCCGGCGTAGCGGGGACCACCGCGCGGGGTCAGGCGACGATCTTGGCGGTCATCTCCGCGAGCCGGCGGCCCTGGTAGCGGGCGGCCTCCAGCTCCTCCGCGGACGCGGTGGCCGACTGGCCGCCGGAGGAGGTGGAGGAGCCGTAGGGGTTGCCACCGGCGGCGAACAGCAGCGGGTCGGTGTAGCCGGGCGGCACGATGACGGCGCCGAAGTGCGTGAAGATGTTGAAGAAGGTGAGGATCGTCGACTCGTTGCCGCCGTGGGTGTTCTGCGCGCTGGTGAAGGCGGTGGCGCCCTTGTTGGCCAGCTTGCCGGTGAACCACAGGCCGCCGAGGGTGTCGATGAACTGCTTCATCTGCGCGGCCGGCGTGCCGAAGCGGGTGGGGGAGCCCAGGGCGTAGCCGTCGGCCCACTCCATGTCGGCCGGCGTGGCCTCCTCGACCTGGCCGGCGGTGGCGTCGACGTGCGCCTGCCACAGCGGGTTGGAGGCGATGGCCCCGGCCGGGGCGGTCTCGGGGACGCGGCGCAGCCGGACCTCGGCACCGGCGGAGGCGGCGCCCTCGGCGATGGCGGCGGCCAGCTGGTGCACGTTGCCGGTGGACGAGTAGTAGATGACTGCGATCTTGGTGGGCACGCGCGTCTCCTCGAGGAGGTGGACCAGGGGTGTGTGGCCGGGCGGTTGGTCAACCGCTCAACCACCTGGACGCTAGGTCCGCCGGGTGCACCTGGCAAGCGGGGGAGGCGCGGACGGCCCCGCCGCGCGCGGCCGGGCCGGGTGGCCCACCACGTCACCGCCGGGCACTAACCTGACCGGCGGTGACGACGGCGAGGGTGGGGATCCGATGACGAGGGCGGACGGTCGGCCTGCCGACCTCCCGGGACGGGCCGGGCACCCGGTGGCGCCTGCGGCGGCGGTGAGCCGAGACGACCTCAGCGACCGGGTGCTGACGCTGCCCAACCTGCTCTCGTTCGTCCGGCTGCTGGGCGTGCCGCTGTTCCTGTGGCTGCTGCTGGGCCCGCACGCCGACGGCTGGGCGATCGTGGTGCTGGCCCTGTCCGGGGTGACCGACTGGGCCGACGGGGCGCTCGCCCGCGCGCTCGGGCAGTCCAGCCGGCTCGGTGCGCTCCTGGACCCGGCGGCCGACCGGCTCTACATCGTCGCCACCCTCGTCGCCTTCGTGCTGCGCGACGTCGTCCCGCTGTGGGTCGTGCTCGTGCTGCTGGGCCGGGAGCTGGTGCTCGGGGTGACCCTGCTGGTGCTGCGCCGGGCGGGCTGGCCGCCGCTGCAGGTGCACTACCTCGGCAAGGCAGCCACCTTCCTGCTGCTCTACGCCTTCCCGCTGCTCCTGCTGGCCGACGGCACCGGCACCGCCGCCGAGATCGCCCGGCCCATCGCCTACGCGCTCACCGTGTGGGGAGCGGCCCTCTACGTCCTGGCCGGGGCGTTCTACGTCGTCCAGGCGGCCGGGCTGCTGTCCGACGGCCGCCGGGCCCCCGCGTGAGCGCTCCGGCACCGGGCCGGCAGCGCTCGCTGGGGGCCTCGCTGCTGGACCAGGTGCTGGCCGAGACGCTCGACCCGGCCTACGCCCGCGCCGCCGCCGACCGGGAGGCCACCGCCCGCGCGGCCGCCGCCCGGCCGGCCACCCCCGGCCCCCGCCCGTCGTGGGTGCTGCGGCACCGCGGCCAGCTGCTGGTCGCCCTCACCCTGCTGCTGGCCGGGCTGCTCGCCTCGGTCACCTACCGCGAGGCCGCCGCCGGCGCCCAGGGCCGCGAGCAGACCCGCGAGGCGCTGCGCGACGACATCCGTGAGGAGTCCGACGTCACCGACGACCTGGTCGCCCAGCTCGAGGACCTCACCGGCCAGGTCGGCCGCACCCGCGACCAGGCCCTGGCGGCCTCCGCGACCGGCCAGCAGGCGCTGACCCGGCTGGCCGCGGTCGAGCAGGGCACCGCCGTGGTCGCGGTCTCCGGCCCGGGACTGCGGGTCACCCTCGACGACGCCCCGCCGCCGGCCGACAGCGACCCCGTCGGTGGCGCGACCGAGCAGAACCAGGCCGGGCTGGTCCAGGACGCCGACGTGCAGCTGGCGGTGAACGGGCTGTGGGCCGCCGGCGCGGAGGCGATCAGCATCAACGGCCAGCGGGTCGGCGCCACCACCGCCATCCGGCAGGCCGGCGGCGCCATCCTGGTCAACTTCCGGCCGGTCGCCCCGCCCTACGACATCGAGGCCGTGGGCGACTCCGAGGCCCTGGCGAGGGAGTTCCTGGCCGGCCCCGAGGCGGACACCCTGGCCCACCTGACCCTCGACTACGGTCTCGTGTTCGACTTCGCCCGGGTCGGCGACCTTGACCTGCCGGCCGGGACCAGCGCCGAGCTGCGCTTCGCCCAGCCGCTGACCCCGTCCACCCCGGCCGCGACCGCACCGGCCGCGCCCGCACCGACCACCGACGGAGGCTGACCTGTGATCCCGATCCTCGGACTCGCGGTCGGCGTCGTGCTCGGCCTGCTGATCGACCCCAGCGTCCCGCTGTGGCTCCAGCCGTACCTGCCGATCGCCGTCGTGGCCGCCCTGGACGCCGTGTTCGGTGGCGTGCGGGCCCGCTTCGACCGGATCTTCGACGCCAAGGTGTTCGTGGTGTCGTTCGTGTCCAACGTGGTCGTGGCGGCCCTGATCGTCTTCCTCGGCGACCAGCTCGGGGTCGGCGCCCAGCTGTCGACCGCCGTCGTCGTGGTGCTCGGCATCCGCATCTTCGGCAACGCCGCGGCCATCCGCCGGCACCTGTTCCGCGCATGAGCGGGCCGCTGCACCCCGGCGAGCAGCCGGCCGCCGGCCTGCCCGCCGAGCCGCCGGTGCACGAGCACCCCGCCGACCAGCTCCCTCCCGACCAGCCTCATACCGGGCAGCCCCTCGCCGGGCAGCCCGGCGCCGGTGCCCCGGTGGAGGACCCGGCCGTGGCCGGGCCGACGACAGGGCACGTCCTGGACCCGACGGGCCAGGAGGACCACACCGGGAACGGCGTCCCGGCCGCCGGCCCGCCGCCAGACGCGGACCCGGCCGCAGGTCCGCCACCGGACGCGGACCCGGCGCCCGCTCCGCCGTCCGGGAGCGGGGGAGCGGCCCCGCCGCGGCCCCGGCGGCGGAGGGACCCCCTCGCCGCCTCGCTGATCGGCGTCCTCACCCTGCTGCTCGGCTTCGCCTTCGCCGTCCAGGTGCGCAGCACCGACACCGACCAGCAGCTGTCCGGCGCCCGCGAGGAGGACCTCGTCCGCATCCTGGACGACGTCACCGCCCAGGAGGACCGGCTGCGCCAGGAGATCGCCGACCAGCGGGTGGCGCTGGACTCCCTGGGCGACTCCGACACCGTCGCGGCGGCCGCCCTGCAGGAGGCCCAGCAGCGCGCGGAGACCCTCGGCATCCTCAACGGCACGCTCCCCGCCCGCGGTCCCGGCCTGGAGGTCACCATCCGGGACCCCGCCGCCCAGATCGACGTCGACGTGCTGCTCAACGCCGTCCAGGAGCTGCGCGGTGCTGGCGCGGAGACGATGCAGATCGACGACGTCCGGATCGGGGTGAGCAGCGCCGTCACCGGTGACCCGGGCGCGCTCGCCATCGACGGACAGCCCCTGTCGGCCCCGTACACGGTGCGGGTCATCGGCTCGCCGCAGGACATGGCCACCGCCCTGGCCATCCCGGGCGGGGTGGCCACGAAGGTCGGCCGCGTCGAGGGCACGATGGAGGTCGTCCAGTCCGCCGAGGTCGTCGTCGACGCGTTGCGGCCGCTGGACGAGCCTCAATACGCTGAGCCCGCCCCGGGCGGCAACTGACGAAGGACCTCGGTGCCCCCCACCTCACGCTCCGCGCGAGGCGGGACCCTGCACCGAGGCCGTTCCAGCCCCTGACCCACCACCGACCTTGGAGATGCCGCATGGCCACGCCGGACGATCGCCGTTACACCGACCAGCACGAGTGGGCGCTGGTCCAGGGCACCGAGGGTGCTGCGACGGTGGTCCGGGTCGGGATCACCGACCACGCCCAGGACGCCCTCGGCGACATCGTCTTCGTGCAGCTGCCCGAGGTCGGCGCCGACGTGGCCCCGGGCAACCCGATCGGCGAGGTCGAGTCGACCAAGTCCGTCTCCGACGTCTACTCCCCGGTGGCCGGGGTCGTCACCGCGGTGAACGACGCGCTGGCCGACGCCCCCGAGACGGTCAACAGCGACCCCTACGGTGCCGGCTGGCTGGTCGAGGTCGAGGTGACCGGTCCCGCCGGTGACCCGACCGCGGACCTGCTGGACGCCGCCGCCTACCAGTCGCTCGTCGACGCGGGCTGACCCCCGGTCACCGCCGTCCACGCGGGCGGCGGTGCGGGGATCCGGGTGCCCTCGACGGCCAGTCGGGCACCCGCCGTCCCGGTACGGCGCCCGACGATCACTATCATCTCCGGCGAGGGTCGGCCCGTGATCGTCGCGGAGCCCGCCGACCCCCACCCTGTACCTGTGGTCGACCTCCAGGGGTCGGCCAGCCAGAGTTCCCATGACCCCCGGCCCGACCGTGAACCTGCGGCGGCCGACCTGCGACGGGCCAGCCGGCCCGCCGTCCGCCGGCCGACCGCGGCCGTACCACCAGGCCCGCGGCGGTGCCGTCTGCACCGGAGGAGACCCACGTGCTCTGCACTCGATGTGGCCACCAGAACCCCGAGGGCAGCCGCTTCTGCGCGCAGTGCGGCTCGGCTCTGAGCCCGGAGCGGGTCGGCGAGTCGACCAGCATCATCCCCAAGGTCGGCGGTGAGGACTCCGGCGAGCAGTCGGAGGTCTCGGAGTCGACGGCCGACGCGCACGCCGGTGCGGTCGAGTCGCTGCCGCCGGGCTCTGCCCTGCTGGTCGTCAAGCGCGGCCCGAACGCCGGCAGCCGGTTCCTCCTCGACCAGGAGGTCACCACCGCCGGCCGGCACCCCGACAGCGACATCTTCCTCGACGACGTCACCGTCAGCCGCCGGCACGTGGAGTTCCACCGCGAGGGCGGCGGCTTCACCGTGCACGACGTGGGCAGCCTCAACGGCACCTACGTCAACCGCGAGCCCGTCGACGTCGCCTCCCTGGCTGGTGGCGACGAGGTGCAGATCGGCAAGTTCCGCCTGGTCTACCTGACCGGGCCGCGGACGGGCGAGCCGGCCGGCTCGTGACCGGGCGGCTCGTCACCGGGCGCTGCGGCGCCGTGGCCGGGCCCGTCGTGGCCCGGCCCGCGGGGGAGCAGGACCTGACCGGACGCCGGTCGTGACGGCGGTGCCCCAGCCCGGAGCCAGCGCGGACCGGGACACCGACACCACGCCCCGCCACACGATCGGGGAGGTCCTCACCGCGCTGCGGGGGGACTTCCCGGACGTGACGATCAGCAAGATCCGCTACCTGGAGTCCGAGCAGCTGGTCCACCCGCAGCGGACGCCGTCGGGCTACCGGAAGTTCTCCCTGGCCGACGTGGCCCGGCTGCGCTTCGTGCTGTCCGCCCAGCGCGACCAGTACCTGCCCCTGCGGGTCATCAAGGCCCAGCTCGACGACCTCGACCGAGGTGCCGCCACCCCCGGCCCGCCCGGGGACGACGCCCCCGCCGCGTCCCTGCTGTCCGCGGAGGAGTTCGCCCGCGCCGCCGGGCTGACCGACGGCCAGCTGGCCGACTGCGTCGAGTTCGGGTTCGTCACCACCGACGCGCAGGGCCGCCACCGCGGCGCCGAGCTGCCGGTGGCCCGGGCCGTGGCCGGCCTGGCCCGGCACGGCATCGAGCCGCGGCACCTGCGCGTGCACCGCACCGCCGTGGAGCGGGAGGCCGCCCTGCTCGAGCAGGTGGTCACCCCGGCGCTGCGGGCCCGTTCGGAGGAGGGGCGCAGCCGCGCCACCGAGCAGCTGCAGGAACTGGCCCGGCTCTCGGCGCAGCTGCACTCGGCACTGCTGGACGCGCGCCTGCGCGAGGTCCTCGGCAGCTGAGGGCTGGCGTACCGTTGCGCCGGTAGGGACAGCCGCGGACACGTGGCCCGGCGTCCCCGCCCGCGCGGCCCGGGAGGGCGGTCGTGGGTGGGGGGAGGCAGCGGAGGGGAGCCAGACGTGCAGGAGCTCAGAGTCGTCGGCGTCCGGGTGGAGCTGCCCGGCAACCAGCCCATCCTCCTGCTCAAGGAGACCCAGGGCGAGCGGTACCTGCCGATCTGGATCGGCGCGGTCGAGGCCGCCGCCATCGCCTACGAGCAGCAGGGCGTCCGGCCGGCCCGGCCGATGACCCACGACCTGCTCCGCGAGGTGGTCACCACCCTGGGCGCCAGCCTGGAGGCCGTGCACATCACCGAGATGCGCGACGGCATCTACATCGCCGAGCTGCTGTTCGGCAACGAGCGGACCGTCAGCGCTCGGCCCTCCGACGCCGTTGCCCTCGCCGTCCGCACCGGCGCCCCGATCTACGGCGCCGAGTCGCTGCTCGACGAGGTGGGGATCGAGATCCCCGACGAGCAGGAGGACGAGGTCGAGAAGTTCCGCGAGTTCCTCGACAACATCAGCCCGGAGGACTTCGAGGCCGGCTCCGGCCCAGCCTGACGGCAGACCCCGTCGCCCCACGGCGACGGGCCTGACCGGTGCCCTGCTCCTCGCTCGCTCGGGGTGAGCTCTGCGATGGCCGGACCGGTGCCCTGCTCCTCGCTCGGGGTGAGGCTCGGCGACGGGTCCGACCGGTGCTCCCGCCCCTCACAGGCTCGGCAGTGGGCTCCTGCGGTGGGAGCTGACCGCCCGTGGGGGAGTCGGGACCCCCACGCGCGGTCCGGCCGGCGAGGTGGGCGGGACTCCTGGGACGAGGGCCCGGAGGGAGCCCGGTGGGGGTCCGTCCCGTCCCAGGGCCACCGGACGGGCGCCGACGGCCTCCCCCGGAGGGGGTGAGTGGGCCGACACGCCGCCATCCGCGGTTGACCGCTCCGCGGCCCCGGCCTACGGTCAGCGAATCACGCGCGTGGAACTCGACGAGCCCTCCGCGCGTGCGGCGTCCCGGCGAGAGCGGGGAACGGCGCCGGCCACCGCGCCGGTGCGGGACCTCGTCCCGGCCCACCCGGGCCGGTGTGCGAGCCGGGACGAGAGCACAGCAGGGTCGCGGACGCGGCCGACGAGCGCCAGCGAGGAGTGCCCGTGAGCGACCACGACAACGGTTCGCAGGGTCAGCTGTTCAGCGACGCAGCGGTGGGTGCTCTCTCCTACGACGACATGGACACCGACGTCGTCGGCTACCGCGGTCCGACCGCGTGCTCGGCCGCCGGCATCACCTACCGCCAGCTCGACTACTGGGCCCGCACCGGCCTGGTCGCCCCCTCGGTGCGCACCGCCACCGGCTCGGGCACGCAGCGGCTCTACTCCTTCCGCGACATCCTCGTGCTCAAGGTCGTCAAGCGGCTCCTGGACACCGGGGTCTCGCTGCAGAACATCCGCAAGGCCGTCGACCACCTGCGCACCCGCGGGGTCAAGGAGCTGTCGAACATCACGCTCCTGTCCGACGGTGCCACGGTCTACGAGTGCACCTCCGCCGAGGAGGTCGTCGACCTGCTGGCCGGTGGCCAGGGCGTCTTCGGCATCGCCGTCTCCGGCGCGCTGCGCGAGCTGTCCGGTGAGCTCGCCGAGCTGCCGGCCGAGCGCCTCGACGGCAGCGGTCCGGTCAACGCCGACGACGAGCTCTCCGCGCGCCGTCGCCGCCGGGCCGCCTCCGCCTGACGGAGGACCCGGTCCTCCTCACCTCTCGCACGCTGGGGGTGGACCTCGGGACGGGACCGAGTCCCACCACTCGCAGGCTCGCGGCAGGCCCCTGCCGCGGGGTCGACCGCTGCCGGTGACACCCGGGATGGGACCGATCCCATCGCCGCCCTGTGCCCCACCTCACGACCCCGTCGGGCCCTCCGGCGGGGTCGTTGCGCGCTGGTAGCGTCGGAGCAATGGTCGCCCGTTCGTCCGAACTGGACGGAACTCAGCCCCGCACCACCCCGCCGCTGACCGGAGCGCTCCCGTCGCTGTCGGCGCTGTCCCCGCAGGGGGAGTTCGCGGCCCGGCACATCGGTCCGCGTCCCGCCCAGACCGCGGCGATGCTCGAGGTGGTCGGCCACGCCTCGCTGGAGTCCCTCGCCGACGCCAGCGTCCCCGAGGGCGTGCGCGACCGCAGCCCGCTGGACCTGCCCGCCGCCGCCGACGAGGCCACCGTGCTGGCACAGCTGCGCGAGCGGGCCGAGGCCAACGAGGTCTTCACCTCGATGATCGGGCTGGGCTACAACGGCACCCTGACGCCGACGGTCATCCAGCGCACCATCCTGGAGAACCCGGCCTGGTACACCGCCTACACGCCCTACCAGCCCGAGATCAGCCAGGGCCGGCTCGAGGCGCTGATCAACTTCCAGACCATGGTCGCCGACCTCACCGGCCTCGACGTGGCCGGTGCCTCGATGCTCGACGAGGCCACCGCCGCCGCCGAGGCGATGACGCTGGTGCGCCGCGCCGGCCGCGCGAAGACCGACGCGGTGTTCGTCGTCGACGCCGACACGCTGCCGCAGACCCTCGCCGTCCTGCGCACCCGGGCCGAGCCGCTGGGCATCGGCCTGCACGTCGCCGACCTGTGCGCCGGCTGGCCCACCGACCTGCCCGCCGCCGGTGCCTTCGGGGTCCTGCTGGCCTTCCCCGGTGCCAGTGGCGCCGTGCGCGACCACCGGGCGCTGGCCGAGGCCGCGCACGCCGCCGGTGCCGCCGTCGTGGTCGCCGCGGACCTGCTGGCGCTGACCCTGCTCGAGGCGCCGGGGGAGTGGGGCGCCGACGTCGCCTGCGGCACCACCCAGCGCTTCGGCGTCCCGATGGGCTACGGCGGCCCGCACGCCGGCTACCTCGCCGTCCGCCAGGGGCTGGCCCGCCAGCTGCCCGGCCGGCTCGTCGGGGTGTCGGTCGACGCCGACGGCGACGTCGCCTACCGGCTGGCCCTGCAGACCCGCGAGCAGCACATCCGCCGGGAGAAGGCCACCAGCAACATCTGCACCGCGCAGGTGCTGCTGGCCGTCATCGCCGGCGCCTACGCCGTCTACCACGGCCCCGAGGGCCTGACCGCGATCGCGGCCCGCGTGCACCGCAGCGCCCAGGCGCTGGCCGGCTGGCTGCATGCCGGCGGCGTCCCGCTGGTGCACGAGGAGTACTTCGACACCCTCGCCGTCTCCGTGCCCGGCCGGGCCGCCGAGGTGGTCGCCGCCGCCGCGGCCCGCCGGGTGAACCTGCGGCTGGTCGACGCCGACACCGTCGCGGTCGCCTGCGACGAGACGACGACCCCCGCCGTCCTGGCGCTCGTGGCCGAGGCCTTCGGCGTGGACGCGGACCTCTCCACCCTGGAGGAGGGTGGCGCGGACGCCCTGCCGGCCCAGCTGCGCCGGGCCACGCCGTTCCTGACCCACCCGGTCTTCGCCGAGCACCGCTCGGAGACGGCGATGCTGCGCTACCTGCGCATGCTCAGCGACAAGGACCTCGCACTCGACCGCACGATGATCCCGCTGGGCTCGTGCACGATGAAGCTCAACGCCGCCACCGAGATGGCCGCCATCACCTGGCCGGAGTTCGCCGGGCTGCACCCCTTCGCCCCGAGCGAGCAGGCCCGCGGTTACTCCCAGCTGATCACCGAGCTGTGCGAGGGGCTCGCGGAGATCACCGGCTACGCCGCGGTCAGCGTGCAGCCCAACGCCGGCTCCCAGGGCGAGTTCGCCGGGCTGATGGCCATCCGGGCCTACCACCACAGCCGGGGCGACCAGGCCCGCGACGTCTGCCTGATCCCGTCCTCGGCGCACGGCACCAACGCCGCCAGCGCCGTCATGGCCGGCATGCGGGTGGTCGTCGTGGCCTGCGACGAGGCCGGCAACGTCGACCTGGCCGACCTGCGCGCCAAGGTCGCCGCCCACGCCGAGCGCCTGGCCGCGATCATGATCACCTACCCCTCGACCCACGGCGTCTTCGAGGTCGAGGTGCAGGAGATCTGCGCCGCCGTCCACGACGCCGGCGGTCAGGTCTACGTCGACGGCGCCAACCTCAACGCCCTGGTCGGGCTCGCCCGGCCCGGCCGGTTCGGCTCCGACGTCAGCCACCTGAACCTGCACAAGACCTTCTGCATCCCGCACGGTGGTGGCGGCCCCGGCGTGGGCCCGATCGGCGTCCGGGAGCACCTTGTGCCCTTCCTGCCCAGCCACCCGCTGGTGGAGACCGGCGGGGCGGGCGCGGTCATCTCCGGTGCGCCCTTCGGCTCGGCCGGGATCCTGCCGATCTCCTGGGCCTACCTGCGGCTGATGGGCCCCGAGGGCCTGCTGTCGGCCACCCAGCACGCGATCCTGGCGGCCAACTACGTCGCCGAGCGGCTGCGCCCGTACTACCCGGTGCTCTACACCGGCGCCTCGGGCCTGGTGGCGCACGAGTGCATCCTGGACATCCGGCCGCTGACCAAGGCCACCGGCGTCACCAACGACGACATCGCCAAGCGGCTCATCGACTTCGGCTTCCACGCCCCGACCATGAGCTTCCCGGTCGCCGGCACGCTGATGGTGGAGCCGACCGAGAGCGAGGACAAGGCCGAGCTCGACCGGTTCGTCGAGGCGATGATCGCCATCCGCGGCGAGATCGACAAGGTCGGCAGCGGCGAGTACGACGCGACCGACAACCCGCTGCGCAACGCCCCGCACACGCTGAAGATGCTCAGCGGTGCCTGGGAGCGGCCCTACTCGCGGGAGACCGCGGTCTACCCGGTGCGCGGCCTGGTCGGGCGGGGCTACCTGGCGCCGGTGCGGCGCATCGACGGCGCCTACGGCGACCGCAACCTGGTCTGCTCGTGCCCGTCCCCGGAGGCCTTCGAGGAGCCGCACGTGCCGCACCAGCCGGTCGCCGCCGAGCCGACCCGGGCGCAGGGTGCCCCCGACGACCTGGGGACGACGGCCGACGTGGTCGGCGCCCAGGCCTGAGTCCCGCCGTCCGGCGGCCGGTCGACCCGGCCGCCGGACGATGCGCCGCCGGTCAGGCCGGGGTGGGGCGCACGAAGGCCGCGGAGTCGTAGTAGGTGCGCACGCCGGAGACCTGTTCGCCGTCGACGTCGATGACGGTCACCCCGCTGTAGGTCAGCTCGGCGCCGTCCTCGAGGGTGCTGCGCGAGACCCACTCCAGCGACGAGCCGGTCTCGCCGTCCAGGGTGGAGGTGAACTCGGTGCTGATGGTGGCGAACACCGAGCGGTAGTCGTCCCAGAAGACCCGGGCGCCCTCGGGTCCGGTCTCCTCCTGGTGCCGGTCCAGCTTGCGCAGCACCGCCTCCGGTGCGGTGAGCTCCACCATCGGCCCGGTGTCGGCGTGCTCGTCGAGGTGGTGCAGGGCGGCCATGAAACGGTCGCTGACAGCGCTCATCGGTTCTCCTCCAGGTGCCGGACCCTCTGCCCGTTCCTGGTGGCCTACCCGGTCGTGCGGCATCGACCCACCCAGCGCCCCGTCGGTCCCGGTCGCCGCGCCTCGGCCCCCTCGTAGGGGCCCGCCGCGAGCTCGCGAGCGGTGGGGGACGAGGGGGTCCTCTCAGAGCTTGCGGAGCAGGACCCGCCGCACGGAGTGGTCGGCGGACTTCTGCAGCACCAGCTTGGCCCGGGAACGGGTCGGGGCGATGTTGCGGCGCAGGTTGGGCTCGTTGACGCTCCGCCAGATGCCCAGGGCGGTCGTGGTGGCCTCCTCGTCGGTGAGGTCGGCGAACCGGTGGAAGTAGGCGCTGGTGTCCTGGAAGGCGGTGCGCCGCAGGGCGAGGAAGCGCTCGACGTACCAGCGGGAGATGTCGGCCTCGGTGGCGTCGACGTAGACGGAGAAGTCGAAGAAGTCCGAGAGGAACACCTCCGGCACCCGACCGTCGGAGCGGCCGCCGGCCTGCAGCACGTTGAGCCCCTCGAGCACGAGCACGTCGGGGCGGTCGACCACCTGCCGCTCACCGGGCAGGACGTCGTAGGACTGGTGGGAGTACAGCGGCGCGCTGACCTCCGGCCGCCCGGACTTCACGTCGGCCAGGAAGCGCAGCAGGGCGCGGCGGTCGTAGCTCTCCGGGAAGCCCTTGCGGTCCAGCAGCCCGCGGGACTCCAGCTCGGCGTTGGGCAGCAGGAAGCCGTCGGTGGTGACCAGGTCGACCCGCGGGGTGTCCGGTGCGGCGGCCAGCAGGGCCTGCAGCACCCGGGACGTCGTGCTCTTGCCGACCGCGACGCTGCCGGCCACGCCGATCACGAACGGCACCTTCTCGGTGCGGGCGCCCAGGAACCGGGTCTGCTCGGCCCACAGCCGCCGGCTGGCGCTGACGTGCAGGTGCAGCAGCCGGGCCAGCGGGAGGTAGACCGTGGCCACCTCGTCGAGGTCGATGCGGTCACCGAAGCTGGCCATCGCCCGGACGTCGGCGTTGCTCAGCGGCAGTTCGCCCCCGGCCGCCAGTGCCCGCCACGACTCACGGTCGAAGGCGGTGAAGGGCGAGACCTGCGCTCGCGTTCCGGCCGTCACGGCGCCCATGGTGCCGTCTGCCCGCTCCGGGCCCCCCGACCGGGTGGTCCCGGGGCGGCTGGCGGGCCGCCCGGCGGCCCGGGGCGGCTAGGGTCCACGACGTGTCGTCGCCCGGGCTCCTCGACCGGATCGAGCGCTACTTCGCGCTCGCCCCGCTGCCGGAGGCGACCGTGCGCACCGTCGGCAGCCTCGAGGTGCCGATCGGCCCGGTGGAGTGGCCCTTCGCCGCCCGGCCCCGCGCCGGCCGCGAGGGCGAGGTCACCCTGGCCGACGTGCAGGCCGCGATCGCCCTGCAGGAGGGTGCCGGGCTGCCGGCGTCCCTGGAGTGGCTGGGCGACCGCTGCCGCGGCCTGTCCACCGTCGCCCGCTCGGCCGGGCTGGCCGTCGACGAGCTGCCGCTGCTGGTGGCCGACGACCCGCTGAGCGTGCTGCTGCCCACCGGGGTGCGCCTCTACCTCGTCGGCGCCGACGACCCGAGACTGGCGCTCTACCAGCGGCTGGCCGCCCTCGCCTTCGCCTCACCCGGGCCCCTCGCCGTCCCCGCGGGTGCCGAGCGGCGCACCGGGGTGCCCGACGTGGCCCTGGACGACCCGGGGCCGGAGCACCTGCCGCCCACCGAGGTGCTGCGCGAGCGGGTCGCCACCGGGCGCACGGTGATGATGGTCGCGGTCGAGGACGGCCAGCCGGTCGCCATCGGCTCCCACCAGCCGGTCGACGTCGACGGCACCGAGATCAGCGAGGTCGTCGGCGTGGCGACACTGCCGCGCTTCCGCGGCCGTGGCCTGGGTGCCGGTGTCACCTCGGCGCTGGTCGAGCACGCCCGGCAGACCGCGGACCTGGTGTTCCTCTCCGCCGGAGACGACGACGTCGCCCGGGTGTACGAGCGCGCCGGCTTCGCCCGGGTCGCCACCAGCTGCGTCGCCGAGCGCCCCGCCGGCTGAACGGTCCGGCGGGGGAGGGGAGCACCCACCCCCGCCGGCACACGGTCAGTCGACCGAGAAGGTCGCCACGATCGTCGCCCGGGCCAGGGTGTGCCCGAACAGGTTGAACCCCAGGTAGGCCGGGGTCGCCTCGGCCGGCACACCGAGGTCGTCGGTGTCCAGGGCGTGCACGACCACGTAGTAGCGGTGCGGGCCGTGCCCGGCCGGCGGGGCGGCGCCCACGAAGCCCGCGAACCCGGCGTCGTTGCGCAGCTGGACGGCGCCGGCGGGCAGCCCGCCCTCGGACGCGCCGCTGGGCAGCTCGGTGACCGAGACCGGGATGCCGGTCACCGCCCAGTGCCAGAAGCCGCTGGTGGTCGGGGCGTCGGGGTCGTACACGGTGACCGCGAAGCCACGCGTGCCCTCGGGGAAGCCGGACCAGGACAGCTGCGGGGAGCGGTCCTCACCGCCGGGGACGCCCATCGCACCGCTGGTGTGCGGCGCGGGGAGCACCTGGCCGTCGGTGACGTCGGTGCTGGTGACCTGGAACGAGGGCACCTGGGGGAGGAAGTCGTAGGGGTTGGGCGGGATCGGTCGACCGGCCATGCCGGGTCCTCCTCGGGTCGCGGGCTCCCGGGCGCTGATCGCGGGGGAGCGGCCGGGCCGACCCTAGGCAGCCCGGTCGTGCACCGCTCGGTCGCCCCCCGTCCGGACCGGCGGCACGGCGGCGGGTCCCGTCGGCGGGACGCACGCCGTGCCGGCGCCGGCACGGCTGGGACGGCGGTGTGCCGGCCGGGCGAGGTGCCCGGCGCCGGACGCCGACACGCCGTCGTCCACCGTTATCCCCAACACGGGCGCCGCGACGCCGACCCGCCGTCCCCGACCAGGGGAGCAGCGCAGCCGCCCCGACGACGGGACGAACTGCAGCAGCGGCGGCCGGAGGAGCGGGTGGGCGCGCCGTCCGGGAGGACTGCGCACGGGACCGACATCCGGGCGCCGTACGGTTGCGCGCGTGCTGGGACTCCCCGATGACATCCGGGCCTGCTTGTTCGACCTCGACGGGGTCCTGACCCAGACCGCGAAGGTGCACCAGGCTGCCTGGAAGCGCACCTTCGACGAGTTCCTCCAGGGTCGGGACCCGTCGGCGGCCGAGTTCAGCGGCGACGACTACAACCGCTACGTCGACGGGAAGCCCCGCAAGGACGGCGTCCGCGACTTCCTGGCCAGCCGGGACATCACCCTGCCCGAGGGCAGCGACGACGACCCCGCCGACGCCGCGACCGTCACCGGGGTGGCGACCCGCAAGAACCAGCTGGTGCTGGCCGAGCTCGACGAGCACGGCGTGCAGGTCTACGAGGGCTCGATGCGCTACCTGCGTGCCGCCAAGGCCGCGGGCCTGGCCACCGCGGTGGTGACCGCGTCGGCCAACGGCGGCAACGTCATCGCCACCGCCGGGTTCGCCGACCTGATCGACGCCCGGGTCGACGGGCTGGTCGCCGCCGCGGAGGGCCTGCGCGGCAAGCCCTCCCCGGACCCGTTCCTGGCCGGGGCGCGGGCGCTGGGCATGACGCCCGCGCAGTGCGTGGTGTTCGAGGACGCCCTGTCCGGGGTCGAGGCCGGCCGGGCCGGGGACTTCGGCTTCGTCGTCGGCGTGGACCGGGTCGGGCAGGCCGAGGCGCTGCGCGAGCACGGCGCCGACGTCGTCGTCCAGGACCTGGACGAGCTGCTGGAGGCCCAGCAGTGACCGAGGGGCGCGCGCACTTCGTCGTCGAGCCCTGGTCGGTCACCGCGATCGGGCTGGACCTGGCCTCCCTGGGTGTCAACGAGTCGGTGTTCGCCCTCGCCAACGGGCACATCGGCATGCGCGGGACCTTCGAGGAGGGGGAGCCCGTCGTCGTCCCGGGCACCTACCTCAACGGCTTCTTCGAGGAGCGGCCGCTGCCCTACGCCGAGGCCGGCTACGGCTTCCCCGAGCAGGGCCAGACGGTCGTCAACGTCACCGACGGCAAGATCATCCGGCTGCTGGTCGGGGACTCCCCGCTGGACCTGCAGTACGGCGACCTGATCGACCACCGCCGCACCCTGGACCTGCGCGACGGCGTGCTGCGCCGCACCACCGAGTGGCGCTCGCCCAGCGGCCGGCAGGTGCGGGTCACCAGCACCCGGCTGGTCTCCCTCACCCGCCGCTCGATCGCGGCCATCGAGTACACCGTCGAGTGCACCGACGACTCCGGTGACCTCTACATCGCCCTGCAGTCGGACCTGCTGGCCAACGAGGCCGTCTCCACCACCGAGACCGACGACCCGCGGGCGGGCTCGGCCATGGACCGGCCCCTGGTCTCCGAGCTGCACGAGGGCCGCGCCCGGCACGCCGTCCTGGTGCACCAGACCCGGCGCAGCAAGCTGCGGATGGCCGCCGGGATGGACCACGAGGTGGAGATCCCGGACTCCGCGTCCGAGGAGCTCGAGGTGTCGGCGGACCTGGCGCGCTACCAGCTCGCCGCGCGCCTGCCGGCCGGCTCGAAGCTGCGGCTGGTCAAGTACCTGGCCTACGGCTGGTCCAGCCGGCGGTCCCCGGCCGCCATGCGGGACCAGGTGGAGGGTGCGCTGGCGACGGCGAAGCTGGCCGGTTGGGACCGGCTGCTGCGCGAGCAGCGCGAGCTGCTGGACACCCACTGGGACGAGGCCGACGTCGAGATCGAGGGCGACGCGGAGCTGCAGCAGGCCGTGCGGGTGGGCATGTTCCACGTCCTGCAGGCCGGGCTGCGCGCCGAGCGCCAGCCCATCCCGGCCAAGGGGCTCACCGGCGACGGCTACGACGGGCACACCTTCTGGGACACCGAGACGTACGTGCTCCCGGTGCTCACCTACACCGCGCCGCAGGCGGTGCGCGACGCGCTGCTGTGGCGGCACTCCATCCTCGACCAGGCTCGCGACCGGGCCCGCGTGCTCGGCTTCGACGGCGCGGCCTTCCCGTGGCGCACCATCCGCGGCGAGGAGACCTCGGGCTACTGGCCGGCCGGGACGGCGGCGTTCCACATCAACGCCGACATCGCCGACGCCGTCGCCCGCTACACCGCCGCCACCCGCGACGAGGTCTTCGACCGCGACTACGGCACCGAGCTGCTGGTGGAGACCGCGCGGCTGTGGAGCTCGCTGGGCCACTTCGACGGGGAGCAGAACTTCCGGATCGACGGGGTCACCGGCCCCGACGAGTACACGGCCGTGGTCGACAACAACGTCTACACGAACCTGATGGCGCAGCGGAACCTCCGCGAGGCCGTCGCCGCGGTGGGCCGCAACCCCGACACGGCCGTGCGGCTGCAGGTGGGCGAGGACGAGGTCGACCGGTGGTCGCGCGCGGCCGAGGCGATGCGGGTGCCGTTCAACAAGGTGCTCGGCGTGCACGAGCAGTCGGAGGGCTTCACCCACCACGAGGAGTGGGACTTCGCCGGCACCCGGCCCGACCAGTACCCGCTGCTGCTGAACTTCCCCTACTTCGACATCTACCGGAAGCAGGTCGTCAAGCAGGCCGACCTGGTGATGGCCCTGCACCTGCGTGGCGACGCCTTCACCCTCGAGGAGAAGATCGCCGACTTCGCCTACTACGAGGCGCGCACCGTGCGCGACTCCTCGCTGTCGGCGGCGGTGCAGGCGGTCATCGCGGCCGAGACCGGGCACCTCCAGCTCGCCCACGACTACTGGGGCGAGGCGGCGCTGACCGACCTGCAGAACCTGCACGGCAACAGCGGCCACGGCCTGCACATCGCCTCGCTGGCCGGTGGGTGGATGGTCGCCGTCGGCGGGTTCGGCGGGATGCGCGACCACGGGGGCGAGCTCACCTTCGCGCCGCGGCTGCCCCCGCGGATCACCCGGCTGCGGTTCCGGGTGGTCTTCCAGGGCCGCTGCCTGTCGGTGACCGTCACCCCCGAGCGGGCCACCTACCGGCTGGTCTACGGCGACGAGCCGCTGACCATCCACCACCACGGGGAGAAGGTGGACGTCGCCCAGGACGGCGTGGAGATGGCCGTCCCGCCGGCGCTCGAGGTCGCGCCGGTCCACCAGCCGCCCAACGCCGCCCCCCGCCGCCGGAACCGCCCCACCAGCGACTGACGCAGGGCCCCCTCGCCCCCCAAGCCACGCTCAAAGCGGCGCTGGGCCCGGCGAGGGGGCGGGGGCCGGCCGGCTCGCACCGGTCGGTGGTGAGATCTGCGTCCTCGTGGCCTCCGGGCGCGGGTGACCACGAGAACGCAGATCCCGCGCGGACGGCGACGGGAGCAGCGATCGCCCCGCCCGGGCCGGGTCCGGATCAGCCGGTGGACGGCGCGAGCAGCCACAGGCTGCCGAGCACCAGCGCGCCGCCGTCCACGAGCAGGAACAGCCCCACCCACAGCAAGCCCGGCAGCCGGGTGAGCCGGGCCAGCTGGTCGGCGTCGGAGTCCCGCGCCGTGCCGCGCCGCCGGGAGCGCTGCAGCTCCAGCACCGTGCGCGGGGCGGCCAGCAGCAGGAACCAGGTGACCACGTGGGCGAACGCCGTCTGGCCCTCCGCGGGCGCCCACCAGGTGGCGGCGAACACCAGGGCCGCGGTGACCAGCACCGACCACAGCCCGTACCAGTTGCGGATCTGCACCAGCAGCAGCGCCAGGAGCAGCAGCAGCGCCCACAGCAGCCCGACGGCGTACCCGGCGGCCAGCAGCGCGGCCGCGCCCAGCCCGATGAGCCCCGGGCCGGTGTAGCCCGCGGCCGCGGTGAGCACCATGCCCGGACCGCTCGCCCGCCCGGCGGAGACGGTGACCCCCGAGGTGTCCGAGTGCAGCCGGATGCCCGCCAGCCGGCGTCCGGTGACCAGCGCGGCCAGCCCGTGCGCGCCCTCGTGGGCGATGGTGACCGCGTGCCGCGCCGAGCGCCACAGCGCGGGGGAGAGCACCAGGACGGCGGCCAGCGCTGCCGAGGCGGCCAGGGCCCACCCCGGCAGCGGGGGAGAGGTGGAGCTGACCCGGGTCCAGAACTCCTCGACGGCCGCCATGCCCCGATCATGACCAGCCCTGCTGTGCCCGGGCCGGGCGGCGCGCGGGGGCACCTCGTTGCACGTTCGACACAGATGACGGCGATCCTGTGTCGCATGGAGAGTGCTGCACCGGCACCCGCAGTACCGGAGACCCCGGAACTGCCGGTGACCGTCTCGTTCACCCGGCGCGCCGACCCGGCGCACGCGGTGGAGATGACCGCCTGGATCCGGGCGGGGCTGACGATGGCCGAGGGCTTCCCCGGCTTCCTGGGGGGCGGCTGGGTCCGTCCCCGGCACGGCGCGGACGAGTGGCACATGCTGTGCCGCTTCTCCTCGCCGGCCATGCTCGCCGCCTGGGAGGCGAGCTCCGAGCGTCGCTGGTGGCTCGGCTCGGCCCAGGGACTGGCGGAGGTGACCCGCACCGAGCGGCGCAGCGGCATCGAGGGCTGGTTCGACGCCCCCGTCGAGGCAGCCACGGAGCTGCCCGCCGCACCGCCGCCGGTGGCCCCGCCCCGGTGGAAGCAGGCCGTCACGATCTGGCTGGTCTTCTTCCCGCTCAACCTGCTCGCCACGGTCACCCTCGGCGCGCTGCTGGCCGACGTGAACGTGGTGCTCCGGGTGGCGGTCACCACGCTCACCCTCACGCCGCTGATGACCTACCTGCTGCTGCCGTGGATGACCCGGCGGCTGGGCTGGTGGCTGCAGGGCCGCCGCTGGCGCGAGCGCTAGCCGCCACGGGCAGGGCTGCGCCACCGCGCCGTCCTGCGTTCGTCCATCAACCGTTATCCCCAACGATCGCGCCGCTGATCAACCCAAGAAGACCCAGCAGCGGGGGAGCGGTCCGATGCGCGTCAGACCAGGTCGGCGTCGTGCACGAGCAGCGCCACCTGCACCCGGTTCGTCAGGTCGAGCTTCACCATCAGCCGGGACACGTGCGCCTTGACCGTGGCCACGCTCAGGTACAGCTCGGTGCCGACCTGCGCGTTGGACAGCCCGCGGCCCACGGCCAGGGCCACGTCGCGCTCCCGCTCGCTGAGCACCGCCAGCCGGTCCCGGGCCCGCTGCTGCCGCGCCTCACCCGGCGGCACCGGCCCCACCGCGGAGACGTGCGCGATCAGCTGGCGGGTCACGGTCGGCGAGAGCATCGGCTCCCCGTCGGCGACCCGGCGCACGGCGTCGACGATGGCCGCCGGCGGGGTGTCCTTGAGCAGGAAGCCGCTGGCACCGGCCCGCAGCGCACGCAGCACCTGGTCGTCGGCGTCGAAGGTGGTCAGCACGATCACCGCCGGGGCGTCCGGTGCCCCCATGAGCGCCTCGGTCGCCGTCAGCCCGTCGGTCCGCGGCATCCGGATGTCCATCAGGACGACGTCCGGGCGGGTCCTGGCCACCGCTGCCGGGACCTCCGCCCCGTCGGCGGCCTCACCGACCAGCTCCAGGCCCGGGGCACCGCCGAGCACCATGGCCAGCGCCGAGCGCACCAGGGCGTCGTCGTCGACGACCAGCACCCGCACCGACCCGGTCACGCCGGCCACGGCAGCGTCGCGGTCAGCCGGAACTCCCCGTCCGGCGTCCAGCCGTGCGCCAGCCCACCCCCGGCGAGGGTGACCCGCTCGAGCAGCCCGACCAGGCCCGTCCCCGCCCCGGGCAGGGCGTCGCCGTGCGCCCCGCCGGTGGGTGCTGGGTTGCGCACGTCGACCGTCAGCCCGGTGCCCGGGCCGCCGGTCACCGAGACGGTGGCGACGGTGCCGGGGGCGTGCTTGCGCACGTTGGTCAGCGCCTCCTGGACCACCCGGTAGGCGGTCCGGCCGATCACCGACGGGGCAGCGCCGAGGTCGGCCACCCCGTACTCCGCCCGCACCCGCAGCCCCGCCTCCCGGCTCTCCTCGACCAACGCCGGGACGTCGGCCAGGCCCGGCTGCGGGCGCGTGCCGCCGTCCTCGTCGGGGGACTCGCGCAGCACGCCGATCACCTCCCGCAGGTCCTCCAGGGCCTGCCGGGCGCTGGCCCGCACCACGCCCGCGGCCTGGGCGACCTCGGCCGGTGGGGCGTCGGGCCGGAACTCCAGCGCCCCGGCGTGCATGCTCAGCAGCGACAGCCGGTGGGCAAGCACGTCGTGCATCTCCCGCGCGATGCGGGTGCGCTCGGTGTGCCGGGCCTGCTCGACCCGCAGCAGCTGCTCGCTCTCGGCCCGCACCGCCCGCTCGTGCCACGACAGGACCAGCTGGCGCCGGGCCCGGACGAACATGCCCCACGCGACGACGGCGGCGGTCACGAGCACGGTGAAGGCCACCAGCCAGGCGAAGGAGATCTCCTCGTCGGGCCGCAGCAGCGCGAAGACGCCACCGGACACGACGTTGACGGCCGCGACGACCAGCACCGGGACCAGCCGACAGTGCACCGCGACGGTGAACAGGCCGATCGCGGCGGCGAGGACGACCATCTCCGAGAAGCAGCCGACCAGCGCCAGGAGGAGGGCCACCGGCACCGGCCACCGCCGGCGCCACCACAGCGCCCAGATCGCCAGGCCACCGGCCAGTGCGTCGATCAGCAGCACCGCGTCCGCCGGCGGCTGCGGCTCGCTCAGCGTCACCCCCAGCAGCACCGTGCCGCAGGCGCCGGCCAGCAGGAAGCAGCACAGGTCGACCAGCCAGTCACGCGCCGACCGCCGGCCGAGGGGCCGGGCGTCCGGGGACACCGGGGCGGGCATCAGCCACGCGCGCTCGCGACCCGGGGAGGTCGGCTCCGACGGGCGGGTGAGGGTCACCGCGCCGAGGTTACGGACGGCGAGGGCCCGCGGGAACCGACCGAAGGAGGGGGTCGGTGCGACCTGTGGCCCACCGGGCGGCGACCGAGGTGGCCCCGGCCGGCGACTCCCGGGCGATGTGCCCCGACCGGTCCGCCGGCCAGGCTCGTCGGCATGATCACCGTCGAGCACCTCACCAAGCGCTACGGCGCCCGGACCGTCGTATCCGACGTGTCCTTCTCCTGCCCGCCGGGCACCGTGACCGGCTTCCTGGGCCCCAACGGCGCCGGCAAGTCCACCACCCTGCGGGCGCTGGTCGGGCTCACCGTCCCGACCAGCGGCACGGCCACCATCGGCGGCCGCGCCGCCCGCGACCTCCCCAACGCCGGCCGGCAGGTCGGCGTCCTGCTGGACGCCGGGGCGCAGCACGCCGGCCGCACCGGCCGGAAGACGCTCACCCTCACCGCGGCCGTCCTCGGCGTCGGCGTCGCGCGGGTCGACGAGGTGCTCGCGGACGTCGGCCTGGCCGGGCGCCCGGCCGGCACCCGCGTGGGCGCGTACTCCCTCGGCATGCGCCAGCGGCTGGGCCTGGCGGCCGCCCTGCTCGGCGACCCCGAGGTGCTGGTGCTCGACGAGCCCGCCAACGGACTCGACCCCGCCGGCATCTGGTGGATGCGCGGGCTGCTCCGCGGCTTCGCCGACCGGGGCGGCACGGTGCTGCTCAGCTCCCACCAGCTGCGCGAGGTGGAGGCGGTGGCCGACCAGCTCGTCGTCATCGCCGGCGGCCGGGTCGCGGCCCAGGGGAGCCGGACGGAGCTGCTGGGCCGCCGCGGGACCGTCGTCCGCGGACCGGACCGGGCCGTGCTGGCCGCCGCCCTGCGGACGGCGGGCATCGCCGTCGCACCCGGGGACGGTGACGACCTCGTCGCCGACGCCGACCCGCTCGCCGTCGGACAGGCGGCCGCGGCTGCCGGGGCGGTGCTCACCGAGCTGCGGCAGGCCGGCAGCGAGGGCCTGGAGGAGCTGTTCCGGGCCCTCACCGGTGCTCAGGACGCCGCGACGGGGCAGCCGGCGGTGGCGGCATGAGCGCCGTGACCCTCGAGACCGTCCCGCGTCGGCCGACCGGGGCGGTCAGGACGCCGTCACTACCCCGGCTCACCCGCGTGGAGCTGCGCAAGTCCTGCGACACCCGGGCCGGGCGCTGGCTGCTGGCCGTGATCGTCCTGGCGGTCGCCGGCACGGTCGCGCTGGGCCTGTTCACGAGCGACGACGCGCTGAGCCTGTCCGACCACCTGCAGTTCACCCAGCTGGCCACCGGCGTGCTGCTCCCGGTGCTCGGCATCCTGCTGGTCACCAGCGAGTGGTCCCAGCGGACGGCGATGACCACCTTCGCGCTGGTGCCCCGGCGCTCCCGGGTGCTCACCGCGAAGGTGCTGGCCGCAGCCGGCCTCGCCCTGCTCGGGGTGGCCGCGACGCTGGTGGTCTCCGCGGGGGCCGTCGTCCTCACGCCGCTGGTGACCGACGGCTCGGCGGACTGGTCGCTGGGTGCGGCCGAACTCGGCGGGGTGGTCCTGCTGCAGCTGGTCTACGTGCTGTCGGGTGTGGCGTTCGGGATGCTGCTGCTCAGCTCGCCGCTGGCGATCGTCACCTACCTCGTGCTGCCGACGGTGTTCACGGTCCTGGTCACCACGGTGGGTGCGCTGGACTGGGTGGGCGACTGGCTGGACCTGACGACGGCGGGAGTCCCGGTGGCCGAGGGGGGAGCGGACGCCCAGGGATGGCTGCAGCTGGCCACCGCGAGCGCGCTGTGGCTCGGGCTGCCCATGGCGCTGGGCTGGCTCCGCATCGAGCGAGCTGAGATCTCCTGAGGAGTCCCGGCCCGTGGGGGTGGAGCGGCTGGTGCCGACCCACCCCCACGTCGTTCACCAGGACACCGTTATGCCCAACAAAGCGCTCGCGTCAAAACGAGGGAAAACCAGCAACGATGCGGGGGAGCGAGGCCGGTCCGCGACCGGCCTCGGCTGTCACCGGGGGCCGGGCCTCATTCCGTCACAGTGGGGTCACCGGTCCGCCCGGGCCTCGGTCCGGCCGACTCGAGCGGGAGTCGTGGCGATGCGGCCGGGACGGTGGTCCGGCGCCCCGGGGGAGGCTGGTCGCCCTGCCACGTCTCCCTCGCGGGGGTCGGCGTTCGGCACACGGGAGGGGGCGAACTGCCCGGCCTCGGGGTGCCGCGCTGAGTGCCCATGTCGCCCTGTCGGCCGTCTCGCCGTCGAGCAGCCGACGAGTTCCAGGGGCGTCACCGCCAGCGGCCGACCTGCCGATGACACACATGGAGCCCTTCCCTGGACTGGTCCGTTATCCCCAACAAATTGCCACTCACCAGCAATGGAAAGCCCATCCGCAACAGCCCCAAGGACGACCGATGAGGTTCCAGGAACGTGTCACTCCGTGCGCCGGACGGCACGCGAGTAGAGCTCGGACCAGTCGGTGAGCAGCTGGAGCAGCTCGGGCGGTGACTGCACGGTGAACTCATGGCCCAGTGATCCCAGGGCCATCGCCGGCCAGCTCAGGTCGTCGGCGGTCATGCTGAGCCGGCAGCTGGTGGGGGAGACGGCGGTGACGGTGCCCCAGCGAGCCACGTGCGCGACCACCTCGGCGGCCGGGGCGGCCACCAGCACCTCCACCCGGTGGGGGTCGCGTCGGCCCGCCAGGCCGGCCAGCACGAAGCTGGCGGCGTCGGTCGCGGGCAGCCGGCGCGGTGCGAAGTGCTGCCCGGTGGTGGCCGCCTCGGCGAGCCGGTCCAGCCGGAACGTGCGCCAGTCCCCGCGGACGAGGTCGTAGGCCACCAGGTACCACCGCTGCCCGACGGGGACGAGCCGGTGCGGCTCCACGTGCCGGCCGCTGCTGGCGCCGTCAGACGCCACGTAGTCGAAGGTGAGCCGTTCGGCGTCCCGGCAGCACTGGGCGACGGTCGTGAGCGCCAGCGGGTCGACCGGCTCCGTCCCGGCCTCGCCCCACGCGGCCGGGACGGTGACCGCCTGTAACGCCTCCACCCGCCGGCGCAGCCGCTGGGGCATGACCTGGACGACCTTGGTGAGCGCCCGCACCGATGCCTCGGCCATGCCGCTCACCGACGAGTGCGTCGCCGACCGGAGCCCGACGGCCAGGGCGACCGCCTCGTCGTCGTCGAGCACCAGCGGCGGCAGGGAGACCCCGTGGGTCAGCTGGTAACCGCCGTCGACCCCTCGGCTGGCCGCCACCGGGTACCCGAGCTCCCGCAGCCGTTCGACGTCGCGCCGCAGCGTGCGCCCGGAGACGCCCAGTCGGTCGGCCAGGTCGGCCCCGGCCCAGTACCGCTGGCTCTGCAGCAGGGACAGCAACCGGAGCGTCCGCGAGCTGGTGTTGGCCACCGCTCCAGCATGCCGTCTTAGGACAGGAAATGACCGCAATGACCCCTACCGTCATCCGTACCGACGTCGAGAGGGGCAACCGCCATGACCACCGACACGATCAGCCGGCCGGTATCAGGACCGGGCACCGCTCCGCTGGACCGGGAGCGCACCGACCTGCTCGAGAGCCTGGGCCGCCACCGGTACTTCCTCCGCTACACCGTCCAGGGGCTGACCGACGACCAGGCGCGGCTGCGCCCGACCGTCAGCGAGCTGTGCCTGGGCGGCATCGTGAAGCACGTGGCGGCGACCGAGGCCGCCTGGGCCGACTTCATGGTTCATGGCGCGGCCGCCTTCCCGACGGCCGACTGGAGCAGTCCGCAGATGGCCGAGCGCTGGGCCGCCGAGCACGACCTGCTGCCCGAGGAGACACTTGCCGGCGTCTTGGCTGAGTACGCCGCGGTCGCCGCCCGCACCGACGAACTGGTGCGCACCCTGCCCGACCTCGACGCCGATCACCTGCTGCCGGAGGCACCCTGGTTCACCCCCGGCGCGCGCCAGTCGGCGCGACGCACGCTGCTCCACCTGATCGCCGAGACCGCCCAGCACGCCGGCCACGCCGACGTCCTCCGCGAGACCCTCGACGGCCAGAAGACGATGGGCTGACCGGAACTGCGGTGCGCCGGCGGCGGTCACCGAGCAGGATGACCGAGTGCCCACCCCACCTCTTCCCGCCTGGCCGGACGTCACGGAGCGTGACCACTGGGCGGCGGTGCTCGCGGACGTCGCACGGCGCATCGAGCGAGACAGGGGAGTGGTCGACGTCTGGCGGTTGGAGGCCAGGGACGGCGCCCTCTGGGCCTGCTATGGCGATCTCCTCCACCGGGTGGCCGGAGCACACGCCGACATCAGCGGTCCTGACGAGCTCTTCGAGGAGATCGACACCTGGGTCGCCTTCGAACGGCCAGGTGGACCCGGTCGCCTCCTGGACCGCGACCTCCAGGCGATGGCCGACTGGCGGGCTCGGCTGGCCGTTCAACGACCGAGGTACGAGGCTGCTGCCGCCCGCGTGTTCCTCGACATCGCATCCACGACCGAGCTCGACCTCGTCTGGCGGATCGCCGTGCACGAGACCGAGGTCGACTGGTCGGCTGTCCACGACAGGCTGCCCCCAGAGTGGCTCGGCGCCGCAGGCTGCGGCGGAGTCGTTGCGCGTGAGGTGGACGGACCTGACCCCTCGCCCGAGGGTCCACCGACCCGGCCGGTGGACTTCCCGCAGCTGTACCTGGAGACCCGGACCTCGACCGGGAGCGGTTCGGACGACGTCCTCACCGGAGCCGACGACCTCGACGGTGCAGTGTGGGACGTCGCCGGCACGGTGCAGGACCTGGTCATGGAGGAGGGCGGTGGCGCCTGGCCCGCCTGTCCCGGCCACTGGCATCCCATGCAGCCCGGACATGGCGTCACCGGTCCTGTGTGGCGCTGCCCCGACGACGAGCGCGTCGCCGTCCCGATCGGTCAGCTCGTCGAGCTCTGGACGTCGGGTGACCGCGCGAACGGCTGAGATCGTCGGTGGACGGCGCTACCGTCACGGACGTCGTACCGGCCCGTCCGAGCAGCAGGGGAGTCATCGTGACCACGCTGACCGATCGCCCGAACACCGCCCTCCTCGTCGTCGACGTCCAGCAGGGTGTGGTGACCGGCGCCCACCAGCGCGACGCCGTCGTCGGCAACATCAAGGCGCTGGTCGACCGGGCCCGGACCGCAGGTGTCCCGGTCGTGTGGGTGGCCCACTCCGACGACGAGATGCCCCAGGGCAGCGACGACTGGCAGTACGTGCCCGAGCTCGTGCGCCAGGAGTCCGAGCCGCTGGTGCACAAGTCCTACGGCGACTCGTTCGAGGGCACCGACCTGGAGGACGTCCTGGCTGGCGCGGGCGTCGGGCGCCTGGTGGTCGCCGGCGCCGAGTCCGACGCCTGCATCCGGTCGACCATCCACGGGGGCTTCACCCGGGGCTATGACGTGACACTGGTCGGCGACGCACACACGGCCGGCGACAAGACCGTCTGGGGCGCTCCGCCGGTCGACCAGGTCATCGCGCACACCAACCTGTACTGGCGCTTCCAGGCGGCACCCGGACGCACGGCGGGAGTCGTTCCGACCGAGGACGTCACCTTCACCGGGTGAGCCGGGGAGTGTCCCAGGAGCGGGTCTCCTCTCCACTACTTGACATAATGTCGATTATCGGCGCACCGGATCGGGCTGAACGGGGTGCCGTTCAGACCCGGTGGACCAGCTGACCGGACCAGTCGGTGGACGACCCACGCAGCGGTCGTCATATGTCACCACTGCGACATGTCGACGGGACGCCACCGGTCGCTCCCCGGACGTCATGTCGACGATCTCCGGTGCGCTTCACCGTCGGTCTCGCTGGCTCCTGACGGTCGGCACGGACACACGGACGTGCATCGCCCCGGATGCTCTCGAGCTCCGGAGTTGATCAACGAGGCGGCGCTCGGCTCGGCGGACCTGCGTCCGGTCATCCGGTGATCAACGACCGTCCAGCCGCCCAGGCCGCTCATGAGCACCCTCTCGTGCGTCCACCCGCACCAACCTGGTTACGTCACTCTGACGCAATGGCTTGTGATTCCGCCGTCTCAGGGAGCGGCGGACGGCAACCCTTCGTAGGGTCGAGACATGAACATCCGACGCCCGGTGGCAGCCCTGTTCGTCGCGCTGGCTCTGGTCGGTGGACCGGCCACGCTGACCGCCTGCAGTGCGGCCGGCGGTGGCACAGAGCGCCGCGACGGCGACAGCAGCGACAACGAGACCACGAACCCCGGTGGCAGTGACCCGGCCGGCGTCTCCCAGGGCGGCCTGCCCCGTAACAACGACAACGAGAACGACAACGAGACCGGCGACGACGGCGGCAACAGCGGTTCGGACAACGACTCCGACGGCTGAGACCTGACGGCGGAGGGGCGGCACGTCCGCCCCTCCCCCTCACTCACCGGCTCCTCGACCTACTTCCGTCACGGTGACGCAAGAGGTCCGGTCAGCTGGGTGACCTGCCGTTGAGCCACAGCCGGTCGAGTCGGCCGGTCGACCGGACCAGCTCGACGAGCGACTTCTCCAGCTCGGCCTTCGTGGGCTTCTCCGAGAGCACCGTCTGCACGTCCTCGATGGCACAGCGCAGCTGGTACAGCCGGTCCTGCAGGCCGTCGAGCTCGGCGCGGGTCACCAGCACCACGTCGTCGGACAGGCCGGCCTTCGCGGTCGCCGACCGTTGCTCGTAGGCCCGCTGGCGGCACGCCTGGCCGCAGTACAGGCGGGGGCGCCCGACCGACTCCTGAGCGGGCAGCACACTGCGACACCACCCGCAGCGGCGCTCCTCGCCCTTGGTGCGTCGGTTGCGGGAGGCCGGGCGCACCTCGGTCTCGTGCTCTACAGCCACGTCAGGGACGGTAGACGCCCGGTACGACAGGACGGAACGGACACGCCACAGCCCGAGTGGGGCCCGGCCTCGAGCACCCGTTCCACCGGCAGGACCGCCCGGCACTAGCGTGGTGGTGTGCCGGGCCCGCGTTATGCATTCCTCGACGGCCCGACCCCGGTGGCGATGGCCCACCGCGGCGGTGCCATCGAGCACCTGGAGAACACGTTCCCGGCGTTCGAGCAGTGCGTCGAGCTGGGCTACCGGTACCTCGAGACCGACGTCCGGGTGACCTCCGACGGCGAGCTCGTCGCGTTCCACGACTCGACGCTGGACCGGGTCACCGACCGCCCCGGCCGGGTGGAGGCGATGCCGTGGCGTGACCTGCAGGGCGCTCTGATCGGTGGCCGTGAGCCGATCCTGCGGCTGGAGGACCTGCTCGGTGCGTGGCCGGACGTGCGGTTCAACCTCGACATCAAGGCGGCCGGGGTGCTCGCCCCGCTGGTGCGCACCGTCCGCCGGCTGCGCATCGAGGACCGGATCTGTCTCGGCTCGTTCTCCGACGCCCGGATCGCGGCGGCCCGCCGGGTCTTCGGTCCCGACGTCTGCACCTCCCTGGGGCCCAAGGGCGTGGCGGCGCTGCGGCTGTCGTCGTACTCCCCCCGCGCCGCCGGGCTGGTGCGGATCGAGGCCGGCTGTGCGCAGGTGCCGCTGTCGCTGGGTGGCCGGCCGCTGGTCGACGAGCGCTTCCTGGCCGCCGCGCACGCCCGCAGCCTGCAGGTGCACGTGTGGACCGTCGACAGCGAGGCCGAGGCCGCCGGGATGCTCGATCTCGGCGTCGACGGGGTGATGACCGACCGTCCCGCGATGCTGCGCGACCTGCTGGTCGCCCGCGGCCAGTGGACCGGCGCGTGAGCGACAGCCCGGACGCAGGGACGACGAGCACACCGACGACGAGCACACCGACGACAGGCACACGGACGACGAGGCTGGCCGACCGGCTGCACGCCTGGCGTCCGGCCGCCCCTCCCCTGCCGGTGGAGCTGGCCGACCGGGTGGGTCCCGGGGACCCGGAGTGGTTCGCCCGCGAGCTCGCGATCGCCGCCGCGCCGCCGTGGTGGCTCTGGCGGTTCGCGCTGCGCCGGCTGGCCTGGGTGCCGTTGGCCTTCGGCCGGCTGCAGCTCACCGGTGGTGTCCCGGAGGAGCTGCAGGACGGCCCGCTGCTGCTGGCGGTCAACCACATCGGCGACTTCGACCCCTTCCTCATCGGGGTCGCGCTGCGCCGGGCCGGGCTGCGTCCCCGGTTCCTGGTCAAGAGCGGCGTGATGGCGTTCCCGGTCGTCGGGCCGCTGCTGGAGCGCAGCGGCAGCATCCGGGTGGAACGGGGCACCGACGTCGCCGCGCACGCCGTCCGGGTGACCGAGGTGGCGCTGGCCGCCGGCGGGCACGTCGTCGCCTACCCCGAGGGGCGGATCGGGCTGACCGCCGACGGGTGGCCCGAGCGCGGCCGCACCGGCATGGCGCGGATGGCGCTGGGTGCCGGCGTCCCGGTCATCCCGGTCAGTCAGTGGGGCGCCCACGAGGTGGTGCAGTACGGCATGGGCTGGGGGAAGGTGTCCACCCTGCTCACGGCCCTGTGGCGCCAGCCGGCGCTGCGGGTGCACATCGGCCCGCCGGTCGACTTCTCCGACCTGCGGCTGGGGCGGCTCGGTGACGCCAACCGGGCCCGCACCCGGATCGACGCGGCCCTGACCCGCGGGCTGGCCCCGCTGCGCGCCGGGGAGCCGACCGACCGGGTCGCGTACGCCGACCCGACCCGGCCGGGCACCACCACCGCGGCGTTCCCGGGAGGCGTCGTCCCACCGGAGGTCCCGTGAGCGGCCGGTGTGCCCCGGTGGAGGGCGTGGAGTGCTGGACCCGCGTGCCGGTGCCTGACACGCTGCGCCGGTGAGCGCCGCCCCCGAGGTCCTGCCCGCCGAGCCCGACCGCGCACTGCGGAGGGAGCGGGCCGGCTGGTACTCCTACGACTGGGCCATGTCGGCCTTCAACACCACGGTCATCAGCGTCTTCCTGGCGCCCTACCTGACGTCGGTGGCGGAGGCCGCGGCCGATGCCCAGGGCCGGATCCACCCCTTGGGCATCGGCATGCCCCCGGGGAGCCTCTTCGGGTACGTGGTGTCGCTGTCGGTGGTGCTGCAGGTCGTCGTCCTGCCGCTGACCGGTGCGGTCGCCGACCGGTCGGGACGCAAGCGGCAGCTGCTCGCGGCGTTCACCCTCATCGGGTCGCTGTGCACGATGGGTCTGTTCTTCGTCGCCGGCGGCGGCTACCTGCTGGGGTCGGGGCTGTTCATCGTGGCCAACATCGCCTTCGGGGCGGCGACGGTCGTCTACTACTCCTGGCTGCCCGACCTGGCCGCCCCTGACGAGCGGGACGCCGTGTCCAGCCGGGGCTGGGCGCTGGGGTACCTGGGTGGCGCGCTGCTCCTGGCCGCCAACCTGGCGCTCTACACACAGTACGAGTCGTTCGGGCTCACCGAGGCCGAGGCGGTGCGGATCTGCCTGGCCTCGGCCGGGGTGTGGTGGGCGGCCTTCGCCGTGGTCAGCGTGGCCCTGCTGCGCAACCGGACGCCGTCCGGGGACGTGCCGTCCTCGACGGGAGCAGCGTTCCGGTCCAGCGTCGGGCAGCTGCGCGCCACCCTGCGCGACATGCGGCAGTACCGGCTCACGCTGTGGTTCCTGGCCGCCTACCTGCTGTTCAACGACGGCGTGCAGACCGTCATCACCGTCTCGGCGCAGTTCGGCTCCGAGCAGCTGGAGCTGTCCCAGACCACGCTGGTGTCGGCGATCCTGCTGGTGCAGGTGGTCGCCTTCGTCGGTGCCCGCGGGATGGGCCGGATCGCGGAGACCGCCGGGGCCAAGCGCACCGTGCTGTGGTCGCTGCTGGTGTGGGTCGGCGTCCTGGTGGCTGCCGTCTTCCTCACCCCGGGTGCGGCGGTGCAGTTCTACCTGCTGGCGGTGGTCATCGGCTTCGTGCTGGGCGGCACGCAGGCGCTGTCGCGGTCGCTGTTCAGCCAGCTGATCCCGCCGGGCAAGGAGGCGGAGTACTTCGGCTTCTACACGATCTCCGACCGTGGGACGAGCTGGCTGGGCACCTTCCTGTTCGCGCTGACCTACCAGCTGACCGACTCCTACCGGTACGCGATCATCAGTCTCGTCGTGTTCTTCGTCGTGGGTGGCGTCCTGCTCGCCCGGTTGGACATGCGCCGCGCCATCGTCGAGGCCGGCAACACACCCCCGGAGCGTCTGTGACACCCGTACCGCCCGACGTCGAGCCCGTCGGCCCCTCCGTCGTCCCGGCCTCCGGTGACCGCCGGCGGCACCCGGCGCCGGCGCACCTGGTCTTCTTCCACGGCCCGATGGACTGCGGGAAGTCCACGCTGGCCCTGCAGGTCGACCACAACCACACCCGGCAGGGCCGCCACGGGCTGCTGCTGACCCAGGGCGACCGGTCCGGGACGCCGCAGATCAGCTCCCGGGTCGGGTTGCGCCGGGAGGCCATCGAGGTGGACGGCGACACCGACGTGCGGCTGCTGGTGCGCGACCGCTGGGCCGCCGGGCACCGGGTGGACTACCTGATCGTCGACGAGGCGCAGTTCCTGACCGGGGAGCAGGTCGAGCAGCTGGCCGAGCTGGTCGACACCTCTCATGTCGACGTCTACGCCTTCGGGCTGACCACCGACTTCCGCACCCGGCTGTTCCCCGGCACGCAGCGGCTGTTCGAGCTGGCCGACGACGTCCAGCGGGTGCAGGTGGAGGTGCTGTGCTGGTGCGGGCTGCCCGGCCAGCTCAACGCCCGGGTGGTCGACGGGGCCATGGTGCGAGAAGGCGCCACCGTGGTGGTCGCCGACACCGCGCCGGCACCGCTCACCGGGGACGCCGAGGGCGCCGCGGTGCGCTACCAGGTGCTCTGCCGGGGGCACTACACGCGCGGGCAGCTGGAGCCCACGCCCACCGGCCCCGGGCAGCTCTCGCTGCGCTGACCCCACCCGGATGGGGTGGGCGGACGCTGAGACCCCACCCCATGCGATGATGAGTCGTTCACGACACGGAATCCAATTCCGTCATCTGTCGTTGATCCCTGCGACACCCGCACCGGATGCGTGAGCATGCGGTGGCCCGGGCAGTCCTGGAAAGACCACTTCAGCACGAGAGGACGGTGTGCCATGGGCGAGCGATCCCTGCGTGGGAGCCGACTGGGCAGCGTGAGCTACGAGACCGAGCGCAACACCGCGCCCATCGAGCGGCAGTACGCCGAGTACCGGTGCGCTCAGGGGCACCTCGTCACGGTGCCCTTCGCCGATGACGCCGAGCTCCCCGACACCTGGGAGTGCAAGTACGACGGTTCGGCCGCCAAGCTCGTCGGTGGCGCCGAGCCGGCCCCCAAGAAGGTCAAGCCCCCGCGCACGCACTGGGACATGCTCCTGGAGCGCCGTTCGGTCGACGACCTCGAGGAGGTCCTCGCCGAGCGCCTCGAGGTGCTCCGCGGGCGCCGTACCCGCGCCAGCTGACACCAGCGACAGACACGACGGCCCCGGTGGGATCTCCCACCGGGGCCGTCGTGCGTCCCGGCCCCGTCTCAGGGGCAGCGGGGTCCTCCGTCAGGGAGCGACCTCGCCCTCGATGACACGGGTGGCCGGACCGGCGCGGAACGGCTCGGCCGGGCCGGCGACGGGCTCGGTGCGCACCGAGCGGACGTGCACCGGGCCACGCAGCCGGTCGGGCAGGGTGCGCAGCAGCAGCCGGGCGAGGACCGCCCGCGGCAGCGCCCGGGTGAACGGCAGCAGGCACAGCAGGCCGAGCAGGTCGCCGACGAAACCGGGCAGCACCATCAGCAGCCCGCCCAGTGCGACCAGCCCGGCGTCGCCCAGTGCCCGGCCGGGGGCCCGGTGCTCCTCGGCGCGCAGCCGCAGCTCCCCCAGTGCCGCGCGGCCCTGCCGGGCCAGCAGCAGGGCGCCCAGGGCGCTGGTCACCAGGGTCAGGAGCAGCGTCGCGCCCAGGCCGATCCAGGAGGCGACCAGGACGTAGACGACGACCTCGGCGAGCGCGCCGAGGCCGATCGCCGTCCGCAGCCGGGACGGCCGGCGCTGCGCCGTGGGGTGGATGGTGGCCATGCTGTTCCTCCTCCGCCCGCTCGGTGACAGGGGTCCTGCCACCGACTCGGGGACGTCACCCGGTCCAACGCACGAGGGGTCGATCGTGCTCCCGGCCGGGTCAGGCCCCCGGCGAACGACGGCGCCGCCGCACCGCGACCACGACCGCACCCAGGCCCAGGGCGGTGAGCACCCACTCCGGGGACGATCCCAGCCGCTCGGCGAGGGTGCGGGAGTCCCGCTGGGCGATCGGCTCGACGAAGGTGTCGGCGGTGAACAGCCCCGACTGGTGCACCAGGCTGCCGTCGGGGGCCACGATCGCGCTGATCCCGCTGGTGGCCGCCACGACCACGGTGCGCCCGTACTCGACCGCCCGCAGGCGGCTCATGGCCAGCTGCTGGGCGCTCTCGTCGGTGCGGCCGAAGGTGGCGTTGTTGGTCTGCACGACGAGCATGCCCGCACCGGCGTCCACGACGTCGGAGACCAGGCCGTCGTAGGCGACCTCGAAGCAGATGACGTCACCGACCCGCGCCCCGCCGACGTCCAGGGTGCCCACGCCGGTGCCCTGGGCGAAGTCGTGACGCACCAGGTCGACCTTCTTGCTGAAGAACCGGAAGAAGGAGCGGTAGGGCACGTACTCGGCCAACGGCACCGGGTGCCGCTTGACGTAGGTGTCGCCGGGCCCGGTGACCGGGTCCCAGACGATGCCGGTGTTGGACAGCTTGTCGCCAGGCCCCTCGACCACCGCACCGACCAGGATCGGGACGCCGATGGCACGGGCCGCCTCGCTGATCACCGCGGCGGCGTCGGCGTTGCGGTAGGGGTCGATGTCGGAGCTGTTCTCCGGCCACACCACCAGGTCGGGCTGGACCGCCTCCCCGCGGGCGACGGCGTCGGCCAGCGCCAGGGTCTGGCCGGCGTGGTTGTCGAGCACCGCGCGGCGCTGGGCGTTGAAGTCCAGCCCGGCGCGGGGCACGTTGCCCTGGATGACGGCGACCGTGCGGGTCGGGCCGCCCTCGGTCAGCGACGGACCGGCCAGCGGCAGCCAGGCGAGTGACCCGACCAGCGGGACGGCGAGGGCGCCCAGGAGCGCGAGCACCGCGGCGCGCCGACCCGGTCGCCGCCGGGCCACCGCGAGGACCGCAGCGGCCAGCAGCGTGCCGGTGAGGGCGACGGCGAGGCTGACCAGCGGGACCCCGCCGTAGCCGGCGAGCGCGGTGTAGGGGCCCTCGGCCTGGCTGAAGCCCAGCCGGCCCCAGGGGAACCCGCCCAGCGGCGCCCGGCCGCGCAGCGCCTCGTCGGCGACCCACAGCGCGGCGGCCCACAGCGGCCAGACCGGCAGCCGGGAGACCGCGGCCGCGGCCCCGCCTAGCAGGGCCAGGTACAGCGCCTCGAACACCGCCAGCGCCAGCCAGGGGAACGAGCCGACGTAGATGCCGGTCCAGGACAGCAGCGGCAGCATGAACGTCAGGCCGAGGACCAGCCCCAGCCACGCGCCGCTGCGCACCCGCTGCCCGCGCACGGCCAGCGCCAGCGCCATGGGGCCGAGGACCGCCAGAAGCGACAGGTCGTGGCCGGGGAAGGCGAGGAACAGCGCGAGGCCACCGGCGGCGGCCAGGGCGGTGCGCCACGGCCACCGGGACCGGCGGCGCCCCTCGGGGACGGCGGGGCTGCCCGCGTCGACCGTGCCGGCCGAGACCGCTGACGCCACGCCCACCTCCTGCTCGTCGGACCGGTCCCCGCTCGGACCGGCCACCGACCAGCATCCCACTGCACCGGCGTCTCCCCGCCGACGTCCTGCTCGGGACGCCCCGCGGCGGGGCCGGGGACTCAGCTGAGCGGCAACAGGGGCTCACCGTCGACGAGCAGCTGACGGCAGGCCGGCCGCTCGCGGGCGGACAGGACGCCGGACAGCGTCAGGCCGGTGGCCCACAGCGCCAGGTCCGCCGGGGCACCCACCGACAGCGGGCCCTGCGGGTGCTCGGCCCGCGCGGCCACCCACCCGCCGTGGGTGGCCGCGTCGAAGGCGTCGAAGGGCCGCATGCCCGAGCTGCGGGTGGTGTGGTCGACCGCGGCGTGAACCCCACCCCACGGGTCCAGCGGCGTGACCGGGGCGTCGCTGCCCAGGGCGACGGTCACGTCGGCGTCCACGAGGTCGGCCAGCGGGTTGGTCGCGGCCGCCCGGTCCGCACCCAGCCGCTCGGCGTACATCCGGGACGGCCCGCCCCAGGTGGCGTCGAAGGCGGGCTGCACGCTGGCCACCATGCCGAAGCGGCGCATGAGGTCGATGGCCGCGTCGCTGACCATCTCCACGTGCTCCAGGCGGTGCCGGGAGGCCCGGACGGCGTCGCGCCCCAGCTCCTCGGCCACGGCGGTGACCGCGGCCAGCACCTGGTCGACGGCGGCGTCGCCGATGCAGTGGAAGCCGGCCTGCAGCCCGGCCGCCGTGCAGGCGCGGACGTGCTCGACCAGTGAGCCCAGTTCGAAGCGCAGCGCACCGGAGGTCTCGGGGCGGTCGGCGTAGGGCTGCGAGAGGGCCGCGGTGTGCGAGCCGAGGGCGCCGTCGCAGAACAGGTCGCCACCGGCGCCGGCCAGCCCGAGCTCGCGGACGACGTCGAGCCCGCCGCGCTCGGACAGCTCCCCCCAGTAGCCGACCACCCGCGGGCCCGGGGCACCGGCGACCAGCTCCAGCAGCTCGGCGAGGTCGGTCGCGCTGGAGACCTCGGGGCCGGCCATCTCGTGCACCGTGCCGATGCCCAGCGCGGCCGCGGCGGCCAGGGTGGCCCGCTGGGCGGTGCGGCGCTGGTCGGCCGGCACCGAGCCGTAGGCGGCGTTGCGGGCCGCAGAGTGGGCGTCGAGCCGCAGCCGCCCGTCGGGGCTGTAGCCGGCCAGCGCGGTGATGCCGGGGACCCGGTCCAGCAGTGCCGTGGAGACGGTGGCCGAGTGGACGTCGACCCGCGCCAGGTAGGCCGGCCGGTCGCCCACCACGGCGTCGAGGTCGGCGCGGGTCAGCCCGCGGCCCTCGGGCCAGTCGGTCTCGTCCCAGCCGGTGCCCAGCACCGTGCCGGTGGGGGCCGCCGCGGTCTGCGCGGCGAGCAGGGCGACGGCGTCCCGCAGGCTGTGTGCGGCGTGCAGGTCCAGCCCGGAGAGCGCCAGGCCGGTGGCGGTGGCGTGCACGTGCGCGTCGACGAACGCCGGGGTGAGCAGGGCTCCCCCGCCGTCGAGCACCCGGTCCGCGGCGGGCGCGTCGGCCACGGCACCGACCCAGGCGATCCGCCCGTCGACGACGTGCACGGCCCGCCCGGGGCGGTCGCCCACGGTGACGTCGGTGACCAGCGACCCGCTCACCGGGCCACCAGGGCGTCGACCAGGGCCCGCACGCCCGGCGTCCGCCGGTACAGGTCCAGGGCCAGGGCCGCGTGCCCCGGCGTGTAGCCGTTGCCCACCAGCATCGTCACGTCCGTCGCCATCCCCTCGGCCGCTCCGGCCGCCGCCTGACTGGCGGGAGCCGGGGAGAAGAAGACCACGGTGCCCCCGTCGGCCGTCGCGAGGACCGCGGCCTGCTCGGCTCCCGGTGCGTCGACGCACACCACGGTGACGTCGACCGGCTCGCCCACGGCCGCGGCGACGGCCAGCGGGTCGGTGGTGTCGGCCACGACCACGGCGTCGGCCAGCCGGGCGGCGCGCAGTGCCGCGGCCTCGACCTCGGTGCCCACCACCCCCACCAGCCGGCCGGCCCGGGCGTCGCGGGCAGCGGCCAGGCTCAGGCACCCCGACCGGCCGGCCGCGCCCAGCACGGCGACCGCGGGCCGGTGGCCCGACCGGTGCACGACGCGCTCGGTGGTGGCCGGGGCGCCGCAGACACCCAGCACCGCCAGCGCGGCCTCCTCCGGCAGGTCCTCGGGCAGGACGGCGGCGATGGAGCGGGCGAAGAGCACCGCCGTCCCCGTCGTCGGGACGTGTCGGCTCGTGCCGTCCCAGGACGTCAGGCCGTCGGTGACCCGCAGCGGGACGCAGGCCAGCGGCAGCAGCGTGGCCACCCGCTGCCCGGGCGCGAGGCCCAGCGGGGAGTCCAGGCCGACCTCCTCGACGACGCCGACGAGCATGCCGGCGGTGCCGAACGCCGGGTCGTCGAGCTTCCCGCGGCGGTCGATCCCGGCGAGCAGCTCGGCCCGCACCGCGTCGCCGTCCCGGCCCTGCTGCCCGGCCTGCCAGCCCGCGGCGTCGAGGTCGATGCGCTGCACGGCGACCCGCACCTCGTCCGGGGCCAGCCGGGGGTTGGCGTCCAGCCGGTGCGCGGCCGCGGGCAGCACGCCCACCGGGTCGAGCGCCCGGTGCACGCCGAGGCTGCGGTGCAGCACGCTCTCGAGCACGGGAAGTCCCTCCGTCGGACCGGGGCCGGTCCCCGGGAGGGCTCATCGTCCCCCGGCGGTGGGTTTCCCCGCCCCCGGACGGCGGTAGCCCGTACCGGTGGAGCTGCTGTGCACCGATCGGCTGCGCCTGCGGGCCTGGACCACCCGGCCCGCCGACCTCGCACGACTGGCCGACGTCTACGGCCGCGACGAGGTGACCCGCTGGCTCGGCGGCCCGCCCACGATCGGCCCGGCCGAGCTGGTCGAGCGCTGGCGGCTGGTGCACGAGCTGAACCCGGTGCACGGCTGCTGGGCGGTCGACCGGCTCGACGGCGGCCCGCCGGCGGGCACGGTGCTGCTCAAACCGCTGCCCAACGGGGTCGGCGAGGTCGAGGTCGGCTGGCACCTGCACCCGGACAGCTGGGGCCACGGCTACGCCACCGAGGCCGCCCGGGCCGTGGTCGACCGGGCCTTCGACGAGGGGCTGCTGGAGGTCTACGCCGTCGTGCGGCCGGGCAACGAACCGTCGCTGGCGGTGTGCCGGCGGCTGGGCATGCAGCCGCTGGGGCGCACCTCCCACTGGTACGGCACCGAGCTGGAGTCCTTCCGGCTCGAGGCGCCGACGGCCTGAGCGCCCGCCGCGCCCTCAGCGGCGGGGCAGTCGCGCGCGCACCCGCGCCAGCCGTCCCGTCCTCGGGACGACGACCTTGCGGCCCGCGGCGTGCTCGTCGTCCAGCGCCGCGGCGCGCTCCGGCGTGGGGGCCGTGCCGCCCAGGTGCGCCGGCAGCCACCAGCGGTCGTCGTCCCCGGTGGGCTGGTCGGGGTAGGAGCGCTGGGCCTCGGCCAGCAGCTCCTCCATGGCCGCCTTGGTGCGGCGCAGCAGGGCCTGCACCTTCTCCCCCGGCTGGGGCACCAGCGGCTCACCGATGACCACGGTGACCGCGACGTCGCGCTGGAGCACCACCTTGTGGCCCTTGGTGGCGATCCGCTGCCCGCCCCAGACGGCGGCGGGGAGGATCGGCACGCCCGCGTCGACGGCCATGCGGGCCGCGCCGGCCTTCAGCTGCTTGACGGTGAACGAGCTGCTGATCGTCGCCTCGGGGAAGACGCCGATGACCTGGCCGTCCTTGAGGGAGCGCACCGCCGCCTCGAACGCCGCGGTACCGGCCGACCGGTCGACCGGGATGTGCTGCATGCCGCGCATGAAGGGGCCGGAGAACCAGTGCCCGAACACCGAGGACTTGGCCATGAACCGCACCAGCCGGTGCTGCGGCAGCGCAGCCAGCCCGAGGAAGGTGAAGTCCAGGAAGCTGACGTGGTTGCTGCAGATGATGGCGCCACCGCTGGTGGGCACGTGCTCCTGACCGCGGACGTCGAACCGGAAACGGAAGAGCCGGAAGACGATCAGCGCGATCCGGATGACGAAGCGGTAGGGACGGTCGCGCGGGTCCGGACGGGCGCCGAACAGGTCGCGGCGGACGACGTCACGCCAGCTGGCCGAGTACATGGACGGACCCTAGCCAACGGGGTCTGCGGCGGGTCCGTCCCCTGCCCTCACCAGCACGGCCTGGGGTTGCCGGCTGTTGCGGTCTTCTGTTCTTTCGGCTTGGTGGTGAATAACTTGGTTTGTTGGGGATAACGGCACATAGAATCAGTGTCGCGCGTTGGCCATCCGGGCTCGACACGACAGACATCGGCACACCGACGGCCGCCCGTGACCGCCGTCGCCGCGGTCGGCGGCCGACAGTTCGACGCTCCCGTGGGACCGGACGGTTGGCGGGCAGGCCTGAGGTGCTCGCCGCTCTCGCCGTCCCCGCGATGCAGACCCTGCCGCCCGGTTCTGCGTTCCCGTGGCCACCTGATCGGGATGAGCACGTGAACGCAGGACCAGCGGCCCAGTCACCCGCTCACTCGTCGCCGACGCCCCGGGCAGACGTCAGCCGGCGCGTCGGCATGGCTCCCCCACCACCGACGGAGGGCAGGGTCTTCATCCGTCGGTGCCCGCTGGGTCCTGTCTGCAGGGAGGCCGCCGGGGTGCGTCCTGGCGTTGTTGAGGGTCTGTTGCTTGCAGATCGGTCGGCGGTGCGGTTGTTGGGGATAACGGTGTATGTAGGTGTGTGTGGTCCGGACGTCGCTGACGTCGCCTCCCGCGGGCTGACCGCCGGCCGGCGGCAGACCCCGACGGCCGGCTGCCGCTCGGACGGCTGGGCAGACCGGCCTGCGCGCGACACATCGCTGCACTCCCCCGCTCCGGCCGCATCGACGTCCTCGGCGCACCCTCCTCCCCCGTCGGCCGTGCGCTCCGCCGCACGGCCCGGCGACCTCCGGTGCTGTGCTCGTCCCGGCCTCTCGTCCTCGAGGCCCACCGGCACGCCGCACCCGGCCCCGAGACCCCTCGGCGACACACCTGCGACGCCCACGAGTCGGGGGCCGCGCCGGACGGTCGGAGGACCGCCGGCGAGCCTGGCTGCCGGTTCTTGGTGTCGCCGTCGCGGGTCCTTCTCCCCCGGTTCGCCACGCGGGTGGGTGGCGGTGGGCCGGTCGTTGGGGATAACGGTACGATCGACGGATGACCGAGGGCTTCCATCCCGCGTTGCCGGACATGCCGTCCCCACCGGCAGTCCGTGGCTGGAACCGGCTGCGAGCGCCGCTGGGCTACCAGGACCAATGGCGCCGGCTGATGGAGGCCGCACTCGAGCTCGACCTGGGCCCCGACGACCTGGCCCACGCCGGCCTCGATCCCCTGGCGGCCGCCCGCGACTGGAAGCCGGCCACCGTGGCGCTGTACACGAAGGTCGCCCGCTACGGCGGGCTGCAGATGCCGCAGCCGCGCACCCCCGAGCCCGATCCGGTGACGCTGGACCTCCGCGAGCTGACCCGGGTGCGCGGTGAGGCACCGGAGCACCTGCGCACGGTCGCCTGGTGCGCGATCGCCCTGGGCTGGCCCGGCACCGTCGGTCAGTTCCGCTCGCTGCGCCGCGACCAGGTGCAGGCGACCACCCGCCGGCTGCTGGTGTCCACCGACGACGGCGACTGGGCGGTCCCCGGGGCGCTCACCGCGTGGCACGCCTGGGAGGAGGTGCGCAACCGCTTCCCGGCGCTGGAGGCCAGCCCGTGGGTGCTGCCGGCGCTGCGCAAGGGACCCGGCCCGACCTCGCACGTGGGCGGGCAGCTGTCCACGCAGGCGCTGCAGGTCACCTTCACCAAGCACGTCGTCCGCACCGCGCTGCAGCTGCAGGCCTCGGCCGCCCCCTCGCAGGCCGCGACGGCCGAGTCGCTGGCCACCCACTACGCGCGACTGTCCTACGACTCCTACCGGCGGCTGGTGCTCAGCAGCGGTGTCGAGCCGGTGGCCCCCCGGGGAGCGGTGCGGGCCGAGCGCGCCGTGCGCCGGGCGGCGCGCGAACGGGAGTGAGGGCTCAGCACAGCGACAGCTGCTCGGGCTCCTCGTCGATCGGCGGAGGAGGCGCCGGCACCCGGTCGGGCAGGCTGCCGGCCGGGAAGGACGCAGCCGAGTCCCCCGGCAGGCCCAGCGAGCCGTCGATGCCGCGGGCCACTCCCCCACTCGACCGGTCCAGACCGTGCGCGGCCAGCATCGGTGTCACTCGCCCGGCGAGCCAGCTGCGGTACTCCGCCGGCACGTAGGCGCCCCGGCCGTACAGCTGCTTGTAGCGGCCCACCAGACCCGGGTGCTCGCGGGCGAGCCAGCTGGTGAACCACTCCCGGGCCCCGGGGCGCAGGTGCAGCGGGACGACGGTCACCCCGGTCGCCCCCGCCGCCGCGATGGCCCCGATCGCGGCCTCCAGGTGCTCCCTGCCGTCGGTCAGGCCGGGCAGGACGGGGGCGAGGAACACCCCGCACGGCAGCCCCGCCTCGGTGATGGCCCGCACCAGGTCCAGCCGCGCGCGGGGCGAGGGGGCGCCGGGTTCGAGGGCGGCGTGCAGCTCGTCGTCCCAGATGGCCATGGACACCCCCATCCCGATCGGGACGTCGCGGGAGGCGGCGGCCAGCAGGGGGACGTCCCGGCGGGCCAGGGTCCCCTTCGTGAGGACCGAGAAGGGCGTGCCGGAGCGGGCCAGGGCGTCGATGACCCCGGGCATCAGCCGGTACCTGCCCTCGGCGCGCTGGTACGGGTCGGTGTTGGTGCCCAGCGCGACGTGCTCCCGCTTCCACGAGGGGCGGGCAAGTTCACGGCGCAGCACGTCGACGAGGTTGGTCTTCACCACGATCTGCTGGTCGAAGTCGGCCCCGCTGTCGAGCTCCAACCACTCGTGCGTGCCCCGCGCGTAGCAATAGACACAGGAATGAGAGCAGCCCCGGTACGGGTTGATCGTGTGGCCGAACGGCATCGCCGAGTCCTTGGGGACGGCGTTGAGCGCGCTCTTGGCCCGGACCTCGTGGAACGTCAGGCCGGGGAACTCCGGGACCTGCACGCTGCGCAGCAGACCGCGGACGTCGGGCAGCCCGGGCAGCGTCGTGGGCTCGTCGAGGTCGAGCCGTTGGGCGTCCCAGCGCATGCACCCATCCGAACACATGTTCGACCTGCTGTCGACACCCCTGCGTCAGACCGGGGGCCGGTTCTCGTAGGCGGTGGACAGCACGACCGTCGTCCGGGTGCTGACGTTGGCCACCGCGCGGATCTCGTGCAGCAGGGCCTCGAGTGCGTCAGGACCGGCCACGCGGACCTTGAGGATGTAGCTCTCCACCCCGGCGACGGCGTGGCAGGCCTCGACCGCGGTGAGGTGCGCCAGCAACGCCGGTGCGTCGTCGGGGTGGCCGACGTCGATCGGGGTGATGGACACGAAGGCGGTCAGCGGCAGCCCCAGCGCCCGGGCGTCGACCTGGGCGGCATAGCCGGTGATCAGCCCGCGCTGCTCGAGCCGGCGCACCCGCTGGTGCACCGCGGAGACCGACAGCCCCACCAGCTCGGCCAGCTCGGTGTAGCTGGCCCGGCCGTCCCGGGACAGGGCAGCCAGCAGCGCCCGGTCGACGTCGGGTGCCGCCGGCTGGCCGCCGGGCTCAGCCGCCGAGCTCGACGAGGCCACGAGGACGGTTGTTGAGGACGCGGACGCCGTCGTCGGTGCAGACCACGATGTCCTCGATGCGGGCGCCGTACCGCCCCTCCAGGTAGATGCCCGGCTCGACCGAGAAGGCCATGCCCGGCTCCAGCGGCAGGTCGTTGCCGGCGACGACGTAGGGCGCCTCGTGGGTGTCCAGGCCGATGCCGTGCCCGGTGCGGTGCACGAAGTGCTCGCCGTACCCGGCCTTGGTGATGATCTCGCGGGCCACGGCGTCGACCTGGGCGCAGGTCACCCCCGGCCGGACGGCGGCGACCGCGGCCGCCTGCGCCCGCTCCAGGACGGCGAACCACTCCTTGAGCCCCCGGGCGGCCATCCCGCCGACGATGTAGGTGCGGGTGCAGTCCGAGCGGTAACCGGTGGCGGTCTCCCCACCGATGTCGACGACCACCAGGTCACCGGCCTCGATCACCCGGTCGGAGAGCTCGTGGTGCGGGCTGGCCCCGTTGGGACCGGAGGCGATGATCGTGAAGTCGACGGCCACGTGGCCCTCGGCGAGGATGGCTGCGGCGACGTCGGCGCCCACCTCGGCCTCGGTGCGCCCGGGCCGCAGCCACTCCTCCATCCGGGCGTGCACCCGGTCGATGGCCGCGCCGGCGGCGGCGAGCTCCTCGACCTCGGCCGGCGTCTTGACCATCCGCAGCCGGTCGATGACCGGGCTCGCCAGCTCCAGGACCGAGCCGGGCAGCGCACGCTGCACGCCCAGGGCGTGCTCGGCCCACGTCCGGGATCCGACGGCGACCCGGATGGGTGCGGCGCCCAGCCGGTCGGTGACCGCAGCGGCCAGGACGGTGAAGGCGTCGTCGGTCTCGTCCCAGGCGAGCAGCTCGAGTCCGAGGGCACCCGCCGGGGACGCCCCGACCATGGGTGCCTCCAGCCGCGGCACCACCAGCAGCGGCTCACCGCGGCGCGGCACGACCAGCGCGGTCAGCCGCTCCATGGCGTGCGCGTCGTAACCGCACAGGTACCGCAGGTCGGCGCCGGGGGTGACGACCAGGACGTCGATGCCGAGCTCGGCGACCACGGCGCGGGCGGCGTGCACCCGGTCGACCGACACCAGAGGGGACGAGGGAGCAGGGATGGCGACCACGTCGGCAGACTAGCCAGCCGATGTGACAGCACCGCGTCGCGTGTTCGTCCCGTTACCGTCCCCGCGTGACCACGATGCTGCTGGACGCGGCGAGCCTCTACTACCGGGCCTTCTACGGGGTGCCCACGACCGTGACCGGCCCGCACGGGCGCCCGGTCAACGCCGTCCGCGGCTTCCTGGACATGACCGCCCGGCTGGTCACCGCCCACGGCCCGCAGCGGCTGGTCGCCTGCTGGGACGACGACTGGCGGCCGGCCTTCCGGGTTGCGGCGCTGCCCACCTACAAGGCCCACCGCGTCGCCCCCGAGGGCGGCGAGGAGACGCCGGAGGAGCTCAGCCCCCAGGTGCCGGTGCTCGTCGACGTGCTCGCCGCGGCGGGCCTGGCCCGGGTGGGCGCCCCCGGCTACGAGGCCGACGACGTCATCGGCACGCTGGCCACCCGCGCCCGCGGCCCGGTCGACGTCGTCACCGGGGACCGGGACCTGTTCCAGCTGGTGGACGACGCGCGCGGCGTCCGCGTGCTCTACACCGCCCGCGGGATCAACAACCTGGAGTTCGTGGACGAGGCGGCGGTGGCCGCGCGGTACGGCATCCCGGGCCGCAGCTACGCCGACTTGGCCGTCCTGCGCGGTGACCCCAGCGACGGGCTGCCCGGCGTGGCCGGGGTGGGTGCGAAGACGGCGGCAGCACTGATCAACGAGTTCGGGACGCTGGCCGGCATCCGGGCCGCGGCGGGCCGGACCGTGGTCCCGCGGGCCCCGCTCACCGCCGCGGTGCTGAGGAAGCTGCAGGCGGCCGGGGACTACCTGGACGCCGCTCCCGAGGTAGTCGCCGTCGTCACCGGCATCGACCTGCCCCCGGTGGACGGCGCCCTGCCGCGGCACCCGGCCGACGCCGACGCCCTCGCCGCGCTGGCGGCCGAGCACGGGCTGGAGTCCTCGGTGCGCCGGCTGGGCACGGCGCTGGGCTGGCCACAGGACTGACCGGTCCGGGCCCCAGCGGTCGGGTCCTAGCGGTCGGACCAGGTGTAGGCGCCCTCGTCGTCGGTGAGCTGCAGGGTGACGGTGACCGGCTGGCCGTCGGTGGTGCGGCCCTGGCACTGGTAGCTGCGGCCCTGCGCGACCGTCATGTCCTGGTCGCAGGCGAGGTCCACGTCCACGCCGTAGGTCTCCTCGTACTGCTGGGCGACGTCACGCTGCACGGCGTCGGGGTCCAGCTGGGTGCCGCCGAGTCCCGAGCCCTGCCCGATCGCGGCGGCCACGAGGACGACCAACGTGAGGACGCCGAGCAGCAGCCACAGCCGGCGCGACCGCCGGCGGACGGGCTGCGGCGGCCGTCCCCAGCCGGCCGGGTCCTGCCCCGGGAACTGACCCCACGGCTGCTGGCCGTACTGCTGGGCCGGGTACGGCTGCGGGTGCCCGTGGTGGGGCTGCCCGTACTGAGCGGGCGGGTACTGGGTCGGCGGGTACTGGGCGGGCGGGTACTGGGCGGGCTGCCCGTACGGGCCGTACCCCGGCTGCTGTCCGTACTGGGGCTGGCCGTACGCGGGCTGGCCGTAGTGAGGCTGTCCGTACACGGGCTGGCCGGGGTGCTGTTGTCCGTACTGGCCGTACGGGGGCTGCTGGCCGTGCTGCGGCGCATGCCCCTGCTGCCCGTACTGGGGTTGCCCGTAGGGGGGCTGGCCGTACTGCTGCTGGCCGTACTGCTGGTACCCGTAATGCTGCTGGCCGTACTGCGGCGACGGCGGCCCCCACCGAGGGGGCGCCGGCCGGTCGTCACGGTCGGCCGGCTCCTCCGACGAGCGGTCCTCGGGCGGGTGGTCCTGCGGCTCGCGGTCCCACGGCGTCCAGTCGGGCCGGTCCCGGTCCTGCGGCGGCTGGCTCATCGTCGCTCCTCGTCCTGGGCCCGGGCCCGCTGCGGGCCGCGCGCGGCGATCGTGCCCTACCCGGTGACCGAGGCCGACACGACCCCGCGGCGCACCCGGCCCACCGCGGAGCGGGCGATGCCGGCCAGCGGCTCGTCGGCGATCTTGGCCAGCTGGTCGAGCAGGTCGATCAGCTGGCGTGCCCACCGGACGAAGTCCCCACCCGACAGCTCCGTGCCGGCCTGCTCGGCCCCGGCGAGCACCCGGTCCAGGGTCTGGCCGTCGGCCCAGCGGTAGGCCGCCCAGACGAAGCCGAGGTCCAGGTCGCGGGTGACCGGGACGCCGTGGTCGCGCTCGACGTCGGCCAGCCGCTCGTGCACCCGGCGCATCTCCGCCAGCGCGCCCGTCACCTTGCCGGCCGGCACCGAGGGCTGGGCGACGGTGTCGCGCCGTGCCTCGAACACGAGCGCGGACACGACCCCGGCCAGCTCGGCGGGGGTGAGCCCGCGGAAGACCCCGGCGCGCAGGCACTCCGCGGTGAGCAGGTCGGTCTCGGACCAGATCCGGCCCAGCCGCCGTCCGGCGTCGGTGACCAGCTCCGGACGCTCGTCGGCGTCCGGGGCGACCACCGGCTCGGGGACGAGGTAGCCCAGCTCGGTGAGGACGTCGCAGGTGCGGTCGAACTGGGCGGTCAGCGACCCGGTGCGCTCGGCGATCTGGCGGCGCAGCTGCTCGGCCTCGCGCAGCACCCGCAGCCAGCGGTCGGCGGCACGCACCCGCTCCTCCCGGTCGGGCAGGGCGTGCACGGGGTGGGCGCGCAGGGCGTGCCGCAGGTCGGACAGCACCGGGTCGTCGTCCGCGCCGGAGCGGCCGCGGGTGCGGCGGGCGCCGAGGTCGTTCTCGGTGCGGGCGTTGCGCAGGGTGGAGGCGAGGTCCCGGCGGGCGTGCGGGCTGCGGTGGTTGAAGTTCTTGGGCACCCGCACCCGGGTCAGCGCGGTCACCGGGGTCGGGAAGTCGATCGACCCGAGCCGGCCGGCCCACTTGTCCTCGGTGAGCACCAGCGGGTGCGGGTCGGCCAGTTCGGTCAGGCCCGGGTCCAGCACGACGGCGAGCCCCTGCCGGCGTCCGCTGGGCACCCGGATGACGTCACCGGCGCGCAGCGCGGCCAGGGACTCGGCGGCGTCGGCGCGGCGCTTGGCCTGGGAGTCACGCGACAGCGCCTTCTCCCGCTGGGACACCTCGCTGCGCAGCTTCGCGTAGCCGGCGACGTCGAACACCTGGTCGGTCAGCCCGCCGCGCACCTCGGCCTCCAGCCGGGCGGCGTCCTCCTCGTGCCGGGCCGCGGAGCGGGCCAGCCCGACGACGGAGCGGTCGGCCTGGAACTGGGCGAAGGAGGCGGCCAGCAGCTCGCGGGCGCGCTCCCGGCCGAAGGCGCCGACCAGGTTGACGGCCATGTTGTAGCTGGGCCGGAACGACGAGCGCAGCGGGTAGGTGCGGGTGCTGGCCAGCCCGGCGACGACGGCGGGGTCGACGTTGGGACCCCAGACGACGACGGCGTGCCCCTCGACGTCGATGCCGCGGCGCCCGGCCCGGCCGGTGAGCTGGGTGTACTCCCCCGGCGTGACGTCGGCGTGCGCCTCGCCGTTCCACTTCACCAGCCGCTCGAGGACGACGGTGCGCGCGGGCATGTTGATGCCCAGGGCGAGGGTCTCGGTGGCGAACACGGCCTTGACCAGGCCGTTGACGAAGCACTCCTCGACGGTCTCCTTGAACGCGGGCACCAGGCCGGCGTGGTGGGCGGCGAACCCGGCGAGCAGGCCCTCGCGCCACTCCCAGAAGCCGAGGACGTGCAGGTCCTCGTCGGGCAGCGCACCGGTGCGCCGGTCGATGATCTCGGCGATGGCGGCCCGCTCGTTCTCGTCGGTGAGCCGCAGGCCCGAGGCCAGGCACTGGTGCACCGCGGCGTCGCAGCCGTTGCGGCTGAACACGAAGGTGATCGCCGGCAGCAGCCCGGAGCGGTCGAGCCGCTCGATGACGTCGGGCCGGGACGGCGGGGAGTAGCGCGGCTTGGACCCGAACCCGTTGCGCCCGGTGCCGCCTCCGCCGTGCCAGGAGTCGAAGCGCCGCTCCTGCTCGTGCACGTAGCGCACCAGCTCGGGGTCGACCACGGCCCGGCCGCGCTCACGGGTCGACAGCCCGCGGGGGGTCTGCTCCCACTCCCCGGCGTGGGCCGCCGGGCGCAGTGCGAACAGGTCGAAGACCCGCCCGCCCACGAGCATGTGCTGCCACAGCGGGATGGGCCGCACCTCGCTGACCACCACCCGGGTGTCCCCGCGCACGGTGACCAGCCAGTCGGCGAACTCCTCGGCGTTGCTCACCGTCGCCGACAGCGACACCAGCCGGACGTGCTCGGGCAGGTGGATGATCACCTCCTCCCAGACCGCGCCACGGAACCGGTCGGCGAGGTAGTGGACCTCGTCCATGACCACGTAGCCGAGGTCGGTCAGCGCCGGGGAGTCGACGTAGAGCATGTTGCGGAGCACCTCGGTGGTCATCACCACCACGGGGGCGTCGCCGTTGATGGCGTTGTCCCCGGTCAGCAGACCGACGCGGTCGGCGCCGTAGCGCTCGCAGAGGTCGCTGTACTTCTGGTTCGACAGGGCCTTGATCGGCGTCGTGTAGAACGCCTTCTTGCCCTCCTGGAGGGCCTTGTGGACGGCGAACTCCCCGACCACGGTCTTCCCCGCCCCGGTGGGGGCGCAGACGAGCACGCCGGACCCCTCCTCCAGCGCCTCGCACGCCTCGACCTGGAACGGGTCCAGGGAGAAGCCGAGGTCTGCGGTGAAGTCCGACAGGGTGGGGTGTGCGTTACGCCGGCGGGCAGCCGCGTACCGCTCAGCCGGGCTGGACATGCCCCCACGTTAGGCGCTCCCGGCGCCCGCCACCCGTTCCATCCCGGAAGGCTCCGGACGCCGCCGCAGCGGTGCCCGGGACGGCGTCAGGCCTGGGTGTGCCCGGGCTCGGTGATGCTGCTCGGCGTGGTGTCCAGCGGGCTGGGGCTGGTGTCCAGCGGGCTGGCGGACTCGATCGCCGGAGAGGCCTCGTCGTCATCGAGCCCCGCGAGGCCGTCGGCGGCGGCGCGCTTGGCGCGCCGCTTGTCCACGACCCGGGCGATCTGGATGGCGATCTCGAAGAGCACGCACATCGGGCCGGCCATCAGCAGCATCGTGAACGGGTCCTGGGTGGGCGTGATGAACGCCGCGAACACGATGGTGAGGAAGTACAGCCACCGCCGGGCCTTGGCCATCACCGCGTAGGACAGGACGCCGATGAGGTTGAGCACCACCGCGATCAGCGGCAGCTCGAAGCTGACCCCGAACGCCAGCAGCAGGGAGATGACGAAGCCGATGTAGTCCTGGGCGGTGAGGGCGACCACGACCCCGTTGCCTGCCAGCCCGAGGAGCAGCTTGAGCCCCGCCGAGAGCGAGATGTAGGCCAGGGCGGCGCCGGCGGCGAACAGCAGGCTGGAGGCGGTGACGAAGCCGACGCCGTAGCGGCGCTCGTTCTTCTTCAGCCCGGGGGTGAGGAACGCCCAGAGCTGGTGCAGCCAGAACGGGGCGGAGAGCACGATGCCGGCGATGAACGCGATCTTCAGCCGGATCAGCGCACCACCGAACACGTCGGTGACCAGGAGGCCGCACTTGCCGTCCGCGTCGTTGTAGCGCAGGTCGTTGGGCAGGTTGCAGTACGGCGCCCGGATGAAGTCGCCCAGCCCGTGCTCGTACCACCAGAAGGCGATCGCGGTGGCGACCAGCACGAAGAACAGCGCGATGCCGATGCGGTTGCGCAGCTCGCGGAGGTGGCCGATCAGGCTCATCGTCGCCGCGGCGTCCCTCTCGGGACGCCGCGGACGGCGATCGCGGGTGCGCCCTGCCAGGGTCACGGGCGGCTGGGGGTGCTGGGGGTCAGCGGGCGCTGTCGGCGGAGGCCGCCGAGGCGCGGGCCCGCTCGGCCGCGGCGCGCGCAGCGACGGCACGGGCCTCGGCAGCAGCCGCCTCGGCCTCGTAGTCGACCGGCGTCACCGGGGCAGCCGCCGCGGGGGCGGAGGCCGGGGCGACGATCTGGCCGGTCACCGGGGTTGTGCGGGCCTCGTCCTTGGCGCGGACGTCGTCGTCCTTCATGCCCTTCATCTCGCTCTTGAAGATGCGCATCGAGCGCCCCATCGAGCGGGAGGCGTCGGGCAGCTTCTTGTAGCCGAAGAGCAGCAGGACGGCCAGGATGATGAGGCCGATCTCCGCGGGGCCGAGGTTCATCGGGTCCTCCGAGTCGTGGGGGGCGAGCAGTGGCGACTCTACGCCCGGACCCTGGGGGGTCCAGGCCTCGCCGGAGCTGTACGCACGGCGTCCACCTGTGGTTCAGCGGGCCGTCGCCAGGGGGTTCGCGGCCGGCGCGGCCGACGGTTCAGTCCGAGGTCGCGGCGCGCTCGGCGCGGACGGCGGCCGCCCGGGCCGCCGTGGCCTGGGCCTCGGCCAGCAGCGGGGCGGCCTCGCGCTCGAGGGCCCGCAGCTCACGGCTGAGCCGGCCGGCGGCACCCACCACGTTGTAGGCCAGGGTGCCCAGCACCAGCAGCACGAGGACGGCGACGGCGATCCACACGATCAGCAACACGGGCCGACCCTAGCGGCCTCCGCCGTCGGTTCGCGCTCAGTCGGCCCGCGCTCAGTCCGCGTAGCGGGCCAGCGCGGCCCGGGCCTCACCGGCGACCTGGGCGGCCAGCTCGGTGGGGCTGTCGACCAGCGCCGACCCGCCGAGGGAGGAGACCAGCCGGCGGGCCCAGCCCAGGTCCGACGTCCGGACCGCCACGGCCAGCCCACCCGGGGGGTCGGTGACCTCGGCGACGTCCTCGACCGGGTAGTAGTCGGCCACCCAGCGCGCGGTGCGGGCCAGCCGCAGCCGCACCAGCGGTGCCTCGGCGCCGGGCTGGTAGAGCCCGGAGTCCAGGTCGCGCTCGGTCGCCTCGTCCGGCGGCGCCCCCGGCTCGTCCAGCACGGCGACCTCGTCGATGCGGTCGAGGCGGAACAGCCGGGTGCCCTCGACGTTGCGGCACCACGCCTCCAGGTACCAGCGGCCGTCGACCAGCAGCAGCCGCATCGGGTCCACGGTGCGCTCGGTGCGCTCGTCGCGGCTGGGCACGTAGTAGTGCAGGTGCAGCGCCCGGCCGCGCTCGAGCCCGTCGCGGACGGCGGCCAGGGACTGCTCGGCCGCGCCCACGCTCACCGCCACCGGCGCGTGCACCTCCCCCGGGTGCCCGGCGGCGGCCGAGACCTTGGCCAGCGCACGGCTGACCGCCTCGCCCTCGGCGAGCCCGGGCATCTCCAGCAGGGTGCGCAGCGCGACGATCAGCGCCACCGCCTCGTCGGTGCTCAGCCGCAGCGGCCGCACCATCCCGGCGGTGAAGGTCACCCGCACCCGGTCGCCCTCGAAGGCCAGGTCGATCAGGTCCCCGGGCCCGTGCCCGGGCAGGCCGCACACCCACAGCAGGTCCAGGTCCCGGCGCAGCTGTGCCTCGCTGACCCCGAAGTCGCCGGCCGCGTCGGCCAGCCGGACGCCGTCGGGGCGGGCCTGCAGGTACGGGACCAGGGTGAGCAGCCGGGTCATCCGCTCGGCGGTGCTCGGCGCGGTCATGCCGGCTCCCCGAGGGCGGCCAGCCGGGTGAGCCGGTCGACCACGGCCGCACGCATGGTCTGCGGGGCCTCGACCAGGACGTCGGCGCCGTAGGCGGCCAGGGTGTCGGCCAGCTGCTCGGGCTCGGTGGTGCGCAGCTGCAGCCGGTCGTCGCCGTCGTCGGCGGCGCCCAGCGGCTCGGCGGTGCGGCGCAGGCCGATCGCCGTCCCCGGGCGGGCGCGGACGATGACGAGCTGCTCGGCGCGGGACTCCTGCCGGGCCACCACGGCGGCCAGGTCGAGGTCCGGCGGGGGTGAGAAGGCACCGGCCGGGCCGGTCGCCCGCGGGTTGCCGGTGACCCGGGAGAGCCGGAAGACCCGGGGGGCCTTGCGGTCCAGGTCGTGACCGACGAGGTACCAGTGCCCGTGCCAGGCCACGACGCCCCACGGCTGGACCCGGCGGCGGTGCGCGGCCGCCTCGTCGGGACGGCGGTACTCGAAGGAGAGCACCCGCCGGTCGCGGGCGGCGGCGTAACAGGGCTCGAAGGCGGGCTCGCCGGCGTCCAGGCGCGGCTGGATGGGCACCCCGCGGCCGGAGTCGACCTCCACCCCGGCGGCGCGGAGCTTGACCAGCGCGCTCTGCGCGGCCCCGGCCAGCTGCGCGGACTGCCACAGCCGCAGAGCCAGGCCGACGGCCGCGGCCTCCTCCCCGGTGAGGGTGATCTCGGGCAGCTCGTAGTCGACCCGGGCGATCCGGTAGCCGTCCTCGGTGTCGAAGGCGCTGGTGCGGCCGGTCTCCAGCGGGACGCCGATCTCGCGCAGCTCGGCCTTGTCCCGCTCGAACATGCGCTTGAAGGCCTCGTCGGCGCGCTCGGTGCCGTCGTCGGGCTCGTAGCCGGGGACGATGGTGCGGATCTTGGCCGCCGAGACGTACTGCCGGGTGCCGAGCAGGGCGATGACCAGGTTGACCAGTCGTTCCGCCCGCTTGGCTGCCACGCGCACAGGCTAGTGCCCCGCGCGTGTCGGGCTCGCCCGAGGCGAGGTGCCCGGCTCCCCCTACTCTGCTCCGGTGACCGACGCCCCCTCCCCCGTCCCCGGCTCACGGATCCGCTGGCGCCGCGGCGAGGTGATCGGGCTGGGCCGCACCTGGCGGGACGCGCAGGAGCTCACCGTCGCCGTCCCCGGGGACGGCGCGGTGCCGGCGCTGGCGCACCCGTCGGTGGTGGGCCGACCCCAGGTGGGCGACACGGTGCTGCTGAACACCACGGCGCGGGCGCAGCACCTGGGCACCGGCGGGTACGCCCTGGTCGTCGCCGTCCCCGACCGGCTGCCGCTGGACCCGGAGGGCCCCGGCCACCTGGTGAAGGGCCGCTACGGCCCGCTGCAGGTGGCGGTCTCCGGCGTCGACGAGCAGGAGACCGAGCACCACGCGACGATCGCCGAGGCCGAGGACATCGGTGGCATGCCGGTGGTCGTGGCCGACCTGCACTCCGCGCTGCCCGCGGTCGTGGCCGGGGCGCACGTCACCGACCCCGCACTCCGGATCGCCTACGTGATGACCGACGGCGGTGCCCTGCCGGCTGCCTTCTCCCGCACCCTGGACGCGCTGGCCGGCTCGCTGGCCGGGGTGGTCACCGTCGGGCAGGCCTTCGGTGGCGACCTGGAGGCGGTCACCGTGCACACCGGGCTGCTGGCGGCCAGGCACGTGCTGCACGCCGACATCGCGATCGTCACCCAGGGGCCGGGCAACCTGGGCACCGGGACGCCGTGGGGCTTCTCCGGGGTCGCCGCCGGTGATGCCTGCAACGCCGTCGCCGTACTGGGCGGGCGCACCATCGGGGCACTGCGGATCTCCGCGGCCGACCCCCGGCCGCGGCACCGCGGGGTGTCCCACCACTCGCTGACCGCCTTCGGCCGGGTCGCGCTGGCCGGGGTGACGCTGGTGGCGCCCCGCGGGCTGGGGTCGGAGCTGGGCAGCCAGGTCGAGGAGGACCTCGCCGGGCAGCCGGAGCGCAACCCCGTGGAGTGGGTGGACAGCGAGGGCCTGGACGACGCGCTGGCCGCCTCCCCGGCGCAGCTGTCCACCATGGGTCGCGGGCTGGCCGAGGACCGCGCCTACTTCCTCTCCGCCGCGGCCGCCGGCCGGTACGCCGCCCAGATCACCCTGTTCGGCCCGCCCCCGGCCTGAGCCCGGCGTCGTTGCACGCCTTCTGTCCGCGTCGCACGCGCTGCAGCCCGGGCAACGCGCACACGGTGCGTGCACCGCGGGTCAGGCCCAGCGGCGGAAGCCGCCCTCGGCGTCGAGGGTCCGGCCGGTGACCGAGCGGGCGTCCGGTCCGGTCAGCCAGGCCACGACGCCGGCGGCCTCGTCCGCGGTGTTCCACCGGCCGCGAGGCATGGCGCGGGCGACCAGGTCGGCCTGGGCCGGGCCGGCCCAGCCGGTGTCGGTCGGGCCGGGGTTGACGCAGTTGCAGGTGATGTCGGCGTCGATCAGGGCGTCGGCCAGCGACAGCGTCATCTGCTGGACAGCCCCTTTGCTGATCGCGTACGGCAGCTCGTCGGCCATCGGGCCCAGGTGCTGCCCCGAGGTGAACAGGACGACGGAGCCCGGTCCGGCCGCCGACTCGTACTGGGCGGCGAACGCCCGGGTGAGCAGCAGGCTGCCGCGGGTGTTGACCGCGAAGCAGGCGTCGACCTCGGCGGGGTCGAGGTCGGCCAGCCCCCCGGTGGCACTGCGGGCGTGCGCGGCGACCAGCGTCGTCAGCGGTCCCACGGCGTCCCGGGCCGCAGCGACCAGCGCGGCCGGGGCGTCGGGGTCGGCGAGGTCGCTGGGCAGGTGCGGCGGGTCGCCCAGCTCGGCGAGGACCGCGGCCGCGTCGTCCCCGCCCCAGGGCTGCCCGGCGTCGTGCGGCGCCCAGGAGGAGACGACGACCCGGTCGCCGCGGTCGAGGAGCCGCCGGGCGACCGCGAACCCGATGGAGGCGCGGCGGCTGACGCCGGTGACGAGGACGGTGCTCATGTCCGCAGTCTCCCGACGCCGGCCAACCATTTCCCGGAATCCGTGAGGGGTCGGCCGATGGCCGGGGAGCACCATGGCGGCCGAGGCGAACGTCACCGCCCGGGGTGCGGCCAGCCGGTAGCCGCCGGGACGCCGCGGGCCACCGGGGCCGGTCACATGCTGGAGATCAGCTTCTCGACGCGCTCGTCGACGGACTTGAAGGGGTCCTTGCACAGCACGGTGCGCTGGGCCTGGTCGTTGAGCTTGAGGTGCACCCAGTCGACGGTGAAGTCGCGCCGCTTCTCCTGCGCCCGGCGGATGAAGTCACCGCGCAGTTTGGCCCGGGTGGTCTGCGGCGGCACGTTCTTGGCCTCGAAGATCGCCGGGTCGTGGGCGACCCGCTCGACCTGGCCGGCGTTCTGCAGCAGGTAGTACAGGCCGCGGTCGCGCCGGATGTCGTGGTAGGCGAGGTCGAGCTGGGCGACCCGCGGGCTGTTCAGCGGCAGGTCGCGCTTGGCCCGGTACCGCTCGATGAGGGAGTACTTGATCGCCCAGTCGACCTCCCGGTCGATGAGGGAGATGTCGCCGGTGTCGACGGCCTTGAGCGTGCGGCCCCACAGCTCGAGCATCTGGCGGTGCACCGGGCCGTAGCCCTCGCGGTCGACGAACTCCGCAGCCCGGTCGTGGTACTCCTGCTGGATCTCCAGCGCCGACATCTCCCGGCCGTTGGCCAGCCGCACCTTGCGCCGTCCGGTGAGGTCGTGGCTCATCTCGCGGATGGCCCGGATCGGGTTCTCCAGCGTCATGTCCCGGATGGGCACGCCCTGCTCGATCATCCGCAGCACCAGGTCGGTGATGGTCACCTTGAGCAGCGTCGTCGTCTCGCTCATGTTCGAGTCGCCGACGATGACGTGCAGCCGGCGGTACTTCTCGGCGTCGGCGTGCGGCTCGTCGCGGGTGTTGATGATCGGCCGCGACCGGGTGGTGGCGCTGGAGACGCCCTCCCAGATGTGCTCGGCGCGCTGGCTGACGCAGTAGACCGCGCCGCGCGGGGTCTGCAGGACCTTGCCCGCACCGACGACGATCTGCCGGCTCACCAGGAACGGGATGAGGACGTCGGCCAGCCGGCTGAACTCGCCCTGCCGGCCCACCAGGTAGTTCTCGTGGCAGCCGTAGCTGTTGCCGGCGGAGTCGGTGTTGTTCTTGAACAGGTAGATGTCGCCGGCCACGCCCTCCTCGTTGAGGCGCTGCTCGGCGTCGATCATCAGGCCCTCGAGGATGCGCTCCCCGGCCTTGTCGTGGACCACGAGCTCGGTGACGTCGTCGCACTCGGCGGTCGCGTACTCGGGGTGGCTGCCGACGTCGAGGTAGAGCCGGGAGCCGTTGCGCAGGAAGACGTTGGAGCTGCGGCCCCAGGACACGACGCGGCGGAAGAGGTAGCGCGCCACCTCGTCCGGGGAGAGCCGGCGCTGGCCCTGGAAGGTGCACGTGACGCCGTACTCGGTCTCGATGCCGAAGATCCGTCGTTCCACGGTGCGAGCCTAGGCGCACGGTCCGGCGTCGCGCTCGTGCGCTCGCGGTCCGCCGGAACGGGTCCCCCGCGCCGCGCCGGTGCCCCGCGGACTGTTGGTGGGCGAGGGGACAGTGGTGGCGTGCCGCTGCTCCCCGCTCCCCCGTCCCCGTCCACCGGCGCCACCCCCACCGACGTCGCCCGGTGGGTCGCCGCGCACCTCGGCGACCTCACCCGCGAGGGCCCCGACGGCGTCGCGCCGGGCGTCGTCCGCGGCGGCCAGAGCGCCGCCGACGCCGCACTGGCCGCACTCGACGTCAGCGGCTACGCCGGCAGCCGGAGCACCGTGCTCCCGGTGGCCCGACGCGGGGCCAGCCGGATGTCGCCCTACATCCGGCACGGGCTGCTGCCGCTGCCCCTGGTGTGGGCCGCGGTGTCCGGCGCACCGACGCGTGACCGGACGAAGTACCGCGACGAACTGCTGTGGCAGGAGTTCGCCCGGCACCTCTACGCCCGGGTGGGCCGGCAGCTCGGCACCGAGCTGCGCCACGCCCAGCCACACGTCGCGGTGCCGGCCGGGGCACCGTGGGCCGACGACCCGTGGCCGGCGGAGATGAACTGCACCGACACGGTTGACCGGGAGCTGCACACCGACGGCTGGTTGGTGAACCAGACGCGGATGTGGCTGGCCTCCCAGTGGTCGGTGCGCGCGGGCGCCGACTGGCGGGCCGGGGAGGACGAGACCTACGTGCACCTGCTCGACGGCTCGCGGGCGGCCAACCGGCTCGGCTGGCAGTGGACCGTGGGCACCGGCAGCGGCAAGCCCTACGGGTTCAGCCGCTGGCAGGTGGAGAAGCGGGCGCCGGAGCTGTGCCGGGGCTGCGCGCTGGCCGATGCCTGCCCGATCGAGCAGTGGCCCGAGGCGGACACCGGTCCCCGCGTCGCGGGCCCCGACCTCGGCCGGGCGCCGGTGCCCGCCGGGCCGGTCGAGGTCGAGGGCGGCGGTGCGGAGCAGGTGTGGCTGACCGCGGAGTCGCTGGGCACCGCCGACCCGGCGCTGGCCGCCGACCCCGACCGCCCGGCGGTGTTCGTGTTCGACGAGCCGCTGCTGGCCCGGCTGCGGCTGTCGGGCAAGCGGCTGGTGTTCCTCGCCGAGACCGTGGGCGAGCTGGCCGCCACCCGGCCGGTCGAGGTGCGCCGGGGTGCGGTGGACGTCGAGCTCGCCGGCCGGTCGCTGGCCTCGACGTGGGCACCGGTGCCCGGCTGGCAGCGGCTCGCCGGCCGGCTGCGGCCGGCCGAGGTGCACCCGTAGCCGTGGCTGGTGCGCCCGGGCACGGTGTCGGTGAGCTCGTTCAGCGCCTGGCGCCGGGACAGCGGCCGCGCCGTTCCCCGCTGACCCCGCGCTGCTCAGGGGGTACCGGCCGGACCGGTCGCTGGGCGAGGCGGTCGTGCCGGGCCCCGACAGGTGACGCCGGGGTGTCGGCGGGGCCACCTGCCCGAGCCCAGGCGTCGACGGCGCGCTGGGCTCGGGGCGACGAGCGCCGCTCCCGCTCAGCGGGGGTCGGCGCCCTGCTGGTCGGGGTTGCCGCCGGCAGTGTCGACCGCCGTGGGGTCACCGAGGCCGGGCGGGGTGCCCGGCGCCGGTGCGCTCGGCGTGTGGGTGGCCGCGGGTCCGGTCCCGTCGTCGGGCGCCGGCTGGTCGGTCAGCAGGGCCGCGAGGGCCGCGCCGCTGACCCGGCGGAAGGTGCGCTTGGGACGGCGCCTGTCGAGGACAGCGACCTCGAGCTGCTCGGCGGGCAGCTGGTCGTTGGTGCCGCCGTTGGCCGAGGTGGCCGGGCTGACCGCCGAGAGCGCCTGCACGCCGACCCGCAGCGCCTCCGCCAGGCCCAGGCCCGGGGTGAAGTGCTGGCGCAGGTGGCCGGTGACCGCCTCGGCCTGCCCACCCATGACCACGAACTCGGGTTCGTCGACGATGGAGCCGTCGAAGGTGAGCCGGTACAGCTGGTCGGCCGCCGCGGTGTCGCCGACCTCGGCCACGCAGAGCTCGACCTCGTAGGGCTTCATCTGCTCGGTGAAGACCGCGCCGAGGGTCTGGGCGTAGGCGTTGGCGATGACCCGGCCGGTGACGTCGCGCCGGTTGTAGGAGTAGCCGCGCACGTCGGCGAGCCGGATGCCGGCCACCCGCAGGCTCTCGAACTCCGAGTACCGGCCGACGGCGGCGAAGCCGATGCGGTCGTAGAGCTCGCTGACCTTGTGCAGGGTCGAGCTGGGGTTCTCGGCGATGAACAGGACGCCGTCGGCGTAGGTGAGGACGGCGACGCTACGGCCCCGGGAGATGCCCTTGCGGGCGTACTCGGAGCGGTCACGCATGACCTGCTCGGCGGAGGCGTAGTACGGCATGGTCATGGGTCAGCCCTCCTGGCTCTGGGCGGCGGACCGCTCGGCGATGACCGTGCCGGCGACCGCGGCCACCTCGTCGTCGCTCAACCGGACGGCGCCCTCGGCGTCGACGCGGTAGACGATCGGGTAGAGCCGCCGCACCGGGTCGGGCCCGCCGGTGGCGGAGTCGTCGTCGGCGGCGTCGTAGAGGGACTCGACGACCGTGCGGGTGGCGTCGTCGGCGGACAGGCCCGGACGCCACGTCTTCTTCAGCGAGTTCTTGGCGAACAGCGAGCCGGAGCCGACCGAGGCGTAGCCGCGCTCCTCGTAGTTCCCGCCGGTGATGTCGTAGCTGAAGATGCGGCCCGGGCTGGTGCCCTCGGCGGCGTCGAGGTCGTAGCCGGCGAACAGCGGGACGACGGCCAGGCCCTGCATGGCCGCCCCCAGGTTGCCCCGGATCATCGCGGCGAGGCGGTTGGCCTTGCCGTCGAGGGACATGGTCATCCCCTCGATCTTCTCGTAGTGCTCGAGCTCGACCTGGTACAGCCGGACCATCTCGATCGCGATGCCCGCGGCACCGGCGATGCCGATGACCGACCAGGAGTCGGCGGCGTAGACCTTCTCGATGTCGCGGCTGGAGATCAGGTTGCCCATGGTCGCCCGCCGGTCACCGCCCATCAGGACGCCGCCGGCGTAGGTGGCGGCGACGATGGTCGTGCCGTGCGGGGCGACCTCCCCCACCGGCAGCGTCGGCAGCGCGCGGCGGCCGGGCAGCAGGTCGGGGGCACTGGTGCCCAGGAAGTCGGTGAACGAGGAGCCCACCCGGTCCAGATAGGCGGGCGAGAAGCCGCTCCGGCCCGTTGACGCGTCGGTCACCCATCCACCTCTCTCGCCGCCAGGAGAGCACGGCCTCGACTGCACGGACTCGGCCGGCGGGACACCGCCGGACCTCGCTGCGACCCTACCGGCGGTCCGGGCAGCCGCATGTCCGCGGACGGCGGTCGGGTCCGATGGCCGACAGGCCCGTGGGCGCACGGCCTCAGTGCGCCCCGTCCGGGTACATCGCCAGCCATCGGGCCATCCCTGGACTGCGGGCCGGTTCACCGGAGGACCCGGTGCTCCCGCGCCCCTTCACCGCCGCGTCTCCGCCGGTCACAGCGTCGAGCGCGAGCGCGCGGTGCTCCTCCACGTAGTCCGCCGCCGCACGGAGCACCGTCGGGTCATCCCGGGGCAGCCCGAGACCCTGGTTGCACCGCTGGCAGAGCAACGCTGGTTGCACCGCTGGCAGAGCAACGCCCTGATCCGACCGGTCGTGTGGTCGTGGTCCAGGTGTCCTGGACCCGCCGCGCCACAGATGGCACACGCATCGCCTTGCTCTTCGCGCAGGGCATCGACCTCAGCTCGGGTCAGGCCGTAGCGCCGCTTCCAGTAGGCCTCGCTGCTGGACGCGCGATTGCAACGGAGACAGAGACTGCCGAAGCCGGCGGACTGCCTGCTGTTCCGCGAGTAGTCCTCGTGCGCCACGGCCTGCTGGCAGCCGGGACACCAGCGGAAACCGTCCGGGATCCACGAGTGGTCACGGACGGACCGACCCATCGACTCTCGGGAGCGGCGGTACCACTCGCCGTTGCGCTGACGATTGCACTCCAGGCAGTAGAACGACAGCCCGTCCGGCAACACCCTGTTCTTGCCGAAGGCCTGGGCGGACTGGCGCTCACCACAGTCCGGACAGCGCTTCACCTGACTACTCAGAGCAGTCAGTTGATCACTGACCGCCCTTCTGAACGTACGATTTCACGAACTCCTCGGCGTTCTCCTCCAGCACCCCGTCGATCTCGTCGAGGAGCGAGTCGACGTCGTCGGTGACCTCCTTGGTGCGCTCGGAGGTCTCGGTGTCGACCGAGGCCTCGACCTCCTCGGTCTCCTCGCGCGAACGCGTCGACCGCTGCTGCCCGCCGGTGTCCCTCGTGGCCATCTCACCCTCCGGTGTGTGGTGTGGGTCCTGTTGCAGCGAACCTACTCGCGGCATGCGACAGTCCGCCGTCGTTCCGGGGACGGCTGCTGCCGCTACCGTCCCGGCATGGCCGAGCGGCGAGCACTCAGCGGTCTGGTCGTCCCTGTTCCGGAGGCGGAACGAGTGGTGGCCGCCCACCGCCGCCGGTTGGACGCCAACGCCGCCCTGGGCGTTCCTGCGCACGTGACGGCCCTCTTCCCGTTCGTCTCCCCCGCCGACCTGACCAACGACGTCCTGTCCCGCGTCGCCCGGGTGGTGGGCGCCGTCCCGGTGTTCGACCACTACTTCGGTCGCACCGACTGGTTCGGCAACGACGTCGTGTGGCTGGCGCCCGAGGACCCGGCGCCCTTCGTCGAGCTGACCGGACGGCTGCACGCCGAGTTCCCGGACCACCCGCCCTTCGGCGGGGCCTTCGCCGAGGTGGTCCCGCACCTGACGGTCGGCCACGGGCACCCACGCGCCACCCTGGCCGAGGCGGAGCTCGCCGTCCGCGCCGGCCTGCCGGTCTCGGGAACGGCGACCGAGGTGCACCTGCTGACCCAGGACGGACCGGGCGGCCGGTGGACGCGGCGGCACCGGTTCCCCCTCCGCCCTCGCTGAGCCTTCCTGGATCCCGCCGATCGGCGGTTGTGTTGGGGATAACGGCGGAACGCGATCCGATGAGATGCTGGCGGCGCGACGGTCCTCGCTCTCGACGCCCGGCGCGCGACACGACGACGGAGGCAGCAGATGACCGAGCACGACGCCCGCCCCTGGGTGGCGGACACCTACGACGGCCTCGCCGACCTGGTGACCGGCAGCGACTGGGACGCCCCCTCGCTCTGCACCGGGTGGCAGGTCCGGCACGTGCTGGCGCACGTGACGATGCCCGCCCGGCTCACCCCTGAGCAGTTCGGCGCCGAGATGGCGGCGGCCGGCGGGGACTTCGGCGTCCTCTCCGACACCGTGGCCGCCCGGGACGCCGTGCTGCCGCCGACCGAGCTCCTCGCCACCCTCCGCTCCCCCGCGCTGCACGGCTGGCAGCCGCCGGGCGGTGGCGCGGCCGGGGCGCTCAGCCACGCCGTCGTCCACTCCCTCGACGTCACCGTCGCCCTCGGCGTAAGGCCGACCGCGCCGGCCGCGGCCCGGGCCGCCGTCCTCGACCTGCTCGGCGACGGCCGCGTCTTCGGGCTCGACCTGACCGGCGTCCGGCTGGAGGCGAGCGACACCGACTGGAGCACCGGCCACGGCGACGTCGTGCGCGCGGACAGCGCCGAGCTCGTCGCGCTGCTGGCCGGGCGCACGCTCCTCGACGGCCGGGCACTCCCCGGGTCAGCGCCCGGTGATCGTGTCCACGAGCTCGGCGGCGGTCGACGTCGAGTCGAACAGCGCGCCCACGTGCTCCCGCGTGCCCCGCAGCGGCTCCATGGTCGGGATGCGCACCAGGTTCTCTCGGCCCACGTCGAAGACCACCGAGTCCCACGACGCCGCGGCCACCTGCGCCGGGTAGCGCCGCAGGCACTCGCCGCGGAAGTAGGCACGGGTGTCCTCCGGGGGGCTGGTCATCGCCGCGGTGACCTCCTCGTCGGTGAGCAGCCGCTGCATCGACCCGCGCGCCACCAGCCGGTGGTAGAGCCCCTTCTCCGGCCGGACGTCGGAGTACTGCAGGTCCACCAGCTTCAGCCGCGCATCGCCCCAGCTCAGCCCGTCACGCTGCCGGTAGCCCTCCAGCAGCCGCAGCTTGGCCGGCCAGTCCAGCCGGTCGGCCAGCCGCATGGGGTCGACCGCCAGCTCCTCGAGCACCTCGCCCCACCGGGCCAGGACGTCGGCGGTCATCGGGTCGTCGTCCCCGCGCGAGGCGACGAAGGCCCGGGCCTGCGCCAGGTACTCCTGCTGCACCTCGATCGCGGTGAGCCGGCGGCCGTCGCGCAGCCGCACCCGGTGGGTGAGCGAGGGGTCGTGGCTGACCGCCTGCAGTGCCGCGACCGGCTCCTCGATGGTGAGGTCCTGGGTCAGCGCCCGCGCCTCGATCATCGCCAGCACGAGCGCCGTCGTCCCGACCTTGAGGTAGGTCGACAGCTCGGACAGGTTGGCGTCGCCGATGATCACGTGCAGCCGGCGGTGCTCGTCGGGGTTGGCGTGCGGCTCGTCGCGGGTGTTGATGATCGGCCGCTTGAGCGTCGTCTCCAGGCCCACCTCGACCTCGAAGAAGTCCGCGCGCTGGGAGAGCTGGAAACCGTCGACCCGGCCCTCGACACCGATCCCCACCCGGCCGGCCCCGGCGAACACCTGACGGGTCACGAAGAACGGGATCAGGCCGCGGATGATGTCGATGAACGGCGTCCGGCGGCTCATCAGGTAGTTCTCGTGCGACCCGTAGCTGGCGCCCTTGCCGTCGGTGTTGTTCTTGTACAGCTGGATGGGCTGGGTGCCGGGCACCTGCGCCGCCCGGCGGGCCGCCTCGGCCATCACCAGCTCGCCGGCCTTGTCCCACAGCACGATGTCGCGCGGGTTGGTGCACTCCGGGGTCGCGTACTCCGGGTGGGCGTGGTCGACGTAGAGCCGCGCGCCGTTGGTGAGGATGACGTTGGCCATCCCGGCGTCGTCCTCGAGGTCGTTGTGGTCCAGCGCGGTGGCCGGCGACAGGTCGAAACCGCGGGCGTCGCGCAGCGGCGACTCCTCCTCGAAGTCCCACCGCGGCCGCCGCCGGGTGGGCGCCCCGGCCACCGCCCAGGCGTTCACCACCTGGCTCGACAGCGTCGTCGGGTTCGCCCCCGGCTGGCCCGGCACGGAGATCCCGTACTCGAGCTCGGTGCCCATCACCCGTCGCACGCTCATGGGCGCCAGGTTAGGCGGGCCCGGTGACGGGCCGGTGGACGGACGACGACCGGCCCCTGCCGCAGGTGCAGCAGGGGCCGGTCGTCGGGCGAGGTGGGCGTTACAGGTACTGGCCGGTGTTGGTCGCGGTGTCGATGGCGCGGCCGCTCTCGGCGCCCTTGCCGCTGATGAGCGTGCGGATGTAGACGATCCGCTCGCCCTTCTTGCCCGAGATCCGCGCCCAGTCGTCGGGGTTGGTCGTGTTGGGCAGGTCCTCGTTCTCCTTGAACTCGTCCACGCACGCGGTCATCAGGTGCCCGACCCGCAGACCGCCGACCCCGGTCTCCAGACGGTCCTTGATCGCCATCTTCTTCGCGCGGTCGACGATGTTCTGCAGCATGGCGCCGGAGTTGAAGTCCTTGAAGTACAGGACCTCCTTGTCACCGTTGGCGTACGTGACCTCGAGGAACCGGTTCTCCTCGGTCTCGGTGTACATCCGCTCGACGGTGCTCTGGATCATCCCGGCGATGGTCGCCTCGCGGCTGCCGCCGTGCTCGGCCAGGTCGTCGGCGTGGATCGGCAGCGTGGTCGTGAGGTACTTGGTGAAGATGTCGCGCGCGGCCTCGGCGTCCGGACGCTCGATCTTGATCTTCACGTCGAGCCGGCCGGGGCGCAGGATCGCGGGGTCGATCATGTCCTCGCGGTTGGAGGCGCCGATGACGATGACGTTCTCCAGCCCCTCCACGCCGTCGATCTCGCTCAGCAGCTGCGGCACGATCGTGGACTCGACGTCGGACGAGACGCCGGACCCGCGGGTGCGGAAGATCGAGTCCATCTCGTCGAAGAAGACGATGACCGGCGTGCCCTCGCTGGCCTTCTCCCGGGCGCGCTGGAACACCAGGCGGATGTGCCGCTCGGTCTCACCGACGTACTTGTTGAGCAGCTCGGGGCCCTTGATGTTGAGGAAGAAGGACTTCCCCTGACTCCGGTCGGCGTCGCCGTTGAGCTCGGCGACCTTCTTGGCGAGGGAGTTGGCCACCGCCTTGGCGATGAGCGTCTTCCCGCAGCCGGGCGGGCCGTAGAGCAGGATCCCCTTCGGCGGGCGCAGCTCGTACTCGCGGAACAGGTCGGCGTGCAGGAACGGCAGCTCGACGGCGTCGCGGATCTGCTCGATCTGCCGGGAGAGCCCACCGATGTCGGAGTAGTCGATGTCGGGGACCTCCTCCAGCACGAGCTCCTCGACCTCGCTCTTGGGGATCCGCTCGAACACGTAGCCCGACCGGGGCTCCAGCAGCAGCGAGTCACCGCTGCGCAGCGGCTGCCCGTCGAGGGAGTCGGCCAGCCAGACCACGCGCTCCTCGTCGGTGTGCCCGACGACCAGGGCGCGGCGCGGCATGCCCGGCAGCGGCTCGAGCAGCTCCTTGAGCGTGACGACGTCACCGGCCCGCTCGAAGCCCTGGGCGGCGACCACGTTCATCGCCTCGTTGAGCATGACCTCCTGGCCGTGCTGCAGCCCGTCGAGCTCGACCTCCGGGGAGACCGCGACCCGCAGCTTGCGGCCGCCGGTGAAGACGTCGACCGTGCCGTCCTCGCAGCGGTCGAGGAAGACGCCGTAGCCGTTGGGCGGCTGGGCCAGCCGCTCGACCTCCTCCTTCAGCGTCACCAGCTGGTCGCGCGCCTCGCGCAGCGTGCCGGCCAGCTTGTCGTTGCGCTCGGAGAGGAAGGCCGCGCGGGCCTCGGCCTCGGACAGGCGCTCCTCCAGCGCGCGCACCTGGCGCGGGCTGTCGGACACCTTGCGTCGCAGCAGGCCGATCTCCTCCTCGAGGTAGGAGATCTGGCTGATCAGAGAGGCGACGTCACGCTCACGCCGCGCACGGAACTCGTCGGGACCCAGGGCCATCGCGCACCTCCACACACATCGGGGGGAGCATCGGAGCAAGCTCAGGCGCCAATCTATACACGCCGGGACCGACCGCGCCGCCGTTGTGGAACAGCTGCGCGCGGGTGGGCCCCGGCGTCATCCACCCGACACGTGCGGGCGGTCACGAGCGGGTCAGACGAGCTTCTTGCGGCGCTGCCGCATGGGTGCCACGGCCCCCTCGGCGAGCCGGCGGGCGGTGACGAGGAACGCGGTGTGGGCGACCATCCGGTGCTCGGGGCGCACCGACAGTCCCTCGGCGTGCCAGGGGCGCAGCAGGGTCTCCCAGGCGTAGGGCTCGGTCCACAGCCCCTGCGTGCGCAGCGCCTCGACGTACACCGACAGCTGGGTGGTGGTGGCGACGTAGCCGACCAGGACGCCGCCGGGCCGCAGCGCCCCGGCCACCGTGGGCAGCACCGCCCAGGGCTCGAGCATGTCCAGCACCACGCGGTCGACGACCTCGGTGGCCGGGTGCTGGTCCAGGTCGCCCAGCCGCAGCGACCAGTTGGCCGGCACCTCGCCGAAGAAGGCGCCCACGTTGCCGCGGGCGACGTCGGCGAAGTCCTCGCGGCGCTCGTAGCTGGTGAGCGTGCCGTGCTCACCGACCGCGCGCAGCAGCGAGCAGGACAGCGCACCGGAGCCGGCGCCGGCCTCCAGCACCCGCATGCTGGGGCCGATGTCGCCGAAGCCCACGATCTGGGCGGCGTCCTTGGGGTAGATGACCTGCGCGCCGCGCGGCATCGACAGCACGAAGTCGGCCAGCAGCGGCCGCAGCGCCAGGTAGCCGGTGTTGGCCGTGGAGTGCACGACCGAGCCCTCGGGCGCACCGATCAGGTCGTCGTGGGCGATCGCACCGCGGTGGGTGTGGAACTCCTTGCCGGCCTCCAGGACGACGGTGTGGTGCCGGCCCTTGGGGTCGGTCAGCTGCACCCGGTCACCGACGACGAACGCGCCCTCGACCGGCTCGCCCGGCTCGGCAGCCTCGACCTCCTGCAGGACGGGCGCCTCCGTCGGGACCTCCGTCGGGACCTCCGTCGGGACCTCACCCGGCATCTCCGCCGGGACTCCCGTCAGCGCCTCCGTCAGGGTCTCCACCGGGATCTCGGTCTGCTGGTCGGGCACGCTCTCGGTTCCGTCGCTCACGTACCGGCAGGGTACGGACGGCGAAACGCCGGGCCACCGGGGCGGACACGCGGAACTGTCGGACCCGCGTCCTAACCTCGGACCCATGACGGCGACCCTGGCGAGCGACCAGTCCACGGAGGTCCTCCCGGCGGGGGCCACCGCGGCGAGCCTGGTGGCGCGGACGACGGCGGCCGACACCGCCCCCCGCCGCCCCTCGCTGTCCCCCTCACGGGCCGCGGACTTCAAGTCCTGCCCGCTGCTCTACCGGTTCCGCACCATCGACCGGCTGCCGGAGAAGAAGTCCCGGGCCGCCGTGCGCGGCACCCTGGTGCACTCGGTGCTGGAGAAGCTCTACGACCTCCCGCCGGCCGAGCGCACCGTCGCCGCCGCGCAGACCCTGGTCGACCCGGCCTGGGCCGAGCTGCGCGAGGAGCCCGGCGTGGCCGAGATGTTCGAGCTCCCCGAGGGCGCCGAGCCGCCGAAGGAGAAGGACAGCCTCGAGGCGTGGCTGGCCTCGGCCGGCGAGCTCGTGGAGACCTACTTCCGGCTCGAGGACCCGACCCGCATCCAGCCCGCGGGCCGCGAGGAGCTGGTCGAGGTCACCCTCCCCGACGGGCTGCTGCTGCGCGGCTACGTCGACCGGCTCGACGTGGCGCCCACCGGCGCGCTGCGGGTGGTCGACTACAAGACCGGCGGGATGCCGCGCGAGGCCTTCGAGGGCAAGGCACTGTTCCAGATGAAGTTCTACGCACTGGTGCTGTGGCGCACCCGCGGCGTGGTCGCCGCCCAGCTCAAGCTGCTGTACCTCAAGGACGGCGACGCGCTCACCTACTCCCCCGACGAGGCCGAGCTGCTGCGCTTCGAGCGCACGCTGCAGGCGATCTGGTCGGCGATCGAGCGGGCCGTGGCCACCGGTGACTTCCGGGCCAACAAGAGCAAGCTGTGCAGCTGGTGCGACCACCAGGCGCTGTGCCCCGCCTTCGGTGGCACCCCGCCGCCGTTCCCGGCCGAGGCCGCCGCGGCCGCCGGCTGGCGCACCACCCTGGCGGTCACACCCGTCTGACCGGAGCACCGGCCTGACCGGGCCACCTGTCCGACCCGGACACCGGCCTGACCCGGACACCCGTCTGGCCGGACCTCGCCCTGACCGGAGCACCGGCGGCACCGTGACCGGGACGGCGGTCCTCAGGGACGCCCGGTCTCCGCTGTGCCCAGGTCGTGCAGCAGCACCGTCGCGAAGCCCAGTTCGCGCCGCCACCCCCGGACCCACATGTCGCGGTGCTCACGGGCGGTGGCCAGGGCCTGCTCCCGGTCCTCGACGGTCCGGGCGTCCTGCAGCGCCCAGGCGACCAGCGAGCCGGTCCAGGAGAACTCGTAGTCGTCCCACTCGGCCAGTGAGCTGACGTGCCCGTAGCCGGGCTCGAAGCCGTGCACCCGGGCGCGGTCGAGCAGGCCGATCAGGTCGGTCAGGCCGCCGGGCCAGTCCCCCACCGCCTCCAGCGCCGCCGCCGACGGCGGGCCCTCCCAGATGCCGTCACCCAGCAGCACCTGGCCACCGGGTCGCAGATGGCGGCGCACCGCGGCCAGCGTCCCGTCCAGCCCGCCGAAGGCGTGGCTGGCGCCGACGCACAGCACCACGTCGAACACGCCGCCGGCCCAGCCGGCGGCGTCCCCCTGCTCCCAGTGCACCCGGTCGCCCACCCCGCGCTCCCAGGCGGCGGTCACCACGTCCGCGGGCAGGTCGAGGTCGAGCCCGACCCCGGTCGCCGTGGGGTGCGCGGCCAGCAGCTCGGTCAGCCAGACGCCGTGCCCGCAGCCGAGGTCGACCGCGCGGCCTCCCTCGGGAAGGACCAGCCGCTCGACCAACGTCGCAACCTTCGCCGGTGACACCGGCGCGGCCACCGGGTGGTGGGCATGGGCGATGTCGCTGAGCTCGCTGCGGTCCATCGGCGCACCGTGCCACCCGCCGCACCGACGGTCGACCGGGTTTCCCGGTCCGGCCCGGGAACCTGCCGACCTCTCCTGCCCAGCCGTGTCCGCGACCGCCCGACCCTCAGGTCAGGCCGCAGGGCTCCCCACGGCCAGGAAGCCGTCCAGGTCCTCGATGGTCAGGCCTTCCAGCGACAGCCGCAGGGTCAGACCGGGCTGTGGTTGCAGTCGCTGTACCAGCGGCACACCCAGCACGGACGCCCCGGCGGCCAGCCCGGACGTCGTCCCGACCAGCGAGTCCTCGATGACCAGGCTGGACGCGGGGTCGACGTCCAGGTCCGTCATCGCCTTGCGGTAGGGCGCCGGGTCGGGCTTGCGCGCCCCGGCCTCGTCACCGCAGACGGTGACGTCGAAGGGGTCGGTGCCCAGCTCGGCGGTGATCCGGTCGAGCACGAGCTCGGCGACGCGCCGCGGGGTGGTGGTCACCAGCGCGGTGCGGAGCCCGGCTGCGCGCACGGTGGCCAGCAGCTCCCGGGCGCCAGGGCGCCACGGCATGCCGCGGCTGGTCATCAGGGCGGCGGTCTCGTCCTCGACCCAGCGGGCGTCGGCCTCGGCGTCCTGGATGGCGGGGTCGAGCCCCAGGTCGGCGTAGATGATCTCCATGGCGGCGAGCATCGAGGTGCCGGCGGTGCGCTCCCGTGCCTCGGCCGACAGGGCGCCGCCCAGCTGCGCGGCCAGGGCGTACATGGCCTCGCCCCACAGGTCCTCGGTCTCGACCAGCGTGCCGTCCATGTCGAACAGCACTGCCTGCAGTCGCTGTAATGAGCCGGACGGGTGGTCGACGGGGGTCTCGGACACGCGCGACAGTCTAGGGACGCCGTCCCGGCTGCCCCGGCCGTCGGCTCAGGCGGGGTGGGTGCCGGTCATCGTGGCGAACACGATGATGTTGTCCTCGTAGCTGCGGGCGCTCTTGTCGAACGCGCCGCCACAGGTGATCAGCCGCAGCTGGGCGTCCGGGGTGTCGCCGTAGACCTCGATGGTCGGGAAGTCGTCCTTGGGGTGGCGCTCCACCCGGTCGACGGCGAACACCGCGACGGTGCCGTCGGCGCGGGTCACCTCGACCTCGTCGCCGGGCTTCATGGCCCCGAGCTCGAAGAAGACACCGGGCCCGGCAGCGGCCGAGTCCACGTGTCCGAGCAGCAGGGCCGGCCCGACGGCGCCGGGGGCCGGGCCGCGCTCGTACCAGCCGGCCTGGTCGTTGGGGCCCAGCGGCGGCACCTGGACGGTCCCGTCGTCGTTGAGGCCGAGCTTCAGCAGGTCGCTGGTCACCCCGATGGCCGGCACGCTGAGCGACACCGGTGCAGCGACCGGTTCCGCCGGGGCCTGGCTCGCGGTGGCCGGCGGAGCCGCCGGCGCGAGGGAGGACGGCGCCGCGGACGACGGCATCGCGGTGGTCGGCGCGGCGGCGGACGACGTCACGCCCGGGTCGGCGGCGGCCGGCTGGGGTGCCCGCTCCTGCCCGGTGACCGAGATGACGACGGCGACGAGGGCCACGACGGCCAGCACCACGGCCAGCAGCGTCCAGGTGCGGGAACTCGGCCGGCGGCCGGTGTGCTCGCTCACGGCGGTCCTTCCAGGGGCGGGCGGGGAGGGGATGTGCGGCGGTGCTGGTGGCGCGGGGACGGGCCGCGCGGGGAGGTGCTCCCCGCGCGGCCCGAGCCGGATCAGGCCTGGTCGGCCTGACGACGGCGGTAGGCGACGGCGCCGGCGGCGACGGCACCGGCGGCGGCGAGGGCACCGACGCCCATGACCGCGGTGTTCTCCGTGCCGGCGGTGCTGCCCGCACCGGTCTCAGCGCCACCGATCGGAGCGGCACCCATCTGCGCGACCTTCAGCCCACCACAGGCGGCGGGGGCGGTGGCCTCCATGGGCAGCGAGGGGTCGAGGTCGCTCTTGACGTCACCGTCGTAGGCACCGGACCCGTCCTTGTCGACACCGTGCAGCACGAGCACGGCGGTGCCGGCCTCGAACGCCGCGTGGACGTCGTCGGTGACCTCGAAGGTGCGCTCGTAGCTGATCGTGCCGTTGTCGGCGGTCGGGAACCGGTCGATCGCCAGGCCGCTGGTCGGGCTGGTGTCACCGGAGGTGGTCAGCGAGGTGCCGATGGCGCCGTAGTACTTGGCGGCCTCGGTGACGCTGACGAAGCCGTCCTTGTCCGCGTCGTCGGCGAGGTCGTTGCTGGGGCAGGTGCCCATCGCGCCGATGTGGAAGTGCTGGGCGTGCGGGGAGCCGGCGAGCAGGCCCTTGGCCTCGATCATGACGGTCGCGGTGTTGCCGTCCAGGGTGACCATGCCGGTGCCGGTCACGCCGGAGGCGTTCACCGAGCCCAGGGTGGCCTGGTAGCTGTGCGGGCCCTCGTGGGCCGAGGCGGCGGTCATGGTCAGCAGCGGGAACGCCGCGGCGATCGCCAGGGCCGGGAGTGCGTATGCCTTGCGCATGGTGTGCTCCTCGTTCTCGGAGTGCTGCCACGCCCTCGGGAGGAGGTGACAGCGGACGGCGGGTGGTCGCCGCTCGCCCTCGTCGTCGGTGGGCGCACCGGTGCGCCCCCGCCGTGGAACAGTCCGGCAGCACCGGACCGCCGGCAGGTCCCCCCAGCGGGATCTCCCCCGCTGCCGCGCCGACTGCACCGTGTTCGCAGCGAGGTGGTGGATCGGTTCAGTGCCCGGCAAGAACGGGCTGGGCGCCCGCTGTGCGCCCGCCCCCACTGCTCCTGCTCCGCCGGCGCACAGGCGGCGCCGAACCGGAAGACCGGTCGCTGACGAACACCTGTCATGACCGCACCGCGAGCGCTGCCCTCCTCCCGGACCGTCGTCCACCGACGCCGGTGGCAGACGCTCCTGGTCGGCACGCTGGCCGCGGTCCTCCTCGGCGCCGGGACCCTGCCGGCCCAGGCGCACGACGCGCTCGTCGGCACCGTCCCGCTCAACACCGAGACCCTGACCACCTCCCCGGCGACCGTGGAGCTCACCTTCACCGAGGAGCCGCTGCCGCTGGGCACCGAAGTGCGGGTGGTCGGTCCGGACGGCGCGGAGGCCTCCTCCGGTGCGGCCGAGATCCGCGGCACCACGGTCGTCCAGGCCCTGGCACCCTCGCTGCCGGCGGGCGCCTACGCCGTCGAGTGGCGCAGCACCTCCTCCGACGGCCACGGGCTCACCGGCACCCTCACCTTCACCGTCGCGGCCGGCACCCCGGCCAGTGCCTCCTCCTCGGCCACCCCGGCGCCCGGGACGACCCAGGCAGCGGCGGCAGCCGGGACGACAGCGGCAGCCGGGACGACGACGGCCCCGCAGCCGGCGGCGGCCAGTGGTCCCGCGGACTCCGGTCCGCCCACCGGTTGGCTGGTGGCCGGGGTGGTCGTGCTGGCCGCCCTCGGCGCGCTGTTGGCGCTGCGCCTGCGCAGGCGGGCATGAGCACCACCGCGCCGGTCGCGCCGCTCCGCACGGAGCAGCCGCCGGCCGTCCCGGGCCCGCGGACGGGCCGCCGAGCGGTCGTCTGGACCGCGGCCGCGGTCGCCCTGGTGCTGGTGCTGCTCGGCGGGATGGCGGTCGGCGGGGCCTCCGAGGCCGTGCCCGACGGGCTGAGCGACCCGGGCCCGCTGGTCGACCAGGGCGCCTCCGTGGTGACGCTGATCGGCCGGATCGCGTCCGTGGGCACGATCGGCGCGCTGCTGTTCGCCGCCGTCCTGCTGCCGGGCGGAGCGGGCACGCTGGCGCCCTCGGCCCGGCGGGCGGCGCGCGCCGCGTCGGTCTGGGCCCTGGCCTGGGCGGTGGCGACCGCACTCGGCGCGTTCCTCACCGTGTGCCGGCTGGTGGGCCGGACGCCGACGTCGGTCCCGCTGTCGGCGGTGCGCGTCTTCCTCCTCGACACCGGGGCGGGGCAGGCCGTGCTCATCGTCCTGGCGCTGACCCTCGCCGTCGCCGCAGCGGCGCGCCGCTGCGCCGGTGTCCTCGGCGCCTGGGTGCTGCTGCTGGCCGCGGTGGCCGCACTGGTGGTCCCGGCCGTGCTCACCGGGCACTCCTCGACCGCCGACGACCACCTGCTCGCGGTCACCACCCTGGCCGTGCACGTCGCCGCGGCGAGCCTGTGGATCGGCGGGCTCGGTGCCCTCCTGGTGTTCGGCCGCCGGGACGAGCGGCTGACCACCGCAGTGGGACGGTTCAGCCGCCTTGCCCTGCTGTGCCTGCTGGCCACCGGGATCACCGGGGTCGTCGCCGCGTCGGTGGTCCTGGGCGGCCCCGCGGCCGTCGTCGACGCCGTCGGCACCGGCTACGGCTGGCTGCTGCTGGGCAAGACGCTGGGGCTGGTCGTGCTCGGCGTCCTGGGCTGGCAGCACCGCCGCCGCACGGTGCCGCAGCTGGCGGCCGGGCGACCCGGTGCGTTCCGCCGGCTCGCGGTCGTCGAGGTCTTCGTCATGCTGGCCACGGTGGCGCTGGCCGTCGCGCTGGGCTCCTCCCCTCCCCCGGCCGCCGCCGCACCGACCACGGCCGCCGTGGCCGGCCCCGCGTCGACCGGCCCGGCGACCTCGGACCCCGCGGCACCTGCCCCGGCGGGCACCACCCCGCCGCCGAAGGCCGGTGGTCCCATGGCCGGTCACGACCACGGCCCGCTCACCGTGGGGGTGCTGGTCGACGGCACCCGCTTCCACGTCGCCCACCCCGTCGCGGCCGGGTCGCGGGTCTCCGTGTTCAACGGCAGCGGCCAGCAGGTCACCCTCACCGCGGCCGACGGCTCCTTCGACGTCACCGTCCCCGCCGGCTCCCTGATGACCTTCCGGGCCCCCGACCAGCCCGGCGAGCACCCCTTCACCAGTCGCCACTCCGCGTCCTACGCCGACGTCCTCGTCGTCGAGTAGCGGCCCCGCCCCGCGTGAGGGCGCCCGCTAGCGTGCGGGCCCATGAGCGTGAGGCTGCGACCCCGGACGGCGAACGACGGGGAGGTCCTGTTCCGCATCGCCGCTGAGCTGGAGACCTGGGAGGAGCGGACGGCCGGCACACCGGCCCCGCTCACCCGGGAGGAGTTCGACGCTCGGCTGTCCCGCAGCGCCGAGGGTGATCCCGTCGAGAAGGGCCTCACCTTCGTGGTCGACGAGGACGGCGCCGCCGTCGGCAGCGCCGTCCTGTTCGGGTTCGACCGGCTGGCCCGCCACGCCGAGGCGGGGGTCAGCCTGCTGCCCGAGGCGCGGGGCCGCGGCATCGGGACCACGGCCGTCACCCAGCTCGTCGAGTTCGGCTTCACCCGCTGCAACCTCCGCCGCGTCCACCTCCAGGCGATCGCGTCGAACACCGGCGCGATCCGTGCCTACGAGAAGGCGGGGTTCGTGGTCGAGGGCCGGCTGCGCCAGCACGCCTGGGTGCGGGGCGCGTACGAGGACGTCGTCCTGATGGGTCTCCTCCGCTCGGACCACACCGCCGGCGCGTGATCCGCCCGGCCCCGGTGCAGGGCCCCGCCGCGAGCTCGCTCGTGGCGGGGGGCACCGGGGTCCGTCACTCGTCCTCGGTGCGGTATCCCAGGTTCGGCGACAGCCACCGCTCCGCCTCCGCGACGCTCCAGCCCTTGCGCGCGGCGTAGTCCTCGACCTGGTCGCGGCCGACCCGGCCCAGGACGAAGTACCGCGACTGCGGGTGGGAGAAGTACAGGCCGCTGACCGCGGCGCCGGGCCACATGGCCATGCTCTCGGTCAGCTCGATGCCGGCGTTGGCCTCGACGTCGAGCAGGTCCCAGATGGTCTGCTTCTCGGTGTGCTCGGGGCAGGCCGGGTAGCCCGGGGCGGGGCGGATGCCGGCGTACCGCTCCGCGATCAGCCCGTCGGCGTCCAGTGCCTCGTCGGGGGCGTAGCCCCAGAACTCGGTGCGCACCCGCTCGTGCATCCGCTCGGCGAAGGCCTCGGCCAGCCGGTCGGCCAGCGACTCGAGCATGATCGCCGAGTAGTCGTCGTTGTCCTCCTTGAACCGGGCGACCCGCTCGGCCGAGCCCAGCCCCGCGGTGACGGCGAAGGCGCCGACGTGGTCGGGCAGCCCGGTCTCCTTCGGCGCGACGAAGTCGGCCAAGGACTTGCGGGGTGAGCCGTCGCGGCCCTCGGTCTGCTGACGCAGCTGGTGCAGCGTGGTGCGCACCTGCGTCCGCGTCTCGTCGGTGTAGACCTCGATGTCGTCGCTGCCGACCTGGGCGGCCGGGAACAGCCCGAACACCCCGGCCGCGCGCAGCCACCGCTCGCCGATCAGCTGGTCGAGCATCTGCTGGGCGTCGGCGTACAGCCGGCGCGCGGCCTCCCCGGTCGTGGGGTTGTGCAGGATGTCGGGGAACCGGCCGCGCATCTCCCAGGCGTTGAAGAACGGCTGCCAGTCGATGTAGTCGCGCAGCTCGGCCAGCGGGTAGTCGCTGAAGGTCTTCACGAACTGGGTGGCGTGCCCGGCCGGGTGGTCGCAGACCGGTCCGGCGCAGACGTCGCGGGTCTGCTGCAGGAGCATCCGCGGGCGCGGCGGGCGGTAGTCGGTCCAGTCGACCGGCGTCGCCGCGGCGCGGGCGTCGGCCAGCGGCAGGAGCGTGCGGGTGTCGGTGCGGGCCGCGTGCCGCTCGCGCAGCGCGGCGTACTCCGCGTCGGTCTGGGCCAGCAGCGCCGGGCGCTGCTGGTCCGACAGCAGCGCGGCCACGACCGGCACCGAGCGGGACGCGTCCTTGACCCAGATCACCGGGCCGGAGTACCTCTGCGCGACCTTGACCGCGGTGTGCGCCCGGGACGTGGTGGCGCCACCGATCAGCAGCGGGATGGTGAAGCCCTGCCGCTCCATCTCCGAGGCCAGGTTGACCATCTCGTCCAGCGACGGGGTGATCAGGCCCGAGAGCCCGATGACGTCGGCGCCCTCGGCCTTGGCGGTGTCCAGGATCTTCTGCGCCGGGACCATGACGCCCAGGTCGACGACGTCGTAGTTGTTGCACTGCAGGACGACGCCGACGATGTTCTTGCCGATGTCGTGCACGTCGCCCTTCACGGTGGCCATCACGACCTTGCCGTTGCTGCGCTCGACGTCGCCGGGCTGCTTCTCCGCCTCGATGTAGGGGATCAGGTGCGCGACGGCCTTCTTCATCACCCGGGCGCTCTTGACCACCTGCGGCAGGAACATCTTCCCCTGCCCGAAGAGGTCACCGACGACGTTCATGCCGGCCATCAGCGGGCCCTCGATGACCTCGATGGGCCGGCCACCGCGGGCGCTGATGTCCTGGCGCAGCTCCTCGGTGTCGGTCTCGACGTGGGCGTCGATGCCCTTCACCAGGGCGTGGGTGATCCGCTCCCCCACCGGCAGCGACCGCCACTCCTCGGTGGCGACCTCGCGGGCGGCGCCGTCGCCGGCGAAGTCCCCGGCGATCTCCAGCAGCCGCTCGGTGGAGTCCGGGCGCCGGTTGAGGACGACGTCCTCGATCCGCTCGCGCAGCAGCTCCGGGACCTCGTCGTAGACCTCGAGCGCCCCGGCGTTGACGATGCCCATGTCCATCCCGGCTCGGATGGCGTGGAACAGGAAGACGGCGTGGATCGCCTCGCGCACCTTGTTGTTGCCGCGGAAGGAGAAGGAGACGTTGGAGACCCCGCCGGAGACCAGCGCGCCGGGCAGGTTCGTCTTGATCCAGCGGGTGGCCTCGATGAAGTCCAGCCCGTAGTTCGCGTGCTCCTCGATGCCGGTGGCCACGGCGAAGACGTTGGGGTCGAAGATGACGTCCTCGGCCGGGAAGCCGACCTGCCCGGTGAGGATGTCGTAGGCCCGCCGGCAGATCGCCCTGCGGCGCTCGAGGGAGTCGGCCTGGCCGTCCTCGTCGAAGGCCATGACCACGACCGCGGCGCCGTACTTGCGGCACAGCCGGGCCTGGGCGACGAACTCCTCCTCGCCGTTCTTCAGCGAGATCGAGTTGACGATCGCCTTGCCCTGCACGCACTTGAGGCCGGCCTCGATGACCTCCCACTTGGAGGAGTCGATCATCGTGGGCACCCGGCAGATGTCGGGCTCGGTGGCGATGAGCTTGGTGAAGCGGTCCATCGCCGCGACGCCGTCGATCATCCCCTCGTCCATGTTGACGTCGATGACCTGCGCGCCGGCCTCCACCTGCTGGCGGGCCACGGCGAGGGCCGCCGGGTAGTCCCCGGCCTTGACCAGGTTGCGGAAGCGGGCCGAGCCGGTGATGTTCGTGCGCTCACCGACGTTGACGAACAGCGAGTCCCCGGTGACGGTCAGCGGCTCCAGGCCCGACAGCCGCAGCGCGGGGGCGACCTCGGCCGGCGTCCGGGGGGTCGTGCCGGCCACCCGCGCCGCGATGGCCGCGATGTGGGCGGGGGTGGTGCCGCAGCAGCCGCCGACGAGGTTGACGAAGCCGGCCTCGGCGAACTCCCCGACGACCGCGGCGGTTTCCTCCGGCGACTCGTCGTACTCACCGAAGGCGTTGGGCAGCCCGGCGTTGGGGTAGCAGGAGACGAACGTGTCGGCGATCCGGGAGATCTCGGCGATGTAGGGCCGCATCTCCTTGGCCCCGAGCGCGCAGTTCAGGCCCACCAGCAGCGGGCGCGCGTGCCGCACGGAGTGCCAGAACGCCTCGGTGACCTGCCCGGACAGCGTGCGCCCGGAGGCGTCGGTGATGGTGCCGGAGATCATCACCGGCCAGCGCCGGCCGCGCTCCTCGAACAGCGTCTCCAGCGCGAAGACCGCGGCCTTGGCGTTGAGGGTGTCGAAGATCGTCTCGATCAGCAGGACGTCGCTGCCGCCGTCGACCAGGCCGTTGGCCTGCTCCAGGTAGGCGGTGACCAGCTCGTCGTAGGTGACGTTGCGGGCACCGGGGTCGTTGACGTCGGGTGAGATGGACGCCGTCCGGCTGGTGGGGCCGATGGCGCCGACGACGTAGCGCGGCCTGTCCGGGGTGCTGACCGCGTCGCAGGCGGCGCGGGCGAGCCGGGCGGAGGCCAGGTTGAGCTCGTAGGCCAGCTCCTCCATCCCGTAGTCGCTCAGCGAGATGCGGGTGGCGTTGAAGGTGTTGGTCTCCAGCAGGTCCGCGCCGGCCTCGAGGTACTCACGGTGGATGCCGGAGATGACCTCCGGCGCGGTGAGGGACAGCAGGTCGTTGTTGCCCTGGACGTCGCTGGGCCAGTCGGCGAACCGCTCCCCGCGGTAACCGGCCTCGTCGGGGCGGTCGCGCTGGATCGCGGTGCCCATCGCGCCGTCGAGCACCATGACCCGCTCGCGCAGCGCGGCGGTGAGCTCCGCGGTGGCGTCGGGGCGCAGCTCGGCGGGGGTGGGCGCGGTGTACTGGGGCACGGGTGCGTCCTCGGGTCGTCGATCGGGCACGGGATCACGGGCGTCCGGCGCCAGGGCCCTGGCAACGCCGACGGGCAGCAGCGCCTCGTCGTCCTCGAACAACTCCCCCCATGGTCCCACTCCCGTCCACCCGCTCGCCGGACGCCGGACGCCGGCGTCCGGCGGGTGCCGTCGGGCACGGGGACCTGGTGGCGGGATCGACGTAGGCTCGACCGGTGATCGATCCGAAGTCCGACGCAGACGACCTGCCCGAGCTGGACGACCCGGTGGTCGTGGTGGCTTTCGAGGGGTGGAACGACGCCGGGGACGCCGCCACGGGTGCCGTCGAGCACCTGGAGCTCATCTGGGACGCGACCCCGCTCGCCGCGCTGGACCCCGAGGACTACTACGACTTCCAGGTCAACCGCCCCACCGTGTCCCTGGTCGACGGCGTCAGCCGCCGCCTGGAGTGGCCGACCACCCGCATCTCGGTGGCCAAGCCCCCGGGCAGCGACCGGCACGTCGTCCTCATCCGCGGCATCGAGCCGAACATGCGCTGGCGCAGCTTCTGCGACGAGCTGATCGGCATCTGCCAGGAGCTGGGCGTGACCACCGTGGTCGCCCTCGGCGCACTGCTCGCCGACACCCCGCACACCCGCCCCACGCCGGTGAGCGGCTCGGCCTACGACGCCGAGTCCGCCCGCCAGTGGGGCGTGGAGACCTCCCGCTACGAGGGGCCCACCGGCATCCTCGGGGTCTTCGCCGACGCGTGCGTGCAGACCGGGCTGCCGGCGGTGAGCTTCTGGGCCGCGGTGCCGCACTACGTGTCCCAGCCGCCCTCGCCGCGGGCCACCATCGCCCTGCTCCAGCGGGTCGAGGAGGTCCTGGAGCTCACCGTGCCGCTCGGTGCCCTGCCGCAGCAGGCCGACGAGTGGGTGACCACGGTCGACGAGATGGCCCAGGAGGACGAGGAGGTCGTGGAGTACGTGCGGTCCCTGGAGGAGCGCGCCACCGCCACCGACCTGTCCCAGGCCAACGGCGACCAGATCGCGCGGGAGTTCGAGCGCTACCTCAAGCGCCGCGGCACCACCGGCGGCGCCAGCTAGTCCGCGCCGCTCCACTCTCGACCACCCCGGGCTGGTGGTGGTCATCCGCTGCGGATGACCACCACCAGCCCGTTCTCGTCCCGTGGCCCGGCCGAGTCCCCGGCCGAGTCCCCGGCCGACGTCTACCGTCCTGGCGCAGCCGCAGGATCTGCGTACTCGGGGCTTCCCGACTCCTGAGGCCACGAGACCGCAGATCTCACGTCCGGAGGCCCAGCCGCGGACGGCGGCCCAGCCGCCGGGCCGGGTGCTAGCGGCAGGGCAGGGTGCTCAGCGGCCGGGCAGGGTGCCCAGCCGCCGGGCCGGGTGCCCAGCCGCCGGGCCGGGTGCCCAGCCGCCGGGCCGGGTGCTCAGCGGCCGGGCAGGGTGCTCAGCGGCCGGGCAGGGTGCTCAGCGACTGCGAGCGGCGGGCCACGAGCTCGGCGTAGGTGCCGTCGCGCTCGGCGAAGCGGTGCACCCGCACGCCCTCGACCAAGACCTCGTGCGGCGTGGGCTCCTCGGCCAGCAGCGCCATCACCTCGTCGAGGTAGCCCGCCAGCGGCAGCGCCGCCGGGTTGACCCGCTCCTGCCCCGCGGTGGCGACCGCCGGGGGCACCAGCTCGGCGACCTCGACGCCCGTCCCGGCGAGCTGGGCCCGCAGCGCCTCGGTGTAGGCGTGCACGCCCGCCTTGGACGCCGCGTAGCTGGCCATGAGCGGGAAGGGCAGGAACGCGATCCCGGAGCTCACGGTCAGGACCGTCCCCGCACCGCGGGCGAGCAGGTGCGGGGTGAAGGCGTCCACGACCCGGATGGTGCCGAGCAGGTTGGTGTCGATCGTGGTCTCGGCCGCGGCGCCGTGCGCGGGGTCGCGCAGGTCCTCGACCAGCATGACGCCGGACATCGTGACGACGACGTCGAGGTCGGGGTGGGCGGCGAGCACCTCGTCGCGGGCGCGCAGCACCGACGCGGGGTCGGTGACGTCGATCCGCACGGTGTCCAGGCCGTCCTGCGGCTGCGGGTCCCGGCCGCCGACGACGACGGTGCTGCCGGCGTCGGCGAAGCGCTGGGCGAGGCCGCGCCCGATGCCGGACGTGCCGCCGACGACGAGGACGGTGCGCTGGGTGATCTGCATGGTGACCTCCTCCTGGTCCCCCGGTCTCCTCCGGGCGACTGCGGTCAGCTTGTGCCGGGGTGCTGCGCGGAGGAGAGACCGCGCTGGTCCGGGTAGTGACAGGACCCCCTCTCCGCCGTCCACCCCCGGCTACCGTCGAACCGGTGGACGGCGACGAGGACGGCAACCGGCTGGGCAGCTACCTGCAGGCCCGGCGTGCCCTGATCACCCCCGAGCAGGCCGGCATCCCGGCCGGGCTGCACCGCCGCGTCGCCGGACTGCGGCGGGAGGAGGTGGCGCTGCTGGCCGGGATCAGCCCCGACTACTACCTGCGGCTCGAGCGCGGGCGCGACCGCAACCCCTCCGAGCAGGTGCTCACCGCGCTGGCCCGCGTCCTGCAGCTCGACGAGGTGGAGCACCGCTACCTGGTCGAGCTCGCCGAGCCCCGCCGCCGCACCCGTCCCCGCCGGCGGCCCGAGACGGTGCCCGCCCGGCTGGGCTCGCTGCTCGCCGCCGTCGGGGTCCCGGCGTTCGTCGAGGGCCGTGCGTTCGACGTGCTGGCCGCCAACCCGCTGGCCACCGCGCTCAACCCGCGGCTGCGGCCGGGTGAGAACCGGCTGCGCTCCCTGCTGCTGGACCCCGACGAGCGCGGCTTCCACACCGACTGGGAGGCCGCCACCGCCGAGTTCGTGGGGTCCTTCCGCCGGTCGATCGACGAGGCCGCCGACGACCCGCGGGTCGTGGAGCTGGTCGGCGAGCTCTCGCTGGCCAGCGCCCGGTTCCGCACGCTGTGGGCGCGCCACGACGTCCACCGGCTGGCGGGCGGGACGACGACCGTGTACCACCCCGTGGTCGGCGACCTGCGGCTGCACCGGGACAAGCTCCCCGTCGACGGGCTGACCCTCGTCCTCTACTACGCCGACACCGGCAGCGACAGCGCGGAGAAGCTGCAGCTGCTCGCCTCGCTGGCCGCCCCCGCCCCGCCGGGCGCCGTAGCCGCCGAGCCTCGCCCGGCCGGACGTCCCGGTGCGCAGGACGTCGGCTCCGCGGGCCCTATGGGGTGACGAGCAGCGGGCGCATCCGGACGCCGGCAGTGTCGTCGAAGAGCCGGTCGTGGGTGGCCAGGGCGAACCGGTCGGTCATGCCGGTGACGTGGTCGACGACCTGGGTGAGCAGGTCGGCCTCGGTGTCGCGGTAGGTGGCCGGGATGAGCTCGGGGTGGGCGAGGTGGTGGTCGACGAGGCGGCGGATGACGTCGACGGCGAGCTGCTTCTGCCCGGCCGCGACCTCGGTCTCGTACACGCGGTCGAACATGAACGCCCGCAGCTCGGCCATCGCCGCCAGCGCCTCCGGGGCCATCACCACCGCACCGGTCGTGTTGTCGGGCGACAGGCTGCCCTCGACGACGGCGGCGATCATCGCCCCGACCATGGCGCTGCCCGGTGCGCCGAACACCCGGCGGGTGCTGGCGGGCAGGTCACCGACGGACAGCACCCCGGCGCGGACGGCGTCCAGCGCGTCGTGGGACAGGTAGCCGATCCGGTCGGCGAACCGCACGCACTGGGCCTCGCGGGTGGCCGGCGGCGGGCTGATCTTCCAGCTGTGCGCCCGGATGCCGTCGCGGACCTCCCAGGTGAGGTTGAGGTCCTCGAGCACCTCGACGATGCGCACCCCCTGGGCGGCATGGTGCCAGCCGCCGGGGACGTAGGGCTCCAGCGCCGTCTCACCGATGTGCCCGAACGGCGAGTGGCCGAGGTCGTGGCCCAGCGCGATCGCCTCGGCGAGGGTCTCGTTGAGCGACAGCGCCGCGGCCAGCGACCGGGCCACCTGGGTGACCTGCAGGGTGTGGGTCAGCCGGGTGACGAAGTGGTCGCCGTCGGGGTTGAGGAAGACCTGCGTCTTGTGCTTGAGCCGGCGGAAGGCCTTGGCGTGCAGGATCCGGTCGCGGTCCCGCTCGTAGGCGGTGCGCAGCGCGTCCTCCGGTTCGAGCCGGGCGCGGCCACGGGTGTACCGCGACCGGGCCGCGCCGGGGGCCAGCCGCTCCTCACCGGCCTCCCGGGCAGCCCGGTCGGCCAGCCGGAACTCCGACCCCTGCCCGCTCATGCCGAGAGCACGACCCCGAGCAGGGCGTCGACCAGGTCACCGACCACGGTGGGCGACTGCTCGTCCCAGTCGTCGGCGACGTCGGGGCTGTCGGCGCCGGCCAGGCTGGCGGCGGCCCAGGCGTCGACGGCGGCGATCGCACCCGGGGTGTCCAGGTCATCGGCCAGCCGCTCGCGGACGGCGATGAGCACCGGACCGGCCGGGGCGCCCAGTGGCAGGGCCACGGCGCGCTGCCAGGTGGCCAGCCGCTCCTGCGCCTGCACGAGCAGGTCGGGGGTCCAGGCGCGGTCGGTGCGGTAGTGCCCGGACAGCAGCGCCAGCCGCACGGCCATCGGGTCGACGCCCTCCCCGCGCAGCCGGGAGACGAACACCAGGTTGCCCCGGCTCTTGCTCATCTTCTCCCCGTCGAGGCCGATCATCGCCGCGTGCACGTAGGTGCGGGCGAACGGCTTGGTGGCCGTGAGCGCCTCGGCGTGGACGGCGGAGTACTCGTGGTGCGGGAAGACCAGGTCGCTGCCGCCGCCCTGGACGTCGAAGCCCATGCCGATGGTGTCCAGCGCGATCGCGGCGCACTCGATGTGCCAGCCGGGGCGCCCGGCGACCCCGCGCGGGCCGGGCCAGGACGGCTCGCCCTCGCGGGCACCGCGCCACAGCAGCGGGTCGAGCCGGTTGCGCTTGCCGGGCCGGTCGGGGTCGCCGCCCCGCTCGGCGGACAGCCGCAGCATCGTGGGCTCGTCGTAGCCGGACTCGGCGCCGAAGCCGGGCGCCTGGGAGACGTCGTGGTAGACGTCGCCGGTGCCGTCGTCGAGGGAGTAGGCCAGGCCGGCGTCCATGAGCTCCTCGACCTTGACCACGATCTGCGGGACGGCCTCGACCGCGCCGACGTAGTCGTCGGGCGGGAGCACGCGCAGGGCGGTCATGTCCTCGCGGAACAGCGCGGTCTCGCGCATGCCGAGGACGATCCAGTCCTCGCCGTCCCGGTCGGCCCGCTCGAACAGCGGGTCGTCGACGTCGGTGACGTTCTGCACGTAGTGCACCGCGTGCCGGGCGTCGCGCCAGATCCGGTTCACCAGGTCGAAGGCCAGGTAGGTGGCGGCGTGCCCGAGGTGGGTGGCGTCGTAGGGGGTGATCCCGCAGACGTACATCCGCGCGGTGCGGCCGGGGGTGACCTCGACGACCTCTCCGCGGGCGGTGTCGTACAACCGCAGGGCCGGGCCGGAGCCGGGCAGCATCGGGATCAGTGGGGCGGGCCAGGAGTGCACGCAGCGAGGGTAGATCCGCTCTCCGACAGGTCCGCACGGCACCCGGTCGCGTCCGCCCGTGGACGGCGTGCTCAGGGCCAGGTGGTGGCGTACCGGTCGAACTGCTCACCGGTCTGCACGCCGACCACGCAGAACAGCAGGCCGGAGGGGTCCTTCATCTGCCAGAACCCGCCCATGTCGGCCATCCGCAGCGCACCGAGGGCCTCCAGCCGGGCGACCTCGGCGTGGACGTCGTCGGTCTCGATGTCGACGTGCCAGCGGGGCGCGGTCCCCGGACCCGTGCGCTGGACCTCCAGGTGGAACCCGTCGGCGAAGGAGCCGAGGGAGGACCAGGCGTCGTCCACCGGGTCCGCCTCGACCGGGTGGCCGGTGGCGGCGGACCAGAACCGCTGCCCGCGGTCGTGCAGCTCCGGCGGCAGGTCGACGAGCAGGACGGCGAGACGGCTCCGGTGCGGCACCCGCTCACCCTGGCAGTGCGGCCAGGACCGGGGCAACGGCCGGCTGCCCCTCGACGCCCGGGCCGCGGCCGAGGTCGCCCCGCCGCGCGGCGACCAGCAGCACCGCCGCGATCAGCAGCACGAGGAGCAGCAGGCCGACCAGGACGGGCGGGGGTCGTCGCACCCCGGGAGCGTCCCGCAGGCCGGCACCGCCGTCGAGTGTGCGCTGAGGGCTGCCTCCTCCCGCCGGAGACGACCGTGGGCGCACACCCGACGGTCCGCGACCCCTAGAAGGGCGGCCAGGGCAGGGCGGGCCAGTCGCCGGAGGGCTGCGGGTGCAGCTTCGTGCGCAGCAGGGTGTCGACGCGCTGCTGGGTGCGCCGCACCTCGCGCCGGGTGAGGTGGGCGTGCAGCTGCTCCCCCAGGTCCCCGCGCAGCTGCTCGGCGAGGCGCTCCAGCACGGCCAGGTGCTCCAGCAGCAGCGGCTTGCCGGCCCAGCGCCACAGCAGGGTGCGCAGCTTGGGGTCGACGGAGAAGCAGATGCCGTGGTCGACGCCGTACACGTGGCCGTCGCGCATCGGGATGATGTGCCCGCCCTTGCGGTCGGCGTTGTTCACCACCGCGTCGAACACCGCCATCCGGCGCAGCCCGGGGTCGTCGGCGCGCACGAACTCGGTCAGGTCGACGGCCGGGTCGGCGTCCTGCCACAGCTGCACCATGCCGGTGCCGTAGGGGCCCTCGCGCAGCACCGTCGGCGGCACCACCGACCAGCCCATGGCCTCCGACACCAGGTGGGCGCTGATCTCCCGGCCGGCGAGGGTGCCGTCGGGGAAGTCCCACAGCGGGCGCTCGCCGGCGACGGGCTTGTAGACGCAGGTGGCGCCCAGGGTGTCGGTGCGGATCGCGGCGATCAGGGTGACGTTGCTGGCGTCCAGCAGCCGGCCCTCGAGGTCCAGCGTGCCCTCGCGCAGCAGGGTCGCGATCTCCTCGGGCCCCTCGGGCGCGCGGCGGTCGCCGTGGTCGAAGGTGGTCAGGTCGAGCTCGACGACGTCGCCGTCGTCCTCGTCGTAGTCGTCCTCGTCGTGCTCGGGAACGGGCTCGTCCTCGGCCAACGGGTCCTCCAGCCGGTCGTCGCGGGGGCCGGAGCCCGGATGGGGCACGCCCGTCACCGGGAGCCCTCGTGCCCGGCCCGGCTCAGCGGCGGTAGCCGTTCTGCCGCGGGCACACGTGCCCGGAGGGGTCCAGCGGGAGGGAGCACAGCGGGCAGGCCGGGCGCCCGGCGGAGATGACGCGGCGGGCCCGGGCGACGAAGGCGCGGGCGGCGGCCGGGGTGATGGTGACCCGCAGCGCGTCGGGGCCCTCGTCGGAGTCGGAGAGGATCACGTCCTCCTCGATCGGCTCCTCACCGGCGGCGACGGCCTCGACCACGACGGCCGCGGCCTCGCCGTCCCAGGCCAGGCCCATCGCGGCGACCCGGAACTCCTCGTCGACCGGGGCGGTGAGCGGCCCGAGGTCGTCGACGTCGGCGTCGGGCGGGACGACGACGGAGGCGCGGGTGGCCACCTCGTCGAGCAGCTCGCTCATCCGGTCGGCCAGCACCTGGACCTGCGACTTCTCCAGCGCGACGCTGACGGTGCGACCCGCGGAGTCCGAGGCCTGCAGGTAGAAGGTGCGGTCGCCGGGCTGGCCCACCGTGCCGGCGACGAACCGGGTGGGACGGTCGAAGGTGAAGACCTGACGGGGCACGGGTCCAGGTTACGCGGCGCCGCTGCCCGCGCCGCCGCCGACGACCGCGTCGGAGGTCTTCCGCCGGCCGCGCTTCTTCGGCGGGATCAGCGCGGCGACGTCGCCGCCGGTGTCGTTGACCCGGACGACGAAGGGGCGGGTGTCGGTGTAGGTGACCACCGAGATCGAGGCGGGGTCGACGACGATGCGCTGGAAGGAGTCCAGGTGCATGCCGAACGCGTCGGCCAGGACGGCCTTGATGACGTCACCGTGGCTGCAGGCCACCCAGACGGCGTCGGGCCCCAGGGTGGCGTTCCACTCCCGCACGGCGGCCACGGCCCGGGCCTGGGTCTGGGCCAGCCCCTCCCCCTCGTCGCCGGGGAAGACCGCCGCGGAGGGGTGCTGCTGCACGACCTTCCAGAGCGGCTCCTTGGCCAGCTCCTTGATCGGCCGGCCGGTCCAGTCGCCGTAGCGGGCCTCGCCGAGCCGGTCCTCGGTCTGCAGCTCGATCGCGCGTCCGGCCGCGCGCTGGGCGTCCAGGACGGCGCCGGCGGTCTGCTGGCAGCGCTCCAGCGGACTGCTCACCACCGCCGCCAGCGGCACGGCCGCCAGCCGCTGGGCGACCGCGGCCACCTGCCCCTGCCCGGTCTCGTCGAGCTGGACGCCGGGGGTCCAGCCGGCGAGCACGCCGGCGGTGTTGGCCGTCGTCCGGCCGTGCCTGAGCAGGATGACGGTGGTCACCAGCGCAGCCTAGGCCGGTCGTGCGGCATCACTTGGGGTCGAGGACCCCGGCGCCGACCAGGACCAGCAGCAGCAGGCCCAGCGCGACGCGGTAGACGACGAAGGGGGTGAAGCTGCCCTTGGCCAGGTAGCGCAGCAGCCAGGCGATGACGACGTAGCCGACGCCGAAGGCGATCACCGTGGCCAGCAGCGTCGGGCCCCACTCGATGCCGCCGTCCAGGGACTGCTGCACCTGGTAGAGGCCCGAGCCCAGGACGGCGGGGATGGCCAGCAGGAACGAGTAGCGGGCCGCGGCCTCCCGGGAGTAGCCCAGGAACCGCCCGGCGGTGATGGTGCCGCCCGAGCGGGAGACGCCGGGGATCAGCGCGAGGGCCTGGGCGAAGCCGTAGACCAGTCCGTGCTTGGGCGTGAGGTCGTCGAGCTCGAGCCGGCCGCTGCTCATCCGGTCGGCGGCGTAGAGGATCAGGGAGAACAGCACCAGGGCGATCGCGACGATGCGCAGGTCGCGGAAGGTGGTCTCGATCTGGTCCTGCAGCAGCAGGCCCAGCACGATGATCGGGATGCTGCCGACGATGATCAGCCAGCCCATCCGGGCGTCGGCGTCGCGCGGCCGGTCGCGGTGCAGCAGCGAGCCCACCCAGGACCGGATGATCCGCACGATGTCCTTGCGGAAGTAGATGAGCACCGCGAGCTCGGTGCCGATCTGGATGATCGCGGTGAACGCCGCACCCGGGTCGTCCCAGCCGAAGAGGTCACCGACGATGCGCAGGTGGGCGCTCGAGCTGACCGGGATGAACTCGGTGAGCCCCTGCACCAGACCCAGGAACGCGGCCTCGAACCAGCCCACGGGTCAGCCCTGCCGGGCGGGGACGGGGGCGGACGGGACGACGGCGTGAGGGCATGGCACGGCAGGCACCCTAGGGGGTGCGGCTGGCAGCACCGTGCACGCCGCCCCGGCACCGCGTCGCCGGAGGGTCGGTGTCGGTGGGCACCGGTAGGTTGACCGGTCGTGGAACAGCGGGCGCTCGGGCGCAGTGGGCTCGTGGTCTCCCGGCTCGGGCTGGGCACCATGACGTGGGGCCGGGACACCGACGAGGACGAGGCAGCGCTGCAGCTCACGGCCTTCGTCGACGCCGGCGGCACGCTGGTCGACACCGCCGACGTGTACGCCGACGGGGAGAGCGAGCGCACCCTCGGGCGGCTGCTGGCCGACGTCGTCCCGCGCGCCGACGTGCTGGTCGCCACCAAGGCCGGCGGGCGCACCGGGCCGCGGCCGATGGGGCGCGGGGCCTCCCGCGGTCACCTGCTGGCGGCACTGGACGCCTCGCTGGAGCGCCTCGGCCTGGACCACGTCGACCTGTGGCAGCTGCACGCCTGGGACGACGCGACCCCGCTGGAGGAGACGCTGGCCGCCTGCGACCTCGCGGTGTCCTCCGGGCGGGCCCGCTACATCGGGGTCAGCAACTTCTCCGGCTGGCAGACCGCGCAGGCCGCGACCTGGCAGCGGGCCTGGCCCGGCCGCACCCCGGTCGTGAGCACCCAGGTCGAGTACTCGCTGCTGCAGCGCGGGGTCGAGCGCGAGGTCACCCCGGCCGCGGAGGCGCTCGGGCTGGGCGTCCTGCCCTGGTCGCCGCTGGGCCGCGGGCTGCTGACCGGCAAGTACCGGCACGCCACCCCGGAGGACTCCCGGGCGGCGTCCCCGCAGTGGCAGGGGTTCCTCACCCGCCTGCACTCCCCCTCCGCCGACCGCGTGGTCGAGGCGGTGGTCACCGCCGCCGAGGGGCTGGGCACCAGCCCGCTGGGCGTCGCGCTGGCCTGGCTGCGCGACCGGCCCGGCGTCGTGGCACCGATCGTGGGCGCCCGCACCGCCGCGCAGCTGCAGGAGACACTGGACGCCGACGGCGTGCGGCTGCCCCCGGCCATCGTCACCGCGCTGGACGACGTCTCGGCGCCGCACTTCTCCTATCCCGACCAGCGGCCGGACCACTCATGACCACCCCCGCACCCACGTCCGACCCGGTCTTCGCCGCCTTCTGCACCGCCGGCCTGTGGCCGGGCCTGGGCAAGCGCGCGGCGGCCGAGCTGCCCGCCGCCGGCATCACCAGCCCGGACGACGTCTCCGCCGACGGGCTGCAGAAGCTGCCCCGGGTGGGCCGGCAGCGGGCCGAGCGGCTGTTCAGCTCGTTCCTGGCCGCGGGCCCCACCTACGAGGTGGTGGAGCTGCTGGTGGGTGCCGGGCTCAACGCCCGCCTCGCGGTCAGCTCCGCCGACACCCTGGGTCCCGACGCCGCCCGCCGGCTGCGCGACGACCCGTGGGCGTTGCTGGGCCTCACCGGCGTCACCCTCGCCGACGCCGACCGGCTGGCCATCACCGTGCTGTCCGGTGCCGACCGGCAGGACTCCCGCCGCGGCCGGGCGATCGTCTCCCTCACGCTGCGCACCGCCACCCGCGACGGGCACACCGTGCTGCCCGCGGACCTGGTGGTGGCCGCACTGCAGGCCGAGGGGGTCGCCGACCCGGCCGCGGCCGTGCTGGCCGCCGTCGAGTCCGGGGACGTGCTGGACCACGAGCCGCCGTTCGTGGAACCCGACGAGGACGCCGACGAGTTCCCCGAGCCGGACCCGTCGCTGCGGATGCTGTCGCTGGCCCGGTACGGCATGGCCGAGGAGGCCGTGGCGGAGAACGTCCACCGGCTGGTGGCCACGAGCCAGCGGATCGGTGACCCCGCGTCGGTGCGCTCGGTGGCCAAGGGGCTGGACCCGGCGCAGCAGGCCGCGGTCGCCCAGGTGCTGGGCGCGGGTGTGTCGCTGCTGACCGGCGGTCCCGGCACCGGCAAGAGCCGCACCGTGGCCTCGCTGGTGAAGCTGCTGGAGGCCAAGGGCACCGAGGTGGCGCTGGCGGCCCCGACCGGCCGCGCGGCCAAGCGGCTGGAGGAGCTCACCGACCACCCGGCGGTCACGGTGCACCGGCTGCTGGGCGCCCAGGGCATGACCGGCGGGTTCGCCCGCAACGAGGAGTGGCCGCTGGACGCCGACGTCGTCGTGGTCGACGAGGCCTCGATGCTCGACATCGAGCTGACCGCGGCGCTGCTGGAGGCCTGCCCCGACGGCACGCACCTGCTGCTGGTCGGCGACCCGGCGCAGCTGCCCTCGATCGGGCCCGGGCACGTGCTCGGTGACCTGATCGACTCCGGTGCCGTGCCGGTCACCGAGCTGACCACGCTGCACCGGCAGGCGGCCGGTGGCGCCATCGCCCGGCTGGCCACCGGCGTGCGGGGCGGCGAGCTGGTGCACGTCGAGTCCCCCGACCGCGAGGTCGTCATCGTGCCGGCCACCGGCAGCGCCGAGGCGGCCCGCCGCGTCGTGCAGCTGGTCACCGACTCCATCCCGCGCGCGCTGGGCATCGACCCGGCCACGGTGCAGGTCGTGACGCCGGTGCACCGCGGGCCGGCCGGCACGATCGAGCTGAACAAGGCGCTCAAGGCCGCGCTCAACCCCGGCGACGGCACGGTGTTCGGCTTCGACGTCGGTGACCGGGTGGTGGCCACCGCCAACCACCTGGACCTGGAGCCCATCGGCTTCGCCAACGGCGAGGTCGGCGTGGTCACCGGCACCGGTGACGGCTCGCTGAACGTCGACTTCAGCTCCGGCCCGGTCACGGTCAACGGCTCGGCGCTGTCGGACCTGCGCCACGGCTGGGCGATCACGGTGCACCGGGCGCAGGGCTCGGAGTGGCCAGGCGTCGTCGTCGTGCTGCCCCCGGAGGCCGGCGGGATGCTGTCCCGGCCGCTGGTCTACACCGCGCTCACCCGGGCGCAGAAGCACCTGTCGATCGTGCACGCCAGCGGTGCGGCCCTGGCCCGCGCGGTGCGCGAGGTCGACGTCCGGCCGCGGCGCACCCGGCTGGCGACGCTGCTGGCGGAGCTGGCCGACTGACCACCCGATCAGGTGAGCGGCGTTTGACCCGGTGATCTTGAGGGCACTGACAGCGCCATGATCACTGGCCTCATCTCGTTCCTCGTCTTCGGTCTGGTCGTCGGGGCGATCGCCCGGCTCATCAAGCCCGGCAAGCAGAACCTCAGCATCCTGGCCACCCTGGGCCTGGGCGTCGTGGGCTCGCTGGTCGGCGGCCTGGTGGCCAGCACCTTCGGCACCGGTGACTTCGGCGAGCTGAACATCCTGGGCGCGATCGTCGCCATCGTCGTGGCGTTCCTGCTGATCGGCGTGGCCGAGAGCCTGAGCAACGGGCGTCGCTCGGTGCGCTGACGCACCCCGCTCCCTGCTCCACCCCTGCCCGGGGCGCCGACCTGCTGGTCAGCGCCCCGGGCAGGCGCGTTCTGCGGCACACAACAGCCGCTGCACCGCCGCACCCAGCTCCGCCGGCCCGGACACCGGCGCCGCGAACGGCACCCGCACGTCCCGGTGGCCGGCCGGCTGCTCGAACCGCAGCCGGAAGCCGAACCGGTCCAGCCCCAGCGGCCGCGCCGCACCGCCCCGGGTCCACTCCGCCGGCACCCGCGACGCCAGCAGGGCCAGCTGCTCGGGGTGCGACTCGTCGAGGTGCCGGAGCATGGTCGCCTCCACCTCGGCCAGCGGGTCGGGGGCAGCGGCCAGGTAGTCGCCGGGGTCGAGCTCGGTGACCGAGCCGCACTCCCCCAGCACCACCTCCGCCAGGTCCAGCGACAGCAGCGTGGCCGTGGAGCCGACGTCGAGCAGCGCGCCCACCGGGGCGACGTCGGCGAAGGCCAGCAGCGCCTCCTGCCGGTCGGCGGGCTCGACCGGCGTCAGCCAGCCCGACAGCCAGACCTGGGCCCGGACGGCCTCGCGCAGCGGCACCGGCGCGTGGTCGGTGACCATCAGCAGCGCGGCGAGGTCGCCGTCGGCCGACCTCCGCACCGCCGTGCACACCTCACCCTCGGTCGGGACGACGAGCAGCACCTGCCCGGAGCCGGTCGTGGTGTGCGCGAGCACCCGGCTGCCGTCGATGCCGGCGGCGCAGACCGCGGCGGCCGGGTGACCGGCCACGGTGCGGGCGCGCTCGGCGCTGCTCGGCCGCAGGGCGGCGGGGCCGGCGGGGCGGGTCGATCGTGTCATGCGGCACTCCGGGCTCGGGCCGACTCGTCATCGGGGTAAGGTGAGCCTAACCGAACTCGGAGGTCCTGTGAACAGCTCCCGCCCCAAGGTCCGTCGCAGCCGCGCGCTGGGCATCCCGCTCACCCCCAAGGACGTGCGCTACTTCGAGCGCCGCCCGTACCCCCCGGGTGAGCACGGCCGCAAGCGCCGCGTCGCGAGCGACTACTCGACGCGGCTGAAGGAGAAGCAGCGGCTGCGCGCCCAGTACGACATCAGCGAGACGCAGCTGCGCTCGGCCTTCGACCGGGCTCGGCGCAGCGGCGGGAAGACCGGCGAGGAGCTGATCACCCACCAGCTGGAGGCCCGGCTGGACGCCACCGTGCTGCGCGCCGGGTTCGCCCGCACGATCTACCAGGCCCGCCAGGTGGTCAGCCACCAGCACGTGCTGGTCAACGGCGCGCGCGTCGACCGGCCCAGCTACCAGGTGCAGCCCTACGACGTCATCGAGATCGCCGAGAAGAGCAAGAGCAAGCCGCCGTTCCAGGTCGCGGCCTCCGGCGCACACGCCGCCGCCCCGTCCTACCTGGAGGTGCAGCTGTCGCAGCTGCGCGCCGTGGTCGCCCGCCGCCCGCGCCGCGACGAGGTCCCGGTGATCTGCGAGGAGCAGCTGGTCGTGGAGTACTACTCCCGCTGACCCCTGGCCGGCTCGTGCGTCCGCAGCGCACGGGCCGGCTCAGGTCGGCCCGGGGTTGGCCGTCGGTGGCTCAGCTGCGGAACTCGTCCTCGTCACCGCCGGCGTCGGCCTGCTGCTCCAGCACGTCGAACTCGTCGGCCTCCACGCCCCCGGTGCGGGCGCCGGTGGTGCCCCCGGGGGTGGCGGTCAGCTGCTGCTCGATGCCGTCGGCCTCGGGGACGTCGTCGGCCGGGGGCACGACCTCACCGGCGAGCTCGGGGCCGTCGGCGACGGCGGTCTGCAGCTGCTCCTGGCGGTCGGCGTCGGTGGCCTCGGGGTCGGTCACGGGAGCCTCCTGGCTGGTCGGTGGGCCCGGCCGGGGTGCCGGCGCCCGCGCCCTCATCCCCTGCCCGGGTGGCCACCCGACGACACCCTCGCCGGTGGCCGGGTGGTGAGCACCACGTGACCGGACGGCGTCCGGCGGGCACAATCGGCCTCGTGTCATCGCCTGGCGACTACGAGTACGCCCCGCTGCGCCTGCCTGCCGGGATCTCCCGCTCGGCCGCTGCGCAGCTGATGAGCATGCAGTCCGACACCGGTGGCTGGGAGCTCGCCCGGCTGCAGGCCTTCGCCGACGGCAGCCGCAAGGTGATCATGCGGCGCCGCGCGCGGCTGTCGTACCTGCCCCGCCCGATGATCTGACCCGCCCCTCCTGGCCCGAGCTGCCGGGCACGCGCGGCCGACGACGATAGGCTCCCGTCCCTCGCCGCTGCCACCCGGCCGGCCGAGCCGGACGAGGACGTGGGGGCACGACGTGGACCGGCGGGTGAGCAGGCGGCACCTGCTGCCGATCGGCGTCCTCGCCTTCTGCACCGCGGTCGACCTCATCAGCGGCCAGGGGCAGGTGCTCATCGGCCTGCTCGCGATGGGACCCCTGGTCGCAGCCGTCGTGCTGGGCCGGGGCGCCACCATCGGCTACGGCGTCGTGGCCCTGGCGCTGGCGGTCGCGCTGGGCTTCTACGACCGGCAGTACACCGGCGAGGCCGTGCTGGGGCAGTCCTTCCGCCTGCTGGGCATGGTGGTCAGCGGTGCCATCGCGGTGCTGGCGTGCACGCTGCGGTTGCGGCGCGAGGCGGCGCTGGCGCGGCTGAACTCCGAGGCGGCGACCTCGCGGGCCGCCGTCCAGCTGGCCGCCTCGCTGCAGCGCAGCCTGCTCACCGAGCCGCCGGCGGTCCCGGGGCTGGAGCTGGCCGTGCGCTACCTGCCGGCCATGCAGCACGCCCAGGTCGGCGGGGACTGGTACGACGCGTTCCCGCTCGCCGACGGGGACACCATGCTGGTCATCGGTGACGTCGCCGGCCACGACGTCGCCGCGGCCGCCACCATGGCCCAGGCCCGGGGCGTGCTGCGCGGCATCGCCTCGACCGTGACCGGCTCCCCCGCCGCGGTGCTGTCGGCGCTGGACCGCGCACTGCTGCAGCTGCGGGTGGACACCCTGGTGACCCTCGTCGCCGCGACGGTGCGCCCCGACCGCGACGGCGGGACGACGACCCTCACCTGGTCCAACGCCGGCCATCCCCCGCCGGTGCTGGCCGCCGCCGACGGCACGGTGTCGGTGCTGCGCCGACCCGCCGACCTGCTGCTGGGGATCAGCGCCACGGCCCGGCGCACCGACCACACGGTGCAGCTGACGCCCGGTGACACGGTGCTGCTGTACACCGACGGGCTGGTCGAACGGCGTGGCAGCACGCTGGACGAGGGCACCGACTGGCTGGTCCAGGCGCTCACCCCGCTGGCCGGGCGCCCGCTGGAGCAGCTGTGCGACGTCCTGCTCGAGGGCATGGCCGGCGCGGTCCCGGACGACGTGGCCCTGCTCGCCGTCCGGGTGCGCGGCTGAGGCCTCAGACCTTGCGCAGGAAGCGGTCCAGGACCCGGATGCCGAAGTGCAACGAGTCGACCGAGATGCGCTCGTCGATGCCGTGGAACAGCGAGGCGAAGTCCAGCTCGGCGGGCAGCTTGAGCGGGGAGAAGCCGAAGCAGCGCATGCCCAGGGTCTCGAAGCTCTTGGCGTCGGTGCCACCGCTCATGGTGAACGGCACCGGGCGGGCGCCGGCGTCCTCGGCCTTGAGCGCCTCGACCATCAGGTCGACCGTCGGGCCGTCGAAGGTGGTCTCCACGGCCTGGTCGTGCACCAGCCACTCGCGGGTGACGCCCTCGCCGATCAGCTCGTCCAGCTGCTTCTCGAACTCCTCCTCCTGCCCGTAGAGGAAGCGCCCGTCGATGGTCGCGCTGGCGGTGCCGGGGATGACGTTGGCCTTGTAGCCGGCATCGAGCATCGTGGGGTTGGCGGTGTTGCGCAGCGCCGCGCCGATCATCCGGCTGATGCTGCCCAGGCGGGCCAGCGCCTCCTCCGGGGAGTCCGGGTCGATCGCGATGCCGTAGGCGTCGCCGACCGCGTCGAGGAACTCCCGCATCGGCGGGGTGAGCACGGTGGGCAGCCGGGTGGAGCCGATCCGGGCGACGGCCTCGGCCAGCCGGGTGACGGCGTTGTCGTCGTGGACGAAGGAGCCGTGGCCCGGCTTCCCGCCGGCGGTGAGCTTCATCCAGCCCAGGCCCTTCTCCGCCGTCTGCACGAGGTACAGGCGCAGGTCGTCGCGGACGGTGATGCTGAAGCCGCCGACCTCGCTGATCGCCTCGGTGCAGCCCTCGAACAGGTCGGGGTGCTCGTCGACCAGGAAGTGCGCGCCCTTGCGGCCACCGGCCTCCTCGTCGGCGACGTAGGCCAGCACGATGTCGCGGTCGGGCTTGACGCCGGTGCGGGCCCAGTCGCGCACGAGCGCGAGGGTCATGGCGTCCATGTCCTTCATGTCGACCGCGCCGCGGCCCCAGATGTAGCCGTCGCGCTCCTCCCCGCCGAAGGGGTGCACGCTCCACTCGCTGGGGTCGGCCGGGACGACGTCGAGGTGGCCGTGCACCAGCAGCGCCGGGCGGTCGCGGTTCGTGCCCTCGATCCGGGCGACCAGGCTGGCCCGGCCGGGCTCGGACTCGTGGATGACCGAGCTGATGCCGACCTCGTCGAGCTTGGCGGCGACCCACTCGGCGGCCTTGCGCTCCCCCGCGCTGGTGGCGGTGTCGCCGGTGTTGGTGGTGTCGATCCGGATGAGGTCCGACAGCAGCTCGGCGACCTCGGACTGGGCACCGGCGAGCGGGGTGGGGCTGGTCTCCGACATGCCGCCGATCCTGCCACCGGCCCCTGCGCAGGGCCCGGCGTGGCCTCGGTTATGCTCTTCCACGGCGCTCTACGGGGCGCCTCACCTGTCCGGGTGGCGGAATGGCAGACGCGCTAGCTTGAGGTGCTAGTGCCCTTTATCGGGCGTGGGGGTTCAAGTCCCCCCTCGGACACAGCACACAGAACCCCCAGCGGCCTCCGGGCCGCTGGGGGTTCCGTCGTCCCTGGGCCCGGCAGCTCTGCGCCCGGCAGCTCTGCGCCAGGCAGCTCTGAGCCAGGCGGCTGAGCCGGCCGGGGCGCGGGCGGCCCCGGCGACCAGGGCCGCGACCACGTCGGGCCGGGACGGTGTTCGAGGCGTCGACCTCGACACTCCTGGGGCGCTGCGCCTCGGCCGGGACGGTCGGGCACCCGGCGGCGGCGGCCCCGGCCCTTCGCTCAGAGGCCGGGCAGCCCGTCGAGTGGGGTGTCGACGGCGGTGACGAGGGCCTGGACGAGCAGGTCGTGGTACCTCGCCACCATGGCCGTGGTGCCTACCGCGGCGAGCCCGGCGAGCGAGGCCCAGCCGGTGGCCTCCCCCCGCTCGGAGGCGACGGGGGACGCCCGTCGGGCAACTTCCGTCACACGGGTCATGGGATGGCGGATCAGGTCGCGCAGCACTCGGTCGTCGTCTCCCTCGTCCGGGTCGCACGTCACGGAGCGTGCGGTCGGTGTCCGGAGACTAGGCAGTGCGGTGACGCCCGTTCGGGCGTTCCATCCTCCTGAGGCCCGCATTCCCACCACGGAGCGTCACCTCCGCCCGATCGGGTGACACCCGGCGGGCACGGCGGTCGCCGCCCGGCCGGGGCGCCCCGGTCGGGACGTCCCGGCCGCCGGGAGGCCTCAGTTGCTGGCGTCGCCGTAGTTGAAGGTGGTCGTGCAGCCGCCGTCGACGGGCACGATCGAACCGGTCATGAACGACGCCGCGTCCGAGGCGAGGAACAGCGCCACCGCGGCGACCTCCGCCGGCTGCGCCTGACGTCCCAGGGGCTGGCGGGCGGCGGCCCGCTCGCGCACCGCCGTCGCCGCGGCGAAGTCCTCCTCGCTCAGCGTCGGCCCGCGGCGGCCCAGGCCGGTGTCGATGTAGCCGGGGCAGATGGCGTTGACCCGGATGCCGTCCGGGCCGTAGTCGACGGCGAGCTGGCGGGTGAGGTTGATGATCGCCCCCTTGGACGCGCAGTAGGCCGGGGCCTTCGGGGCGCCGATCAGGCCGTAGGTCGAGGCGATGTTCACGATCGCGCCCTGCCCGGCGGCCAGGAAGTGCGGGATCGCGTACTTGGTGCACAGGAACGTCCCGCCCAGGTTGACGGCGACCACCCGGTCGAAGTCGGCGGGCTCGACCTCGTGCAGCCGCAGCTGGGCACCTCCCCCGCCGGCGTTGTTGACCAGGACGTCGAGCCGGCCGAAGCGGTCGACGGCGGCGCCGATCAGCGCGGCGGCCTGCTCGGGCACCGCGACGTCGGCGGCCACGAACGCCGCCGACCCGCCCGCCGCGGTGATCTCGGCGACCGTGCGCTCACCGTCGTCGACGAGCACGTCGGAGACGACCACGTGCGCGCCCGCCGCCGCGAGCGCCGAGGCGATGGCCCGGCCGATGCCGTTGCCCGAGCCGGTGACCACGGCGGTCCTGCCGTCGATGCGTGTCATGTGCGGGTGCTCCAGTCCGGGGAGGAAGTGCTTGCCCCGCGCATCCAAGCACCGGCCGCCCGGAGGTCAGCCGCGCGTCAGGCCCTGCCGCAGCTCCTCCAGCGCCCGGGCCAGGTCCACCCGCGGCGTCCAGCCCCAGCGGCGCGCCCGGTCGGTGCGCAGCTGCCCGGTCCACACCGGCTCGTCGGTCCACTCCGGCTCCACGCCCAGGGCGTCGGTCACCGTGCCGAGGTAGTCCCCCCACGTCGCCGGCTCGCCCGCCACCAGGACGGCGGTCGTGCCGCCGGCCACCGGGCCCTGCTCCGGGTCCTCGGCGGTGGCGATCGCGCCGGTGGCGAGGTCGGCGACGAGGGCCGCCAGGTCCTCGACGTGCACCCAGGCCCACGACCGCGCGGGGTTCTCCCGGCGCGCACCGGTCCGGGCCTCCTCCGGGCGCAGCGTGTTCCAGACCGACGTCTCCCCCGCGCCCATGATCGCCGGCGGGCGGACCAGCACCGTGGTGAGACCGCCGACCTCGGCGAGCGCGACGTCGGTGGCGTACTTCGTGTCGGGGTAGTCGCCGCTGCCCTCCGGGAGCAGCGGACCGTCCTCGGCGATGTCGCCCACGCCGGCCGAGCGGTCGTGGACCCCGGCCGTGGACAGGTGCACGAACCGGGCCACGCCGGCGTCGCGGGCCGCGCGGGCCAGGACCGGCGTCCCCTCCACGGCCACCCGGTGCTGCACGTCGCGGGGCGAGCCCATCGGGTGGACGGTCGTGACCACGGCGTCGGCGCCGGAGACCAGGGTGGCGGCGAAGGCCTCGTCGGCGAAGTCGCCGACGTGCTCGACGACCCCGGCCAGCGCGGGCGCGGTGCCGGCACGCCGGACGACGGCGCGCACCTGCGCCGACCGCTGCACCAGGGCCCGGCACACGGCCGCGCCGACCAGACCGTTGGCGCCGGTCACCACCACGACGGGAGAGGAGCTGCTCATGGCGCCCACCCTGCCAGTGACCGGCCGGCGTCCTCGCAGCGACCGGGACCGCCCGGGCTCAGCCGGAACGCCGGTCCCGCCGGTCGGCCACCGCCGTCCGGGCCGCGGCAGCCAGGACGTGCGGCCGCAGCAGCGCCGTGGGGCGGTCGAGCATCCCGTAGACCCGGATGTCGACGTCGGCCACCGCCGGGTCCCGGGTGGCGGCGGCCAGCACCCGGTCGAGGAAGCCGTACCGGAGCCGGGCCACGACCCCCGGCCGGGCACCTCCAGCGGTGGGGAAGCGCGTGTCCTGGTTCGTCGAGACCGACCACGGCAGCACGTTCCGCCACGCGAGGCGTCGCTGGAACCGTGCGGCCAGGCCGTCGAGCCGCCCGTCGGGCAGCCGGCGCCGCTGGTCGCGCAGGCACTCGTCCAGGGTCTCCGCACCCAGGGCCGCGGTCGTGATGCCCTGCCCGTAGACCGGGTTGTAGGCGCACACCGCGTCGCCCAGGACCACGAACCGCTCCGGCCAGCGCCGCATGCGGTGGAACTCCCACCGCCGGTTCGTCGTCCCCCGGTGGGCGAACGCCGGGCCCAGCGGTTCGGCGTCCGCGATCGCCTCGGCGATGACCGGGTGCGGCAGCCGGCGGGCGAAGGCGGTGAACCCCGCCTCGTCGGTGGGCGGCTGGTCGGCCCCGGTGCCCATCAGCGCCAGCATCCACCGGCCGCCCTCGACCGGGTACAGGTAGCCGCCGACCCGGGCCGAGGGTGGCTGCGCCATCACCATCGCCGCCTTCCAGTCGGCGGTGCAGCCCGCGGGGACCCGGTAGCTGCGGGTGGCGTAACCGAGCTGGGGGTCGATCAGGGTCAGCTGGGGCGTGCCGTACCCGAGCTCGGTCAGCCACGCCGAGGCCCGCGAGCCCCGCCCGGACGCATCGACGACCAGGTCCGCGTCGACCTCGGCCTCGGTGCCGTCGCGGTCCCGGGTCACCACGCCGACGACCCCACCGTCCCCGGCCCGCAACCCGGTCACCTGGGTGCCGGTGACGAGCGTGACGCCGGGCAGGGCGCACAGCCGCCGGCGCACGGTGGCCTCGATCAGCGGCCGGCTCGCCGACAGCGCCTCGAAGCCGGCCGCGCGCCGGTCGATCGACCCGACGGGCGTCACCATCTGCACGTCGCCGGGCACCCGCAGCCGGACCGCCCCGGCCGCCAGCAGGTCGTCGTCCCAGCCGGGGAACAGCTGCTCGATGCTCTGCCGGCCACGCGCGAGGAGCACGTGCAGCTGACGCCCGTGCGGCACCCCCCGCCGGGCGTCCGCGCCGTCGGGGAGCTCGTCCCGCTCCACCACCGTGACCTGGGGGAAGTGGTCGGTCAACACCCGCGCGGCGAGCAGGCCCGCCATGCTCCCGCCGATCACGACCGCGGTGGCGGGCTCCCCCGGGCCGCCCGGCCGGCGCCGCGCGACCGGGCCAGCTCGGGGTACGGGGCGGGGTGGGACGGCAGGTGACCGGGCCACGGTGGCTCCCTCCGCCGAGGACGGTCGGGGCACCGCCCGGGCAGGACAACGGTCCCAGCAGCCGGGCCCCCTGGGAAGCCCCGCCGGAGGACCCCCGGGCCCGGCTGCTGTGCGCCGGCTCGCCGGAGGGCGTCGGGGTGCCGGCCGCCTGCCGCCGGGACAACCCGTTCGCCGCCACCACGCAGCTGCCCACCGTGTGGCGCTGACCGGTCGCGGCACCCGGTACCGGCCCGGCGCTCAGCGGGTCAGCAGATCCCGGACGGTGGCGACGACGAGGTCGGGGTCCTGCTCGGCCATGAAGTGCCCGGCCGACGCCGTCCGGTGCACCAGGTCCGGCGCCCACGCGCCCCACAGCGCAGCGGCGTCGAAGCCCAGGGCGCTCCCCCAGTCCTGTTGCAGCACCGCGACCGGCATGGTCAGCCGCACCCCGGCGTCCCGGTCGGCGCGGTCGTGCTCGACGTCGATGCCGGCGCTGGCCCGGTAGTCGGCCACGATCGAGGGCACCCGGGCCGCACTGGCCCGCAGGTACTCCGCGCGCACGTCGGCCGGGAAGAGCTCCGCACTCCCCCAGGCGTCGAGGAAGGAGCCGAAGAACGCATCGGCGGTGGCGGTGATCATCGCCTCGGGGAGGCCGGGCGGTTGGGCCATCAGGTACAGGTGCCAGGCGACCGCGGCCTGCACGCCGTGCAGGATGTCCCAGGAGTCCAGGGTGGGCAGCACGTCGAGGGAGCCGAGGTGGGTGACGACGTCGGGGTGGTCCAGCCCCGCGCGGACGGCGACCAGCGCACCCCGGTCGTGGCCGACGAGGGCGAACCGCTCGTGCCCGAGCTCGCGGGCCAGCGCGACGACGTCGGCGGCCATGGTGCGGGCGCTGTAGGTGTCCGGACCGTCCTCGGCCGGGGCGTCGCTGGCGCCGTAGCCGCGCAGGTCCGGGCAGATGACGGTGCGGTCGGCGGCCAGCGCCGGGGCGACGTGGCGCCACATGAGGTGCGTCTGCGGGAAGCCGTGCAGCAGGACGAGCGCCGGCCCGCTGCCGAGCACCGCCGCGGAGAGGCTGACGCCGTCGGCGACGGGGACGCGCTGGAGGGTGGAGCCGGGGATCTGCGGTGTCATGCCCCCACCGTGGCGCGACCCGATGAGCGATCGATGAGCACGCCGTGACCCCCACCGTGGGCGTGCTCGGCCCGGTGACCGCCTGGGCCGACGGCACCCCGCTGCCCCTCGGCGGTCCCCGCCACCGGGAGCTGCTGGCCCGCCTCGCGGTGGCGCACGGGCAGGTGGTGCCGGTCGGCAGCCTCGTCGACACCCTCTGGGAACGGCCCCCGGACGGCGCGGTCGCCGCCGTCCGCACCTTCGTGGCGGCGCTGCGCCGCGGTCTGGAGCCGGACCGCCGGCCGCGCACCCCGGCGCGGGTGCTGGTCACCGAGGGCCCGGGCTACGCGCTGCGGGCGGCGACCGACGCCGACGCGTTCACCTCCGCCGTCGAGCGGGCGGCCGGGCTCCCACCGGCCGCGGCGCTGGCGCTGCTCGAGGACGCCCTGGCCGGCTGGCGGGGTCCGGCCTACGCCGACGTCGGCGACCGGTCGTGGGCCCGCCCGGAACGCAGCCGGCTCACCGAGCTGCACAGCACCGCCGTCGAGCGGGCCGCCGCCGCCCGGCTGGCACTCGGCCGGGCCGCCGACGCCGTCCCCGGGCTGGACGCCCACGTCAGCGCGCACCCCTGGCGGGAGGAGGGCTGGCGGCTGCTGGCCCTGGCCCTCTACCGGTCGGGACGGCGACCCGACGCGCTGGCCGTGCTGCGCCGGGCCCGCAGCCGGCTGGTCGACGAGCTGGGCCTGGACCCGAGCCCGCAGCTGGCCGCCCTGGAACGCGACGTGCTGCACCAGGCGCCCGCGCTGGAGCTCGCCGACGACCCGCTGACCCGGGCCACCGCGTCCTGGGAGCGGGCGGCCGGCCCACGCGCGCGGCTGGAGGCCACCGTCGGCCTGCTGCGCAGCCTGTCCCGCACCGGCGCCGAGGGGCTGGCCGCGGCCCGGGAGCAGCGGCTGGCCACCATCGCCGCCGCCGAGGAGATCGGCGACCCGCTGCTGACCGCCCGCGTGGTCGGCGACCTCGACGTCCCCGGCGTGTGGACCACCTCCGACGACCCGGAGCAGGCCGCCGCAGTGGTCGCCGCCGCCGAACGGGCGCTGCCGGTGACCGGCGCGGACGCCGTCCGGGTGCGGCTGCTGGCCACCGTCGCCGTCGAGTCGCGGGGGCTGCCCGGCCCGCGCGGTGCCGCGGCGGCCCGGGAGGCGGAGGCGCTGGCCCGGGAGCTGGGCGACCCGGCGCTGCTGGCCGTGGCGCTGGGCGCCCGCACCCTGCAGGTGTTCGACCGCTGCGGCCGCGCCGGCGACCGCGACGCCCTGGGTGCGGAGCTGGTGGAGCTGGCCGGGCGGCACGGTCTGACCGACTCCCTGGTGCTCGGCCACCTGGTGCGCATGCAGTCCCGCAGCGCCCTGGGCGACCTGGCCGGGGCCGGGCAGCACGCCGACCTGCTCGACCGCCTGGCCGTCACGCACGACCGCCCGCTGGTCGGCGTCTTCACCGGTGGCTGGCGGGCGCTGCGCGCGGCGGTCGAGGACTCCCCCGACGCCGAGGAGCAGCTCCGGACGGCGGCCCGGCTGCGGCAGGACTCCGGGATGCCCGGGGTCATCGACGGGCTGCTGACGCTGACGCTGGCCTGCCGGCAGGTGGCGCGCGGCGAGCCGGTGACCCCCGCCGGGCCGGCCGGACCGTACGCACCCTGGGTGGAGCCGCACCTCCGGCTGGCCGCCGGGGAGCCGGTGGAGGTGTCCGGGCTGCCGGACCCGCCGCCGGGTCTGCTGATGGAGGCGCTGTGGGTGCTCGCCGGCAGCGCCGCGGTGGCCGTCGGCGACACAGAGCTGCTGGCGTGGGCTCGGGCGGCGTTGACCCCCGCGGCCGGTCAGCTCGCCGGCGCGGGCAGCGGGATGCTCTCCGCCGGCCCGGTCAGCGACCACCTCACCCGGTGGGACCGCCTCCTCGGCGGTGTCGGCCGAGCCCGGCCGGACCGTGGACCGGGACGGTCCCGGCCCGCCGGGACCTCCTCGACCGGGCCAGCCTGACCGTCGTCGGTCCCGTCCCGCTCCTCGCGGCGGCTGGTGCTCCTGCGCCGGCTCCCTGCCGATAACCGACCCGGGGCCGGTACCGGACCCCGCGCCCACCCCTGTTCCGACCCGACGCCCACGACGTCCCCGCCCGCCCTGGAAGGCCGACCATGACCACCGCAGCGCCCACCGGCCGCCCGTCCCTAATCACCGTGCTCCCGATCACCGCCGAGCGGACCGCCCAGCTGACCGGCCTGTTCCGGGAGGCCCGGTCCTTCGGGATGATCGGGGCGGCCAACGCCGTGGTCGACATCGCGCTGTTCACGGTCCTGCACACGGTCGGGGTCGGCCCCATGTCGGCGAAGGTCGTCTCCGGCCTGGTCACCATCGTCATCTCCTACTACGCGAACCGGCGCTGGACCTGGCCGCACCGACCGGGCCGGGACGACCAGCGCCGCCAGCTGCTGCAGTTCGCGGCCATCTCCGGGGCCGGGCTGGCGCTGGCCGAGGGGTGCCTCGCCGTCTCCCACTACCTGCTGCACCTGCACGGCGTGCTGGCCGACAACCTGTCGGCCAACGTCGTCGGGCTGGCGCTGGGCATGCTGTGGCGCTTCTACGCCAGCCGCCGGTGGGTGTTCACCAGTGCCGAGCCCACCGACGGCCGGCGCACCAGCACCGCCGTCGCCGGCGCCCCGTCCAGCGACGCCGCCGGGGCTCGTACGCCCCGCTCGACCCCGGCCCAGCGCCCGGTGACCGCGCGTGCGGCCACCCACGCCCGGCCGGTCACCGAGCCCCTGCACCTCTCCGGCCTCGACCGGTTGCTCGACAGCGAGGACGCCCCCGTCGCCCAGTCCCGGTGACCTGAGGCCGGGCACCGGCGTTCCCCGCCGGATCGGAGCGCTCGCCGGCCTCGGGCCCGCGTCCGTGACCCTGCGCGGGTGGGGCACCACCGCGGCACCGGCAACAGCCGGGCGCGCCGCACTCCGTGCCGACGGGGCGGTCGATGCCCTGCGGACGGTCGCGAGCCCCGGCGTCGCACCGTCGACGCCCGTGCCGTGCCCCCGACCGACCTGATCGGCCCCGGGCCGGCCGGCGACCACCTCACCACGTGGGGACGCGTCCTCCGTCCGCCGTCAGGACGGCGCTGAGCGGTCGTCCCGGCCCGTGCTCGTCGAGCCAGCCGAGCACGGCTGCCCGCGTGTCCCCGGAGAGCCGGTGCCAGTCGGCCAGCGGCACGCGCGGCACCCCGGCGGCGCGGCAGGCGGCGGCCAGCGCCCCGGCCGGCGTCTCGGGGTCCCAGGCCGGGTCGAGCACGACCGTCGGGCGGTCGGCCGCCGCGGCGAGCAGGTCGGCGACGGTGTAGCCGGGACGGGCGCGCAGCAACGGCTCGCCGCAGCTGGGGGCGACCAGCACCGCACCGGCCACCGGCACCTCGCGCGGCCCGGCGCCCAGGGCGAGCAGGTGGAGTGCCACCAGTGCCCCGGTCCCGTAGGCGGCGACCCACACCCGGTCGTGGCCGGTCGCGGCCGCCGCGACGGTGGCCACGGCGGCCGCGTCGGCGGTCATCCGGCCCAGCGGCGAGGACGCCCGCCCCGGCTGCTCCCCGTACCGCGCGCCGCTGCCCACCGGGTCGGCGCAGGCGACCGCCCAGCCCGCGGCGGCCAGCTGCTCGGGCAGCGGCTCGGCCTGCTCGTAGCCGGCCTGCCAGCCGGTGGCCGCGCAGGGCGGGCCCAGCCACAGCACCAGTCCCCGCCCGCTCCCGCCGTCCGACGGGCGCAGCACGGTGACCGGCACGCCGTCCGCCGTCCGCAGACCCGGCTCGGCCGCGCGGGGCAGCGGCACGACCGCGCGCCCGGGCCGGCCGAGGGCGGCGCGGACGGCGGTGCGCAGCTCCGCACCGCGCACCGGCCGAGGACCGGGTCGGACCCGGTCGGCGGGCCAGGCGACCGGCGCCGCTGCCACGAGCGCCGACAGGCGACGGCGGGGCGGACCGCCGAGCACCGACTGCGCCCAGTCCAGCTGCGCGGCCACCGCCGACTCGTCGGCCCGGTGCCCACCGGGCCGCAGCGCGAGCTCGAGCGCATCGCCCCGGCCGAGCAGGGTGAAGGCCTCCCGGGCCGCCTCGACCGCGGCGCGGGCGGCCGGGACGCGCTCGACCGGGTCGGCCACGGCCACCGACACGAACACCGGCCGGGGCGCGGCGAGCGCGAGCAGCTCGTGGGAGTCGGTGGGCAGCCGGTGCTCGCGCCCGGCGAACCAGCGCAGCGACGGGTGGTACCAGCCCGGGTAGTAGCGGGTGAGAAGCTCCACGCCCTCGCCGAAGTGCCGGTCGGTGCACAGCCGGGCGGGGATGGCGCCGAGCACGCCGCTGGAGCTGGAGACCACGCCGGCGAACCGGTCGTCGGTGGCGGCGGCCAGCAGCGCGGTCTTGCCGTTGCGGCTGTGCCCGCCGACCAGCACCCGGCGGGCGTCGACCCCGGGCTGGTCGGTCAGCGCGTCGAGCACCCGGGACAGCGCCCACGCGCGCCAGGCCAGCCGCCCGGCGACGAAGGAGGGGAACGCCCGCTCGACGGCCTCGGTGTCGTCGTCGCCGTCCGCGGCCGACACCAGGCAGGCGCCCCACCCGCGGGCCAGTGCCGCCTCGGCCCAGGGCCCGTGGCTGGACTGGAGCAGGTAGACCGGCACGTCGCGGCGCACCCCGGCGGGGGGCACCGGCAGCAGCAGCCGCGCCCGCACCGACGAGCCGTCCCCGACGACGAGCTCGCGCACCTCCACGCCCCCGGCCGTGGTCACCCCGGTGACCCGGACCGGGGTGCGGCGCGGGGCCGGCGGGGTCGTCCCCGTCAGCCAGCGGCGCCAGCGGGCGCGCAGCACCGCGCGCCGGGCCGGCCACTCGGCGGCACCGGCCGCCCCGGCGGGCAGGCCCTCGGTCGGCGACCACAGTCCGGTGCGCGCCGGCAGCCGCGCGAAGTCCGGCGCCAGGTCGCCCCCGGCGGCCCGCCAGGCCTCGAACGGCGCGCTGGGCGGCAGCGCCGCGGTGAGCTCGGCGGTGTAGCGCACCCGCCGGGCCGCCGCCGAGCGCACGTCGAGCCCGTCGGCGGAGCGGCCGGACAGCGTCTGCGTCATGCACCCGCACGCTAGGACCGCTCTGTGTCCGGCGGGGTGTCACCCGTGTTGCGTCCGTGCTGCGCGGGACGCGGCGGGCAGGGACAGTGGCGTGGTGCGCGTGCTGCTGGTGATGACCGACGTCGACTGGTACGAGAACGCCGGCTACGCAGCCGCCTGGGTGCGGGCGCTGGAGGCCGAGGGCGCGGAGGTGGAGCGGCTGGCCCGCATCCCCGCCGACTGGCCGGTCAGCGGCCCTCCCGCGGGCCGCTACGACCTGGCGATCGCCCACGTCCTGGTCGAGGAGGTGGTGGCCTACGCGCCCACCTTCGCCCTGGCCACCCTGCTGGAGGCCGCCGGCGTCCCGCTGCTCAACCCGGTCGCGGCCCTGGTCGCCTCCGCCGACAAGCTCGTCACCCACGCCGTGTGGGCCGCCGCCGGCCTGCCGCAGCCCGCCGCCTGGGATCTCGCGCAGGTCCGCGAGTGGCCGATGCCCGGCCGGCAGATGGTGCTCAAGCCCGCGCTCGGCGACGGGGCGCGCTACATCGAGCTGGTCGGCGACCTGGCCGCCGCGCACCGCGTCGAGGAGGGCTGGCGGGCCGACGAGGCGGCCGGCGGCCACCGGCGCGGCACGTCGCTGCTGCAGGAGTGGGTCGCCGAGCCGGCGTGCGCGCGCATCTTCGCCACCCCCACCACCACCTCGGCGGCCTACGAGAAGGACCGGGAGGAGGGCGCACTGGTCACCCACGGCACCGTCTACCCGCGGGTGTACGAGCCTTCCCCGGAACTGGCGGCCCTCGCCCAGCGCATGGTCGCCGCCCTCGGCGGTGGCCTGATGGGCGTCGACGTGCTCATCGAGCCTGGCGGGCGGCTGCTCGCGCTGGAGGCCAACGCGCCGTTCGGCTTCGACGTCACCGACCCTGGGCAGGGCCGCTGGGTCGCCCGCGCCGCCCTCTCCCTCGCCGAGCGCGCCGCGGCCGGACGCCGGGCCCCCGCGGCGTGAACGGCGCCAGCCTCGACGAGGCGCTGCTGCCCGACGGGACCGACCGCCCGCACGCCGCCGCGGCACTGCAGGCGGTCCGCGGGTACGGCCCGACCGCCCTGGCCGCCGACGTCGCCCGGGCCGCGGCCGACCTGGGCCTGGAGCACGGCCCGGCCGGGGAGGCGCACGCCTTCACCGTCGACCCGGTGCCACGGGTGCTCGAGCGCACCGAGTGGGCCGCCGTCGCGGCCGGCGTCGACCAGCGGCTGCGGGCGCTGGAGGCGTTCGTCGCCGACGCCCACGGCCCGCGCGAGGCGGTCCGCGCCGGCGTCGTCCCGGCCGCGGTGCTGGACACCAACCGCTACCTGGCACCCGGGCTGCCCACCCCGAGGCGGTGGATCGGGATGGCCGGTCCCGACCTCGTCCGCGGCGCCGACGGGGAGTTCGTCGTCCTGGAGGACAACGTGCGGACGCCGTCGCTGCTGGCCTACTCCCTGGCCGCCCGTGACCTGGTGGCCCCGCGGCTGGGCGTGCAGCCCGGTCCGGTGCCGGTGCGCGAGGTCGCCGCCGAGGCGATGCGCCGGATGCTCGCCGACGCCACCGACGTCCCCGACCCGGTGGTGGCGGTGCTCGGCGACGGGCCACGCAGCGCGGTGTCCTGGGAGATCGACCGCTTCGGGGAGCTGGTCGACGCCCCGGTCGTGCTGCCCGGCCAGCTCACCGTGCGGGGCGAGGACCTGCTTCTGCCCGACGGGCGCCGGGTGGACCTGCTGTGGCGGCGCACCAGCGAGGAGCGGCTGACCGACGACGACGGCCGGCCGAACGAGCTCGGTGAGCTGCTGCTGCCCGCCCTGCGTGCCGGCACGGTCACCGTGGTCAACGCCTTCGGCACCGGTGTCGCCGACGACAAGCGCACCTTCCCCTACGTCGAGGACCTGGTCCGCCACTTCCTGGGCGAGGAGCCGCTGCTGCGCTCCCAGCCCGCGTACGACCTCGGCGACCCCGCCACCTGCGCCGCCGTGCTGGACCGGCTGCCCGAGCTGGTGCTCAAGCCGCGGTCGGGCTCGGGCGGGTGGGGCATCCTCATCGGGCCGCGCGCCACCGCCGAGCAGCTCGAGCGCGCCCGCGCCGCCGTCCTGACCGCACCCGGTGAGTGGATCGCGCAGGAACCGGTCGCGCTGTCGACGCACCCCACGGTCGTCGACGGCGCGCTGGCACCCCGGCACGTCGACTACCGCCCCTACGCCTTCTGCACCGACGCCGGCACCGTCGTGCTGCCCGGTGGCCTCACCCGCTTCTCCCTGGCCGCCGGTGACCTGGTCGTCAACGCCTCCCAGGGCGGCGGCGCCAAGGACACCTGGGTCCCCGGACCCGGCACGAACGGAGGGTGAGCCGTGCTCTCCGTCGCCACGGCCCGCGCCCTGCACGAGGCGGGGCTGCAGTGGACCCCCGCCCGCGGTGACAGCTTCGTCGTCTCCGACCGGGGCATGGACGACGAGGTGTTCGTGCTGTCGGACATGACCGTCGAGGTGCACGAGTTCCCGGGCGGGCCGGTCATCGGCTTCAACGGCACCACCGAGTGGGCGCTGGACTCGGTCGAGAAGTCCGAGACGCTCTGGATCCCGGCCGAGCACCAGCTGCGCGAGCTCCTCGGCGACGCCTTCGCCGGGCTGGCCCCGACCGGCGACGGGTACCGGGTGACGCTGCGGGTCGACGGCGTGACCCGCGGGTTCAACGGGCCCGAACCGGCCGAGGCCTACGCCGCGGCGCTGCTGGACCTGCTCGCCGGCTGAGGGGCCCCGCGTGGACAGGCGGGCTGGTGCGGGCGGTCGTACGGTGACCAGCGCAACAGTTCCATGATCACGGGGAGAGTCCGATCACCGCGTCCGAGCACCGAGCGCCCAGTCCGTCCGGCACGTCCGGCAGCGACGACGGCGGTGGTCTGACCGGTCCGGTCGTCATCGTCGCCCTCGTGTCGGCGATCTCCGGCCTGCTCTACGGCTACGACACCGGCATCATCTCCGGCGCGCTGCTGCAGATCAGCGACGAGTTCGGCATCGGCAGCGGCTGGGAGCAGGTGATCGCGGCCTCCATCCTGGCCGGTGCGGTCATCGGCGCCCTCGCGTGCAGCCGGCTCAGCCAGCGGCTCGGCCGCCGCAAGACGCTGCTGATCGTCGGCGTCGTGTTCGTCCTCGGGTCGGCGGGGGCCGCCCTGGCGCCGAACCCGGTACTGCTGTCCCTAGCCCGCGTGGTGCTCGGCTTCGCCGTCGGCGGGGCCACCCAGACCGCCCCGACCTACGTGGCGGAGCTGGCCCCCAGCAAGTACCGCGGGCGCCTGGTGCTGTTCTTCCAGATCGCCATCGGCGTCGGCATCCTCATCGCCACCATCATCGGGGCGAGCGAGAGCGTCGACTGGCGGATCTCCATCGGTGCGGCCACCGTACCCAGCGCGCTGATGTTCCTGCTGATGCTGCGGCTGCCCGACAGCCCGCGCTGGCTGGTCAAGGCCGGCCGCGAGGACGAGGCCCGGCAGGCCCTCGAGCGGGTCCGCCCGAAGGGCAGTGACGTCTCCGGCGAGCTGCACGACATCAACGAGCTGGTCGAGGCGGAGACGAGCGCGAGCACCAGCGGCTGGCGCGGCCTGCGCGAGCGCTGGGTGCGGCCGGCCCTGATCGTCGGGTGCGGGCTGGCGGTCTTCACCCAGCTGTCGGGCATCGAGATGATCGTCTACTACTCCCCGACGATCCTCACCGACAACGGCTTCTCCAACACCGTGGCGCTGCGGGTGTCGGTCGGTCTCGGCGCCACCTACCTCATCACCCAGCTGATCGGGCTGGCGATCATCGACCGCGTCGGCCGGCGGCGGCTGACGCTGCTCACCCTCCCGGGGGCGGCGCTGTCGCTCATCGTGCTGGGCACCTTCTTCGTCACCGACCACGCCGGCAAGGCGCAGGTGCCCTACATCATCGCCACGCTCATCGCCTTCATGGCCTTCACCGCCGGCGGCATCCAGCTGATGGGCTGGCTCACCGGCTCGGAGATCTACCCACTGGCCACCCGCGAGGCGGGAGCTGCCGCCCAGTCGGCGTCGCTGTGGGGCACCAACCTGCTCATCACCCTGTCGCTGCTGACCATCATCGACACGATCGGCACCGGCCAGACCTTCTGGCTCTACGCCGCGTTCAACGTCGCCGGGTTCGTCTTCCTTTACCGGAAGATGCCCGAGCTCACCGGCCGCAGCCTGGAGCAGATCGAGAACCGGCTGTCGAAGGGCAAGTTCACCCCGGCGGACTTCGCCGGCACGCGCTGACAGCTGGTCCTGTCCCGTCGGCTCCCCGACGGGACAGGACCGGCGCACGACCTCCGCGAGCAGGGGAACCCGCGCACCTCCGCCGTCCGTTCCTCCGCTGAGCCAGCAGGAGGTCCGTATGGTCACCCGCCCCCACGACGTCCCGCGCGCCCGCGGCTGGCCGGGACGCGCCGCGGTGTGGCTGCTGGCCACCGGCTGGCTCGTCCTGCAGGGGCTGGCACGGGCCGGGCTCTGGCTGCTCGGCACCGTCGACGTAGGGACGTCGGCCGTGGCCCGCGGCGCCGGCCGGGCGCTGCGGGCGTTCGTACGGGCGCTGGGTCCGGCGGGCCGGACGCTGGTGCGGTTGCTGGCCCCGGTGCTGCGGGGGCCGCGCCGGGCCTGGGCCTGGCTGAACCGCCGGGTGCTCCTGGTCATGGTCCGGGGGCTGGGCCGGTCCGGGCGCTGGCTGGTGCGGCGTGCCCGCCCGGTCGTGGCCGTGGTCGGCAGGTGGGCCCGGCGGTGGCTGCTGCGGGCCCGGCCGTGGGTGCGCCGGCTCGAGGCGGCGACCGCGGCGGTCGGAGGGGCGGCCGCACGGCTGGGACGGTCACTGGCCCGGCTCTTCGCGCCGGCGCTGCGGCGGGCCGCCGCCCTGCGCCGCCGGGTCCGGTCGGCCTGGGCCCCGGTCGCCGCCCGGCTGCGCGCCCGCGGCTGACCGGGCCGCGGCAGGGCCGGGGCGTCGACCGCGCCCCGGCCCCGGCCCTTCGTGCTGTCAGGCGGCGTGCTCGGCCAGGACGCCGGTCCGGTGCCGCTGCCGGAGCAGGTAGTAGGCGAGCCCGACCGCGGCGATGGCGCCGATGAAGACGAACGCGGCCCACTGCAGGTACCAGTGGTGCGGATCGGTGGCGTTGTAGACCTCGCTGCGCGGCCAGGCCAGGTTCAGCGCCATGCCCCCGCCCCACAGCACGGCCAGCACGTTGACCGGCAGGCCCCAGCGGCCCAGCGAGAAGTGCCGGGCGCCGTCCGCCGGGGCCGGCAGCGGCCACCGTCCGCGCAGCCGGGCGATGAGCATCGGCACGGTGACCAGCAGGTAGGCCACGTAGATCATGACCACCGCGATGCTGGTGACGGCGGTGAAGATCTGCGGCTGCCGGATGTTGACCACCAGGATCGCGATCGACAGCACCCCGATGAGCACGGCGGGCAGGACCGGGGTCCGGCGCTTCGGGTCCACCCGGGCGAGGCGGGCCGCGAAGGGCAGGTTGTTGTCCCGCGCCATCGCGAACATCATCCGGACCGTCGCGGTGTGCACCGCCAGGCAGCACACCGTGATGGCGATGGCGATGCAGAGCAGGAAGACCTTGCCCAGCCCGCCCCCGGCCGCCGACAGCAGCACGTACTGCAGCCCGCCGGTCGAGGAGGACAGCTGCGGGTCGCCGAGGTCCTGCACCGACATCAGGCCGAACAGCAGGATGAGCCCGCCGAGGACGAACGAGGCGGTGATCGCCCGGATGATCGCCCGGGGTGCGGTGCGCCGGGCGTCGATCGTCTCCTCCCCCATGGAGCTGGCGGTGTCGAAGCCGTACATGACGTAGCCCGAGGCCAGCGCGGCGACCAGGAAGGCGCCCAGGTAGCCCAGCTGCTGCCCCTCGCCCCGGCCGGCGGTCTGGGTGAGGACCTCACCCGGTCCGCGGACGGCGTGCACCGCGAGGATGACGATGATCAGCACGGCGGCGACGAGCTCGATGAAGACCCCGATGCTGTTGATCCGCGCCATCAGCTTCACCCCGAAGGCGTTGACCAGGGTCGTGAAGAGGATCAGCCCGCTGCCCAGCACGACGGCGTTGACGGCCACGTCGTAGGTGCCGGTGCCGTCGCCCACGACCTGGAAGCCGGACCACAGCTGCGGCAGGGTGATCTGGTAGGCCAGCACGGTCGCCGACAGGGTGACGATCGAGGCCGTCAGCATCATCCAGCCGGCCATCCAGGCCGTCGTCCGGCTGCCCAGCCGCTTGGTCCAGTTGTAGAGCGAGCCGGCGATCGGGTAGCGCGCGGCCAGCTCGGCGAAGCACAGCGCCACCATCAGCTGGCCGATGAACACCGCCGGCCAGGACCAGACGTAGGACGGGCCGCCCGCGCCGTAACCGAAGTAGAAGAGCTGGAAGGTGCCGGTCAGGATCGAGATGTAGCTGACGCCGGCGGCGAAGCTGGCGAACCGGCCGATCCTGCGGTCCAGCTGCTGGGTGTAGCCGAAGTCGGTGAGCGAGGTGTCGTTCTGCTGGGTCGTGGAGTCCACGGGCCCTCCTCGTCTCGGAGGTCGGAGGTCGATCGGGTCGCGTCACTGTGCCCTGTGCACGTGACGGTCGCGAGTCGCGGGGGTGCCGCCACCGGCGCGGACGACACGGCGGGACGGACGTCGAGCGGCCCGAGAGCCGCGGACGTGGAAAGGTCATGGGAGCACGGCGCCCCCCGGGCTGCCGTCCCTCCCACTCCGCGACCACAGAGGGGCCCACCTTGCGCCGACGCCTGGCTGGCTGGGCGGTGCACGTCTACACCGCGAGCGGTTCCGTGCTGGCCCTGCTCATCGTGCTGGCCGCCCTCGACGGCGAGGCGGTCACGGCCCTGTGGATCGGCCTGGCCGCCCTCGTCGTCGACGGCACCGACGGGATGCTCGCCCGCGCCGCCCGCGTCAAGGAGACGATCACCTGGTTCGACGGGGCCCGGCTCGACGACATCGTCGACTACCTGACCTACGTCTTCGCCCCGGTCGTCCTGCTCTGGACGACGGGGGCGCTGCCCGACGGACTGCCGGGGTACGTGCTGGCCGCGCTGCCGCTGCTGGCGTCCTGCTACCAGTTCTGCCGGACGGACGCCAAGACCGAGGAGCACGCCTTCCTCGGGTTCCCCAGCTACTGGAACGTCGTCGCCTTCTACGTGATCGTCCTGGACCTGGGCCGCGGCACCGTGGCCGCCGTCCTGGTGGTGTGCTCGGTGCTGGTCTTCGTGCCGGTCCACTACCTGTACCCGTCCCGGACCAGGACGCTGCGGACGCTGAGCCTGGCGCTCACCGCCGTCTGGATCGGCACCTACGCGGTGCTGCTGGTGCAGTACCCGGACGTCAACCCCGTGGTGGTCGCCGTGTCGCTGGGGTACCTGGTGTTCTACGTGGCGGTCAGCGGGCACCTCACGCTCATGGCACGCCGCCGCCGTGCCGCCGGGACACCGGTGGCGGTGGACACCGCCTCCTGACCCGTCCCGACGGCAGCCGGCCCCGGGCCGCCCGCGACGTCGACCCGGTGGCCCCCGGCCGCGGACCCGGCCCGGGGCAGCGGGCACCCGGCCGTCGCCCGGCCCCGCCGTCACCGGCGGCCGGGCCGGGACCGCGGACCGCCCCACGGAGGGCGCCGCGACCCTAGGCTGCCGCGGGTGGACGGGACCTCCTTCGGAGTCCTCGGCCCGGTCCAGGCCTGGCGGGGCGGTCACCTCCTGCCCTGCCGCACGGCCCGTCACCGCGCGGTGCTGGCGGCCCTGCTCGTCGACCCCGGCGACGTCGTCCCCGTCGACGTGCTGGTCGACCGGGTCTGGAGCGGGCAGCCACCGCCGTCGGTCGCCACGACGCTGCCGGCGGTGGTCTCCCGGCTGCGGCGCGAGCTGGAACCGGACGCCGTCCCCGGCAGGTGGACCGTCCTGGTCACCCGGCCACCGGGGTACGCGATCGCGGTGGACCCCGCGGCCGTCGACGCGGTGCGCTTCGTCCGGCTGCTGCGGGCCGCGCGCGACCTCGCCGAGCAGGACGACGTCGCCGCCGCCCGGTCGACCGTCGGCGAGGCACTCGGGTTGTGGCGCGGCCCGGCGTACGCCGACGTCGCGGCCGCCTTCGCCACCGCGGAGTGCGAGCGCCTGGGCCGGCTCCGGATCGACGCCCGGGAGCTGGCCGCCGAGCTGGACCTCCGGCTGGGCCGGCACGTCGAGGTCGTCGACGAGCTGCGCGAGCTGCTGGCCACCGACCCCTTGCGCGAGGGCGTGCGGGCCTCCCTCATGCTCGCGCTGTACCGGGCCGGCCGGCAGGCGGAGGCGCTGGCCGTGCACGCCGAGGGCCGCGCACTGCTCGCCGAGGAGCTCGGGGTCGACCCCGGCCGGCCGCTCCAGTCGCTGTACCAGCGGATCCTCCGCCAGGACCCGGGCCTGGCCCCACCGAGCACCGACCGGCCCCGGCGCCCCGACGGCGTCCAGCGCCCGGCGGGACCGTCCGCACCCGCACCGCTGGACCCCCTGGCGACCCCGCTGACCACCTTCATCGGGCGCGCCGGGGAACTGGCGACCCTGGCGCGGGCCCTGGCCGACCGCCGGCTCACCACCGTGGTCGGCCCCGGCGGCGCCGGCAAGACCCGGCTCGCCCTGGAGGCCGCCCGCCGGCGACCGGCGGACGCGCCACCGGCCGTGCTCGTCGAGCTGGCCGAGGTGGAGGACGCCGACCTGGTCCCCGCGCAGGTGGCCACCGTGCTGGGCGTCAGCCTCACCAGCGGGGACCCGGTCGGGGCGATCCGGACCGCGTTGCGCGACCGCTCGCTGCTGCTCGTGCTGGACAACTGCGAGCACGTGGTGGCCGCCGCGGCCGAGCTGTGCGCCGCGCTGCTCCCCCACTGTCCCGGCCTCCGGGTCCTGGCCACCTCCCGCGAACCGCTGGCCCTGCCCGGTGAGGCCCTGCTGCTGTGCGGCCCCCTGCCCGCCGGCGGACCGGGCAGCGACGCGGAGCAGCTGTTCCTCGACCGTGCCCGGCTCACCGTCCCCTCGCTGGCCGAGCCGACCGCGGAGGAGCTGGCGCAGGTCCGTGCACTGTGCGCCGCCCTCGACGGTCTGCCCCTGGCCGTCGAGCTGGCCGCTGCCTGCCTGACCACCCTGCCGCTGGCCGAGGTCGCGGGCCGCCTCGACGAGCGGTTCACGCTGCTGTCCGGGGGGTGGCGGTCGGCGCGCCCCCGTCAGCGCACCCTGGCGGCCACGGTGGCCTGGAGCGTGGACCTGCTCTCCGTCCAGGAGCGCACGGTCCTCCAGGCGGTCTCGGTGCTGCCCGGCAGCTTCTCGCCCGACGCGGTGGACGCCGTCGCCGGCCAGGACGTCGGCGGGACGACGTTGGGACTGCTGCGCGGGCTGGTGGCCAAGTCCCTCGTCGAGCTGGACCGCGGGGCCGGCCGCTACCGGGTGCTGGAGACGATCCGCCAGTACGCGGAGCAGTCGCTGGACGCCGGGGCGGCCCGGCGGCTGCGGGACCGACACGCCGCCCACGTCCTGGCGCTCACCGAGCGGCTGGAGCCGACGCTGCGCGGGCCCGGGTGGACCGCCGGCGCCCGCCGGCTCGACGCCGAGCAGCCCGGCCTGCGGGCCGCCCTGGCCCATGCCACGGCCACCGGGCAGGGCGAGCTGGCCCTGCGGACGGCCTCGGCGCTGAGCTGGTGGTGGTACCGGCGCGGGCACGTCCAGGAGGGCCGTCGCTGGCTGGCCGCGGCGCTCGCCGTCCCCGGTGTCCCGCCCGCGGTGCGCAGCGGCGGCCTGCTGGGTGATGCCCTGCTGGCCTACCTGTCCGGGGACGTCGCCTCGATCTGGGCACGCACCAACGAGATCGTCGCGCTCGCCGACGAGCGTGACGGGGTGCTCCCCCTGGCCCTCGTGCTGCGCGGGTTCGTCCGGGCCCTGCTCGGTCAGCCCGACCCGGACGGGGAGACGGCCCGGGACATCGCCCGTGGTCTCGAGCTCGCCCACGCCTCGGGCATCCAGTGGGTGCAGGCGGAGATCGCGATGACCCTCGGGCAGTTCGCGCGGGTCGCCGGGGACACCGCCGGGGCGCTGGCACGACTGGCGGAGGCGGAGTCACTGGCGCTGGCGCTGGGCCACTCGTGGGCGCGGTCCTCCGCCCTGTGGGTGCGGGCCAAGGCACTCGTCGACGTCGGCCGGGGTCCCGAGGCCCTCGACGCGCTGCGCCGGATGGTCGAGGTCACGCACCCGGAGGGCGACGTGACCGGGACCCTGGCCGGGCTGCTCGCGTCCGTGGGCGCGGCCACCGTCAGCGGCCGAGCGCGGTCCGCCGCCGTCCTGCTCGGTGCCGTGGACGCCGCGGCACGCCGGGTGGGCTACGACCCGCTGCGGATGGACCCGGTGGACGGCCGGCGCTACGTCGAGGCCACCCGCGCCGCGCTCGACCCGGCCGAGTACGCCGACGGCCTCGCCGAGGGCGAGCTCCTGGACCTCACCGCGGCCTGCACGCTGGTCGGCGAGCTGGCCGGTGGGACGACCGACCCTCCGGTGCGCAAGGCGGGGACAAGCCGCGCGCAAGGCCGCTCCACCACGGTGGTCCTGCCCACCGACCAGGAGAGAGAGCATGGCACCCGGAACGCACGTCCCCCCGACCACGGCCACGACGGCCGCTGAGCCCGCCGCACCGTTCCCCGCACCACCGTGGGCGCCCGGTCGGGCACCCGTCCCCCCGCCGCGCCGCCGCACCGGTCGGGTCGTCGCGGCCGTCGCCGGCACGACCCTCGCCGTCGCCGCCCTGGCCGGCGGAGCGCTCCTGCTGTTCGGGGAGCCGACCCTGGACACCGCTGTCGTCGAGGAGCGGATCGTCACCGAGACCGGGCTGCAGGCCGGGGCGGCCGCCACCGACGTCGACTGCCCGACGGGGGTGACCGCCGAGGCCGGCGGCGCCTTCACCTGCACCGCGCAGCTCGACGGCCAGCCGGTGACGTACACCGTCCGGCAGCAGGACGCCGAGGGCAACGTCCGGTTCCAGCTCGACGACGAGATCGTGCGGCTGGACGACGTCGAGCAGATGCTCGCCGACCAGCTCGCCACCGACCACGGGCTGGCGGTCACCGCCGCCTGCGGCACCGACGAGCGGCGCGTCCTGGTCGACGGCACACGGACGCCGCTGCCCTGCGTGGCGACGAACGTGGAGGACGCATCGGACACGCTCGCGCTGGTCGTGGCGGTCCAGGCCGACGGCAGCATCACCTACGCGGAGGCCTGAGCCGATGACCACCGCTCCCGACCGTCCCGGGTCGCTGCCCGGCGCGTCCCCGGACGCGCGCGCTCGCCGGATCATCGCCGCTCGCCGGTGGAACCGGCGCGCGCAGCAGGCCACCCGCCGGGCCGCACGGGCCAGCGCCGCGGTCCGCTGAGCACCGCGGCCGACGGCGCCCCGTGACCCCGGGCGCCGTCGCCGCGGCGGCGAGCAGCACGGTGGCGGCCGGGTCCGGGTCGTGGGGCCGGTCCACCACCGCCACCCGTCCCGACCAGGACCCCCGGACCCCCGGGGCGGGTGGCGTCAGAGGCCCAGCCGGGCGGACGCCGGGGCCGCCCAGCGGCTGCTGGCGTCGTAGCCGCGCAGGGTGGTGACCGAGGCCCACCGGCCGGTGCGGGCCAGCTCGCGCTCGCTGACCCCGGCCTTGTAGCCCTCGGTGGCGAAGGACCGGCGGAGGCTGTGCGGGCTGAGCCCCTCCAGCGGGACGCCGGCCCGCTCGGCCGCCCGCAACAGCACCAGCCGCACCGACGACCGCGCCATCCGGGTTCGGCCGATCCGCGGTGCCGCGCCGCGCCCGACACTGCGGAACAGCGGGCCGGACTCCAGCCCGGCCGCCTCGACCCAGGCCTGCAGCGCGCGCACCGGGCAGGTCTGCACCCGCACCCCGGGCGCGAGGGCCAGCACCTCCCCGGCGCCCTCCTGGTCGGTCTTGGAGAACCGCACGGTGACGTCGAGGCCGCCGTGCCCGGCCGGGGCCAGGTCGGTGACGTCCAGGCCGCAGGCGTCCGAGGCCCGCAGGCCGAGGGCGAAGGAGGTGAGCACCAGCGCCCGGTCGCGCAGCCCGGCGGGCCCCTCGGGCAGGTCCTCGACGAGCGCGCGGATGGTCTGGGTGTCCAGTGCACGGGCCTTCTTCGGACGCCGTCCGCTGCGGGCCGCCGCCCGGCGGATGCCGCGCAGCACCTCGCGGGTGCCGGGGTGCTCCGACGGGCTGGGGTGCCCGGCCTCGCGGTGGGCGTGCCCGATCCCGGACAGCCGCCGGGCGATGGTGCGCGGGCTGGCGCCGGCGTCGCCGAGCGCAGCGAGGTAGGCCGCCACCGCGGCGTCCGCGGCCGGCAGCGGGGTGAAGCCGCGCTGAGCGGCCCAGTCCGACCACGCCCGGAAGTCCGCCTCGTACGCCCGCCGCGTCGACTCCGCCTTCGCCGCGTCCAGGTAGCGGCCCACGGACTCGACGTCGCCGGGCAGCACCAGTCCCCCGTCGGCGGGGTGCGCGTCCGGCTGCGTCCCGGTGCGCGTCTCCGAGCGACGCCGGACCACCTCATGGGTGGTCGCAAGTGCATCTGTCGTCACTGCGGATGAACGCTCCATAACAGTTGATTATGGAGTGCTGTCTGCCGTTGAGCCAGCCATCGACGCATGACGGCCGTCCGTCCGTTCGTCTAATGAGCGTGCATTGACGGACGAACGAGCGCACGATGGCCGCATGACCGCCCCGGAGACCACCTGCGCCTATCCCGGCTGCGACCGGCCGGTGGCTCCTCCCCCGGCGACAGGCGGGCGGTCGTCCTACTGCGCACTCCCCGGTCACAACCGCACGACCGCCTTCGCCGCCCGCCGCAGCCAGGCGGCCGACCGGGCACCGGCCTCCCCTGGGACCCCTCCCCCGGCACCGTCGCCCCGCACCGGCGAGACGCTCCTCGAGGTGGCCGACCGGCTGCGCTCGACGCTGACGGCCATCACCGAGCAGGTCGACCGGGCGCAGGACGCGCTGACCCGGGCCGCGGACGCCGAGCTGCTGGAGGCCGAGCGGGCGGCGGTGCGCACCGACGCCCGGCGCGAGATCGCCGAGGCCGACCAGCGCGCCGCCCTGGCCGACCGGGTGCGCGCGGTCGCGGAGAAGGCGACGCGGGAGGCCCTCGAGGCCGCGGCACGGGCCGACGCCGACGCGTCCGCCGCCCGGACCGCGACCGCCGCCGCCGAGGACCGGGCCGCCGCGGCCCTGGCGGCCACCGTCACCGCGGAGCGGGCAGCACAACAGGCACGGACCGAGGCCGAGGCGGCCACGGTGGCGGCCGCCGGCGCCGAGCAGGCACGCCAGGACGCCGACGGGCAGCGAGAGGCCGCCGAACGTGAGACCGGCACCGCCCGCGCCGAGGCCGCCCGCGCGGAGGAGGCCCGTGCCCGCGCACTCGCCGACGCCGCAGCGGCCGAGGACCGGGCGTCCGCCGCCGAGGCCGCCCGTGACCAGGCGCTGGCCGCCGAGCAGGCCGCCCGCGCGGAGACGGCCGCCGCGCAGGCGGAGGCGGATCGCTCCCGGGCCGATGCCGCCCGGGCCGCCGGCCGGGCCGAGCTGGCCGAGACGACCGCCCGGCTGGAGACCGCCGCCGCCGAGAGCCGGGCACAGGCGGCCGACGCCCGGGCCGAGGCCGCGACCGACCGCGCGAGCACCCAGGAGGCACGCGCCGAACGAGCCGAGCGCAGCGCGGAGGACGCCCGCCACGACCGCCTGCAGGCCGAGGAGGCCCGCGACCGCGCCCGCGCCGAGGCGGAGGCCGCCCGCGCCGAGGCGGAGGCCGCCCGCGTCGAGCTCGCTGCCGCCCGAGCCGAGCTGGCAACCGCCCGGCCCGAGCCCGTAGGGACCCCGGCCGAGCTCGCGGCCACCCGGGCTGAGCCGCTAGCCGGCCGGATCGAGCCGGCGGGGACGCAGGGCGAGCCGGCGGGGACGCAGGCCGAGCCGGCAGCCGGCCGGATCGAGCCGGCAGCTGTCCGGACCGACCAGGCCACAGCGACCCGGTCACCCGACGCACCAGGCGGCGGAGCAGGTCAGCCGGGGTCGCCCGAGGGCTCCGGCGAGGACACCCCGGTCACTTGACGGTCGAGCAGGTGACCGGGGTGTCGCTCAGCGGCCTCCCGGCCCCGACGCCAGTGACACCACCCCGTACTCGTGGCCGGCCGAGCGCAGCCGCTCCACCAGCACCTCCCCCAGGGCGGTGGCCGGCGTGAGCGAGCCCGCCCGGTCGGGCAGCCCGTCGCCGTCCAGGGCCAGGGCCAGGGCGCTCTCCCCCAGCATCACCGCGGTGGCGGAGTACCCCGGGTCGCCCCGGCCGGCGACGGTCGCGCGGTAGCGCCGGCCGTCCTCGGTCCCGGCGTCGACGACCATCCGGAACCACCCCTTCCGCCGGACCTCCTCGCTCGGGCCGCTGCCCGGCGCGGGCAGCAGGCGGTCGACCACACCGCGGGCCGGGGCGAAGGAGAGCGCACCGTAGGCCCCGGCGAGTGCCGCGGTCAGGCCGGCCGCGGTGACCGCACCGGTCAGGCCCCGCCCGGTGCCCATCACCTCCCCGTAGCTGAACGACCGGCCGTACCGCCAGTCCTGCAGCGCGTTGCTGCGCCGGACGACCCGGGTGTTGAACGACGCCATGACGAACGGCGCGGTCCACCGGCCGTCCGGGTCGCGGGCGGGGGGTGCCGCGGTCGGGGGCTGCGGAGTGTCGGGCTCGGCGTCCCGGTCGGGGCTGAGGGCGAAGGGGTCGGCGACCAGCCGGCGCAGCGAGCGGTCCCGGCCCACGGCGTCCAGCTGGGCGCGCCCGGAGTCGATGGTGCCCCCGCTGAAGCCGCCGCGGACGGTGGCCACGAGCCGGACGTCGCGCAGCCCGCCGGCGCCGTCGGCGGCCGCCCGGTCGGCCAGCATCAGGGCCGCGAGGTCGGAGGGGACGGAGTCGAACCCGCAGGCGTGCACGATCCGGGCACCGGTCTCCCGGGCGACGGCGTCGACGCGGTCGATCGCCTCCCGCACGAAGAGCACCTCCCCGGTGAGGTCGGCGTAGTGGGTGCCGGCCCGGGCGCAGGCCTCGACCACGGGCAGCCCGTGCCGGAGGTAGGGCCCGACCGTGCTGACCAGCACCCGCGTCTGCGCGGCGAGCGCGGTCAGCGACGCGGGGTCGCTGGAGTCGGCCACGAGCACCGGCCAGTCGCGGGCCGCGCCGGGCAGTCCCGCGCGCACCTCCGCCAGCCGCTCACGGGAGCGACCCGCCAGCGCGATCCGGGTGCCCGGCGGCGCGTGCTCGGCCAGGTGGGCGGCGGTCAGCCGGCCCACGAAGCCGGTGGCGCCGTACAGGACCAGGTCGTGGGTCCGCTCGTCCGCCGTCATCCCGCCATCCTGCGGCCGGACGGGCCGTCCTGCTGTGTGTCGTCGCGCGTCCTTGCCGTTGCGGCAAGGACGGTTGCGGTGGGACGGGACGCCCGTCATGGTCGTGGACACCGACGAGGAGGCCCTCTTGACCGAGCAGACCCCGACCGACCACGAGTTCGACCGGGCGTACTGGCAGCAGCACTGGCAGGATCGGGCAGGAGCCGCCACCCCGCCCAACCCGTACCTGGTCGCGGAGCTCGACGGCCTGGTGCCGGGCACGGCCCTGGACGCCGGGTGCGGCGAGGGCGCGGAGGCGGTGTGGCTGGCCGGTCACGGCTGGCAGGTCACCGCGGCCGACATCTCGGCCGAGGCCCTGGCCCGGGCCGCCGACCGCGCCACGGCGGGCGGTGTCGCCGACCGGGTGCGGTGGGTGGAGGCCGACCTGGTCGACTGGGCCCCGGAGGCCGGCTTCGACCTGGTCACCACCCACTACGCCCACCCCGCGATGCCCCAGCTGGAGTTCTACGACCGGGTCGCCGGCTGGGTCGCCCCGGGCGGGACCCTGCTGGTGGTCGGGCACCTGCACACCGCGGGCGGACCCCAGCACGGGCACGGCCACCACCCGGCCGAGGCGTCGGTCACCGCGGCCGCCGTGGTCGCGCGCCTGGACGCCGTCGGGTGGGACGTCGTCACCGCCGAGGAGCCGCAGCGCACGATGAGCGGCCCCGGCGGGCGGACGGTCACCCTCCACGACGTCGTCGTGCGGGCCACCCGGCGGGGCTGACGCGCACCGTCCCGCGACGTCCCGGTCGGGCCGCTGGGCGACGACCACCGGGCCGTGGCAGGACAGGGTGGCGGGAGGAGACAGGGGCGACCGGCCCCGACGAGCCGCCACGCGAGACCCCGGGGGGGACACGCATGCGCGCCCGGGGTGGGCAGGCGTGGGATGACGGGCGCGCACGGAAATCGCGCACCCGTCCCCCGGAGGAGGTCAGCCCGCCATGACGACGTCCCTGCTGCCCACCCCGCACCGGGCACCGGCGGACCTGTCGGACGCCGCGCTGGTGCACGCCGCCCAGCAGGGCGACACCCAGGCCTTCGCCGTGCTCGTCCAGCAGCACGCCGCGAGCCTGCGGGCGGTCGCCATCGCCACGCTCGGCTACGTCGACGAGGTGGACGACGCGGTCCAGGACGCCCTGCTGGTCGCCCTCCGCAAGCTGCCCCAGCTCCGCGACCCGGACGCGGCCGGCCCGTGGCTGCGGTCCATCGTGCGCACCAGCTGCCTGATGCTGGTGCGCACCCGGCGGGCCACCCCAGTCGCCGAACCGGAGCTGCTGCTGCCCGCCGATCCGGCGCTGGGACCGGCCGCGGTGCTGGAGCGGGCAGCCACCGGCGACTGGGTGCAGCAGGCGGTGTCGGAGCTGGCCGAACCGGTCCGGGAGGTCGTGGTGCTGCGGTACTTCAGCGACTGGTCGTCCTACCAGCAGATCGCGCAGCTGTGCGGCGTCCCGGTGGACACGGTGCGCAGCCGGCTGCGGGACGGGCGGCGGGCCCTGACCGGTGCCCTGCAGCGCAGCGCGAGCGCGGCCCATCCGGACGCCGGACGGGCCGCGGAGGCCAGCCGCAGCCAGGCCGAGGAGACGATCGCGGCCAGCCTGAGCGACCACTACGAGCAGGTCCTGCGCGAGCGGTACCACCCCGACGCGACGGTCGTGCTGCCCGGCCGGCAGCCGGGCGACCGGGACAGCCTGCTCGCCGCTCGGGACCACACCCAGGGCGCCGGCGTCGGGCTCCGGCTGCGCCACGCGGCGGCGAGCCGGGGCCTGATGGTCTGGGAGACCGACTTCCTCAACCCGTCCGACGCCCCCGACCACTGCCCACCGGCCATGGCCTGGCTGCACAGCGTCCGCGACGGCCGGACCACCCGGCTGCGACTCGCCTACCGGGAGCCGCAGGCCGGATGAGTCCGGCATCACACCGACGACCGCGCACGACGGGCTCCCGGGCTGCATCTCCCTGCCAGACCACCGAGCCCGGCCGGTCACGACGAGGAGAGACCCGATGACCACCACCCAGCGCACGACCACCGCCCTGCACGACCTGCCCGAGCTGCTGCGCCCGGTGATCGAGGCGCACCGGGACGCCGCCGAGCAGCAGGGCCGCATGCCCGACGAGCTGGCCCGTGCCCTGCGGGACTCCGGCGTCCTCGGCCTGTACACCCCGCGCGAGCTGGGCGGCAGCGAGGCAACGACGTCGGGGGTCCTGGAGCTGCTGGCCGACCTCGCCCGCATCGACGGGCCCACCGCCTGGACGGTCTGGAACCTCAACATGGGCTTCCTGGCCGGCCTGCTCGACCCGGCCGCGGTGGCCGAGGTGTGGTCCGGGGGCGGCGACCCGCTGATCGCCAACTCCGGGCAGCCCGGGGTGCTCACCCCGGCCGAGGGCGGCGCGCGGCTGTCCGGCCGGTGGCGCATCGTCAGCGGGGCCGACGTCGCCGAGTGGTTCAGCCTCGCCGCCGTCCTCCCCGCCGACGCGGGCGCGGCGGGCGCGGGCTTCGGCGCCGGCCTGCAGCTGGCCCTGGTGCCGCGCTCGGCGGTCACCGTCGAGCAGACCTGGGACGTCGCGGGCATGCGGGCCACCGGCAGCCAGACCGTGGAGGTCGACGACGTCCTGGTGCCCGCCACGATGCTGTTCGGCTTCGCCGCGCAGAACCGGCTGGCCGGCCCGACCTACCGGCTGCCCACGGTGAACCTCGTCTACCCCGGCTGCGCCGCGGTGGTGATCGGGATGGCCCAGGGCGCCCTCGACGAGGCGGTGCGGGTCGTGAGCACCAAGACCGGCTTCGACGGCGCACCGCTGGCTGCGCAGGAGCGGGTGCAGACCGCGGTGGGCCGGGCGTCCACCCAGGTCGCGGCGGCCCGCGGGCTGCTGCTGGCCACGGCCCGCGAGCTGGACGAGACCGCCGCCGCGGGCCGGCCGACCACCGACGAGCAGCGCGGCGCCCTGCGCGGGGCGATGTGCCTGGTCACCGAGGTCGCCCGCGCCACCTTCACCACGGCCTACGAGCTGGGCAGCTCCGAGCCGCTGGCCCGCGGCAGCCGGCTGGGGCGCTGGTTCCGCGACGGGATGGCCGCCGCGCAGTCGGCGAACCTGTCCACCGCGCAGTGGCCGCTGGCCGGCCGGATCGTGCTGGGCCTGCCGCCCGCTGTCCCCTTCGTCTGAGCTGCGCCCCCCGGACCCGCCCATGTGCTGCCCGGTCCGGGGGGCGGACTCAGAGCCGGGGACGCAGCTCCTCGGTCCACACGTCCCAGCCGAGCCGGGCGATCAGGACGGTGACCACCACCAGGAAGACCACCCGGATGAACCGGCTCCCGCGGGTGGTCGCCGTCCGGGCCCCGAGGTAGCCGCCGACCATGTTGGCCACGCCGAGCATCAGCCCCAGACCCCAGAAGACCGAGCCGTGCGGGACGAAGAACAGCAGGGCCCCGAGGTTGGTCGCGCAGTTGACGATCTTGGCCTTGGCGCTGGCGGCGAGGAAGTCGTAGCCCAGCAGCGAGACCATCGCGAAGACCAGGAACGAGCCGGTGCCCGGGCCCAGCACCCCGTCGTAGAAGCCGATGACCAGACCGACCGCGGCGGCCACGCCGTGGTGGCGGCGGCCGGTGTGCCGCAGCGCGGTCACCTCGCCCAGCGCGGGCCGGAACAGCGTGAACGCCCCGATCCCGACCAGGGCGACCACGATGACCGGTTTGAAGACGGCGGTGGGCAGCAGCGCGGCGATCGACGCGCCGCCGAAGCTGGCGGCCAGCGCGATCCCCGCCATCGGCAGGGCGGTGCGCAGGTCCGGGCGCACCCGCCGGTAGAAGGTCACCGCGCTGGTCGTCGTCCCGAGGATGGCGCCGAGCTTGTTGGTGGCCAGCGCCTGCACCGGGCTCATGCCGGGGATCAGCAGCACCACCGGCAGCTGGACGAGCCCGCCCCCGCCCACGACGGCGTCGACGAACCCGGCGGTCAGGCCGGCCAGCAGCACCAGGAGCAGGACGGTGGGGGTGAGACCGTCGGGCACGAGGTCGACCGCCAGGACCTCGATCACCCGGGCAGGTTAACCAGCGCCCTCAGCGGTAGTTGACGTGCACGTGGTCGACGTGGTTCTCCGTGACCCCGCCGCGGTCCTCCATCTGCTTCCACGACCCGCCGGGCGAGCTGAGCATCCGCTGCTCCCAGATGACGTAGGCGACGCCGAGCTCGGTCCAGTGCTCGACGTGGTAGGCCACGATCGCGTCGCCCAGGGCGGCGTCGGTGAGCACCATGTAGTCCAGGGCCAGGCCCGAGGGGTGGCCGCCGGGGTCGGTGGCGCTGGCCCGGGTGCCGCCCAGGGTGATGCCGCCGGCGCCCGGCACCGCCGACACCACCTGGTCGGCGGCGGCCTGCACCTGCGGCTCCACGTCGCCCGTGCGGTTGGTGATCCGGGCGACCGCGGAGGTGGCCGCGCTGGAGGCCACTCCCGCCGACGACCGGCGGGCCGGCGCCTCAGCGGGTGCCGGCCCGACCTCCGCCGCTGCTTCTGCGGCGGCGGCCGCCGTGGCCTCCGCCGCCCGCGCGGCCTCGGCGGCGGCCGCGGCCTCCGCCTCGGCAGCTGCCGTGGCGGAAGCCTCCGCCGCAGCGGCGGCCTCGGCCTCGGCGGCGACCCGGGCGGTGGTCTCGGACTCGACCCGCCGGCGCTCGAGCTCGGCGGCGTCCGCGGCGGCCTGGACCTGCTGGGCGGCGGTCTGCGCGGCCTCGCGGCTGCTGCGGCTGGCCGCCAGCTGCTCCAGCGGCGCCAGGTCGCGGGCCGGCCCGGACGGCGCGGGCACCCCGGCCAGGCCGAGCTGCTCGGCGACGCTGACCGGCCCGGCCTCCGGCAGTGCCGTCGCCGTCGGGCCGGCGACCTGGGCGAGGCCCGTGCCGGCCAGGACGGCGAGGGCGACCGCACCGGCCACGGCGGAGCCGAGCAGTGCCCCGGCGGGCGGACGACGGTGCGCGCGCGTGCTGCGGGGGCGCATGGGCGGTGGGACTCCCAGGGTACGGGCGCAGCGACGGGGACCCGGCGGGGTGCGCTGCGGCAGGTGTGCGGACTCCCCGGCGCCGGACGTGCCGACCCGCCGGACTCCGGCCACGGTAGCCACCGTGACCGTTCCGTGACAACGCCGGACGGCGAGTCGCCCCGCCGTCCGGCCCGTCAGCCCCGGACGCCCCGTCAGCCCCGGGCGACCGGTGGGTCCTGGCCGGCCGGCCCGGACCGGCGGGTCAGCCCCGGGCGGCCAGGGCGTCGGTCAGCAGCGCGACCAGCGCCTCGTGCTGGACGTCGGCCGAGGACCCGACCTCCTCGTCGGACCCGTCCAGCGCCCGGGCGGCGAGGCCGGCCTTGCTGTCGATGAGCTCGGCGATCCGGGCGTCGATGGTCTGCGCGGCGATGATCCGCCACGCGGTGACCGGCTCGGTCTGCCCGATGCGGTGGGCCCGGTCGATGGCCTGGGTCTGCTCGGCGTCGGTCCAGGACAGCTCGGCGAGCACCAGGTTGGACGCGACCTGCAGGTTCAGCCCCACCCCTGCCGAGGTCAGCGAGCAGACGGCGATGGCGACCTCGGGGTCGTTGACGAAGGCGTCGATGTTGCGCTGCCGGGCGCCGGGCGTCTGGTCGCCACGGATCGAGGAGTACCGCACGCCCTGCTTGGTGAAGGTCTCCTCGGCGGTGTCCATGACGTCGATGTGCTTGGCGAAGAAGACGACCTTGCCGGCGCTGCGGGCCAGCTGCGCCGCGTAGTCCGCCGCCAGGCCGGCCTTGGCCTCACCGATCCGCCGCATCATGGAGAACACGTTCTCCCCGGCCTTGGTCGAGGTGGCGTCCTTCTGCTCCCAGCGGGCGACCTGGCGCACCAGGTGCTCGTCGATGCCCTCGACCTCGGTGGCGGACTCCCGCGCGGCGAGCGCGGACTCGTAGCGCTTGACCAGGCGGCGGGCGAGCTCGCGCTCGGCGGCCCGGATCGAGCGGCCGGCCGCGCCGTCCAGCTCGACGGGCAGGTCGGCGATCCGGCGGGCCGGGATGTCGGCGGCGACGTCGACCTTGCGCCGCCGGACGATGCCCTGCTCGACGACGCAGCGCCGGGCGGCCGGGTAGAAGCCGTGGTCGGCCGGGGTCAGCCCGGTGTCCTCCAGGGCGTCCATCAGCGCGCCCAGCGGCTTGCCGTCGTCGATCCAGCCCAGGAACTGCCAGATGGCCCGGAAGTCGTCGATGTCGTTGATCAGCGGGGTGCCGGTCAGCGCCATCAGCAGCGGCCGCGGGCTGCGCGTGCGGATCCGCTCGGAGAGCTCCAGCACGTGCTGGGAGCGCTGCGACGTGCGGTTCTTGATGAAGTGCGCCTCGTCGACGACCATGCCGCGGAAGCCGAAGTCGCCCAGCCAGCCCACGTGCCGGTCGAGCACCTCGTAGTTGACGACCACGATGTCGGCGAACCCGTCGAGGGTGTCGCCGTTGCCGTTGATGACGGTGGCCCGGCGGTGCGGGGTCCACAGCCCGGCCTCGCGCGCCCAGTTGGTCTTCACCACGTTCGGCACGACGACCAGCAGCGGGTAGGCGCCGGCCGCCTCGGCGGCCAGCAGCGCCTGGGCGGTCTTGCCCAGGCCGGGCTCGTCGGCGAGCAGGAAGGTGCGGTGCCCGGCGGCGGCCGCGGCCACCAGCTGCCCCTGGTGGGGCATGAGCTCCATGCCCATCGGGGTGAAGCGGGAGGTGGGGAACGGCAGCGACATGCAGGCGGCGTCGCCGGCGCCGGCGCGCTCGAAGGAGCTCAGCAGCGGGCCGATGAGCTCCCAGCCGGCCAGCCGGCGCGGCCGCGCGGGGGCCTGCGGGACGGCGGAGAAGTCCGGCGCCAGGAAGGGGTTGGCCAGCTGCCGGGAGATCACCGACTGCGGCACGACCCGCTCGGGCGCGGCGGTGGTGGCCGCGGCGGCGACCGGCGCGGCGGGGGCCTCGGGCTCGTCGGCCACCTCGATCCCGGCGTCGCGCAGCATCTCGCGCTTGAGCCGGCGGGTGGACTCGGGCACCACGGCGTCCTCGGACAGCAGCGCGTAGAGCGCGGAGTCGCGCACCGCCGTGCGGGCCAGGATGGTGGCGATCCCGTCCAGCCGCTTCAGCTGCTCAGCGCGGCGGGCCTCGCCGAGGTCCTCGGCGGACTTGACCCGGGCGTGCTCCTCGCGCACCAGCAGCGCCACGACCTGGAACTTCGTGCGGGCGCCGGGGGTGACCGGGCCGCGCTGGGCGGCGGCCTCGACCTCGCGCACGGCGCGGGCTAGCACCGACATGACGTCGCCGGGCTCGCGGCCGCGCCGCTGGTCGCGTGCGGGACCGCGGCGGGCGGTCGGGCGCTGGCCTGTTCGAGCCACGGACTCCTCCTCTGTCGTGCCGGGCACGGCCCCCGGAACGGGGCACCGTGCCTGCGCCCCGGACGGCCGGTGCGTCCCGGACGCGACCACGACGGCCGCTCCGGGGAGCGGCTGGGCGGCCGGGCCCGCGGTGGCGGGGTCCCGGCGGTCCGCCGACGGCGGACCGGGGCCGCCGGTGGGGAACGGGGCGGCGACCACGCCGGGAGGTCCGTCATCAGGCGGCTGCCGCGTGGTCTGCGCTGTCACGATGCTAGCGCGCGCCTGTGCGGGGAGGACGGCGGCGCCCGCGCGGCGACCTCAGACCGGCCCGAGCTCGTCGATCATCGGCTGCAGCAGCGCGGCCATGGTGGCCGCGGCCCGGTCGGCGTCCTGGTCGGTGATGGCCGCCACGAGCTGGTCGTGCAGCTGCGCCAGGTCGTCGGTGGCGCCCCGCACGTCGTCGTCGAGCACCTCCTGGAACACCGTCAGCAGCCCGTCGTAGACCTCGCCGAGGAGCTCGTTGCCGGTGGCCGCCACGACGGCGCGGTGCAGCGCCGTGTCGGCGCGGGCCCGCTCGCGCGGGTCCCCACCGGCCCAGGCGTCCCGGCGGGCGGCCAGCAGCACCTGCAGCAGCTCGGCGTCCTCGGGGGTGCGGCGGACGGCGGCGGTCCGCGCGGCGGCCGCGTCCAGGGCCAGCCGCAGCTCCAGGCCGTCCCGCCGGGAGGTGCGCGCCACCCGCCGTCCGATCGAGGTCTGCACGTCGGAGGTGGTCAGCACGAACGTGCCGCGGCCCTGCTCCCGCCGCAGGATGCCGGCCTCCACCAGCGAGCCGACCGCCTCCCGCACGGTGTTGCGGCCGGCGCCGCTCCACTCGACCAGCTCGGTCTCGGTGGGGATCCGCCCGCCCACCGGCCAGCGCCCGCTGCTCACCTGCTCCCGGAACAGCCGCGCCACCTGCGTGCCCAGCGGCGGCCGGGCGTCGTCCGGCACCGCTCAGCCCTGCCGCGCGGTGCCGGCGGGGACGACGGGAGCGGAGGTGCGCGGCGGACGGCAGGCCCACCAGCCGGCGGCGAGGGTGACCAGCAGCGTCGCGGCGAGCACGAGGTAGGTGGCGTCCCAGCTGCCGGTGGCCTGGTCCAGGGCGCCGAGCGCGAGCGGGCCCAGGCACCCGATGCCGTAGCCGATGCCCTGCACCAGCCCCGACAGCGCGGAGGCCGAGGGGGCGTCGCTGGTGCGCAGGCCGATCAGGGTCAGGCACAGCGGGAAGGTGCTCACCCCGAGGCCGAAGGCGGTGGCCCAGGCCAGCGCACCGGCGGCGGGACCGGTGAGCATGCCCAGGTAGCCGACCGCCATCAGCACGGCGCACACCACGACCACCGGGTAGGGGTTGGCCAGCCGCCCGGCCAGCGGCGGGACGACGAAGGCCGCCAGCAGCCCGAGGCCGGCGAACCAGGACAGCAGGAAGGCGCTCCCCGTCTCCCCCACCCCGGCGTCGCCGAACATGGTCGGCAGCCAGGTGATCAGCGTGTAGACGTGCAGCGACGTCATGGCCATCAGGCCGATGAGGCCCAGGGCCAGCGGTGACCGCCCGTGCACCCGGCGGGCGGCGGGACCCACCGGCGCCGGCCCGCGGGCCGCCCGGTCGCGGGCCACCCGGACCCACAGCAGCGCCGCCACCGCGGTGAACAGCGCCCAGACCGCCGACGCCGTGCGCCAGCCCGCGACTGCGGCCAGGCCCAGCGCCACCAGCGGTGCGATCAGCTGCCCCACCTGCAGCAGCACCATGTAGACGGTGCTCAACGTGCGCACCCGGTCGGGGAAGTGCGTCTTGACGATCGGGATCAGGACGACGTTGGAGGCCCCGACGCCGGCGAAGAGCACCACCGAGGCGCCCAGCAGCACGGCCGGCGACCAGGCCAGGGCGCGCACGACGATGCCCACCGTGGTCGCGGTCAGCGCCAGGGCCGCGGTCCGCTCCAGCCCGATGCGGCGCACGAGCGCGGGGGCGGCGAACGCGGCCACCGCGAAACAGGCGGTGACGATCGTGCCGATGGCCCCGGCGACCAGGTTGCCGAAGCGCAGCGCGTCCCCGGCCGTGCCCACCAGGACGCTGAAGCCGGTCACCGCCGTCCGCAGGTTCAGCGCGGTGAGGACGACGGCGGTGAGGACCCCGCGCTGCTGCGAGTCGGGGCCGGTGGCGACGGTCACCGCGGGAGTAGACCACGGCCCGCCGGATTCATGGGATGAATCATGTGGGGCCGGTCGGCCGGCGGCGGGATCCCCGCCGCCGGCCGTCGGTCAGGCGTCGATGTCGGTGCTGGTGGTCAGGTGCACCCAGGCGTCGGACTCGACCCGCCGGGCGTCCAGCACGCTGCGGTAGCTGTCGAGCGCGTCGTTGCCCAGCAGCAGCATCGCCGGCGGCTCGGCCGACTCGACGGCGGCGATGATCGCCCGGCCGGCCTTCGCCGGGTCACCGGGCTGGGTGCCGTCGGTGGTGTCGACCTCCTTGCGCCGCTTCCCGGCGGTGTCGGCGTAGTCGGCGATCGGGGTGGCGGCCTGGGTCAGCGAGCGCCCGGAGAAGTCGGTGCGGAAGGAGCCGGGCTCCACGACGGTGACCGAGATGCCCAGCGGTGCCAGCTCCCCGCGCAGCGATCCGGTCATGCCCTCGAGCGCGGCCTTGGCCGCGGCGTAGTAGCCGGACCCCGCCGGGGTGATCGTCGCCCCGATGGAGGAGATGTTCACGATCGCGCCCGAGCGGCGGGCCCGCATGCCCGGCAGCACCGCCTTCACCATGGCCACCGCGCCGAAGAAGTTCGTCTCGAACAGCGCCCGGACGTCGGCGTCCTCGCCCTCCTCCACCGCGGCGCGGTAGCCGTAGCCGGCGTTGTTGACCAGGACGTCGACGCCGCCGAAGCGCTCCTCCGCCCGGCGCACGACCTCGGTGACCTGCGCGGGGTCGGTGACGTCGAGCGCGGCGGTGAGCACCCGGTCGGCCGCCCCCTCGGCGAGGTCGGCGACCTTCTGCTCGTCGCGTGCGGTGACCACGGCGGCGTGGCCGGCGGCCAGCACCTCCTGGGCGATCGCGCGGCCGAGGCCGGTCGAGCATCCGGTGATGAGCCAGGTGGACATGTGCTCCCTCTCAGCGGTGTGCGCGGGCGTGGAGGACGCCCGCGCGTCGAGGGACCGGTGCCCCGCCCGCGGCGACCGAACCCCCACGCCCCGCCGGTGGTGTGACCAGACCCACCAACCACTTCGGTCGGTAGACCGACCACATCGGTCGGGAGCGGGTTACGGTCGCCCCCGTGACCCGAGCGTTCCGGCAGCAGGCCGACGAGCAGATCCTCGACCGGGCCGCGGCGCTGTTCGCCCAGCACGGCTTCGCGCACACCTCGGTGCAGGCCGTGGCCGACGCCGTGGGGCTGTCCAAGGCCGGGCTGCTGCACCACTTCCCCAGCAAGGACGCGCTGCACGCCGCGGTGCTCGCCCAGTCCACCGCCCTCGGCCAGCAGGTGCTGGCACAGGTCGAGCCCCTGCCGCTGGGCCCCGAGCGTGACCGCCGGGCGGTCGAGGCGATGGTCGACGTGGCCATGACCCACCCCGGCATGGTCGCGCTGCTGCTCGCCCCGGTCACCCAGGGCGGGGACGGCGTCGCCCTGAGGCCCGACGGCGTGGGTGCTGCGGCGCTGACGGCCTTCGGCATCGACGCCGACCACGAGAACGACACCGAGCGGGTGGTGCGCGTCGTCGCGGCCCTCGCTGCGCTCGCCGTCCTCTCCCTCGCCGCACACCGGCACTCCCAGACCACCGAGTGGCGGCCGTTCGTGGTCGCCACCTGCACCGACGCGCTCGGCCACCGCCGTCCCGGCGCGGTGTCGCCAGGCCGTCCCGGCGCGGTGTCGCCAGGCCGTCCCGGCGACACGCACACCCGTCCCGACCAGGTGGAGGCCTGACCCATGGCTCTGTTGTTGTCCCGACTGGGGACGTACGCGCACCGGCACCGGCTGGCCGTCGTGCTGGTCTGGCTGCTGGTGCTCATCGGTGGCGGCGTGGGTGCGGCCACCCTGGGCGGCACCACGTCCAGCACCTTCTCCATCCCCGGCCAGGAGTCGACCACCGCGCTCGACCTCATCGAGCGCGACTTCGGCGCCGGCGGCAACGGGGCCACCGCCCGGGTGGTCGTGCAGTCCCCCGACGGCTCGCCGCTCACCGTGGGCAGCAACGCCACGGCCCTGGGCGACCTGGTCACCGACCTCGGGCAGCTGCCCGGGGTGCTGCGGGCGAGCAACCCGCTGGACCCGGCCGCGCCCGCGGTCAACGCCGACCAGACCGTCGCCTACAGCACCGTCACCTACGGCGAGCCGGTCGGCGGGGTCACCGCCCCGGAGCAGGACGCCCTCGTGGCCGCCGTCGACGGCGCGCGCGCCGACGGGCTCACCGTCGAGATCGGCGGTGAGGCGCTCACCGAGACGCCGGGCGTCGGCGGTGCGGGCGAGGCCGCCGGCGTCGTGGTCGCGCTGGTCATCCTGGCCATCACCTACGGCACGCTGGTGACCGCCGGCATGAACCTGCTGACCGCCGTCGTCGGGGTCGGCGTCGGGATCATGGGCATCACCATCGCCACCGGGTTCCTCGACCTGTCCTCGACCACCTCGGCGCTGGCCGGCATGCTCGGCCTGGCCGTCGGCATCGACTACGCGCTGTTCATCATCAGCCGGTACCGGCAGGAGCTGCGCCGGGGGTCCGACGTCGGCACGGCCGTCTCCACCGCGGTGGGCACCGCCGGCTCGGCCGTGGTCACCGCGGGGCTCACCGTGGTCATCGCCCTCGTCGGGCTGGCCGTCGTCGGCATCCCGTTCCTCACCCAGATGGGCATCGCCGCGGCCGGCACCATCGTCATCGCCGTGCTGGTCGCCCTCACCCTCGTGCCCGCGGTGCTCGCCCTCCTCGGCCGCCGCGTCCTGCCGAAGAAGCAGCGCAGCGCCGCGGCCGAGACCGGGGACACCCCGGCCCGCGGCCGCGGGTTCCTCGCCGGCTGGGTCGCCGGGGTCACCCGGCACCGGCTGCTGGCCCTGGTGACCGCGGTGGTCGCCCTGGGCGTCATCGCCGTCCCGTTCTTCTCCATGCAGACCACGCTGGTGCAGGCCCTGCCCGAGGACAGCACCCAGGCTCGCGCCGAGCAGCTGCTGGCCGGCGGCTTCGGCCCCGGCTTCAACGGCCCGCTGACCGTGCTGTTCGAGGGCAGCGGGGCCGCCGAGGCGGCCGCCGGTGCCCGCGACGGCATCGCCGCGCTCCCCGACGTCGCCGCCGTGGCCGCGCCGATCCCGAACCCCACCGACAGCGCGGCCCTGCTCACCGTCGTCCCGCAGTCGGGGCCGGCGACCCAGGCCACCGAGGCCCTCGTGGCCGACCTGCGCGGCCAGCTGGCCGACCTCGACGGCGTGCGGGCCTACGTCACCGGCTCCACCGCGGTCAGCGTCGACGTCTCGGAGTCCCTGGACGCCGCGCTGCCGGTCTACCTCGTGCTGGTCGTCGGGCTGGCGCTGGTGCTGCTCGTGCTGGTCTTCCGGTCGCTGCCGGTGCCGCTGATCGGCGTGCTGGGCTTCCTGCTCACCATCGGCGCCTCGCTCGGCGCCACGGTGGCGGTGTTCCAGTGGGGCTGGCTGGCCGACGCGATCGGCGTGCCGAGCACCGGCCCGCTGCTGAGCCTGGCCCCGATCCTGGTCATCGGCATCCTGTTCGGCCTGGCCATGGACTACCAGATCTTCCTGGTGTCCCGGATGCACGAGGCGCACAGCCACGGCGCTCCCGCGCTCGACGCCGTGCGCACCGGCTTCCGGCAGGCCGCGCCGGTGGTGGTCACCGCGGCGCTGATCATGTTCTCGGTGTTCGCCGGGTTCTTCACCGGCGACGAGGCCACGATCAAGACGATCGCCTTCGCGCTGGCCACCGGCATCCTCGTCGACGCGTTCGTCGTCCGGATGGTGGTCGTGCCCGCCGCTCTGGCGCTGCTCGGCGAGCGGGCGTGGTGGCTGCCGCGCTGGCTGCGCTGGCTGCCCGCGCTCGACGTCGAGGGTGCCGCCCTGGAGCACCGGGCCGACGCCCCCGAGCCGGTGGGCGCCGGCGCGCGCTGACCGCCCGGGGCGTCGGGGTCAGGTGACCGACGCCCCGACCGGTCCCCTCCGGTGACGGTGGGGCCGGGCCCGGTCCCACGATCCGGAGGTCCTCGGCCACGGCCCCGCGGACCGGCCGGCGAGCGGGTCCCCGCGCCGCCGGCACCTCAGCCGGCGGGGGTCGGCGGGGTGTCGGCATCCGGGTCGCCGCCGGCCCGCCGCGCCGCCCGGCGCCGCGCCGCGGTGGCCAGCCGCTCGTCCCGGCCGTGGTCGCGCCGGGCCTCACCGGCCAGCTGACGGGCGGCGATCAGCCAGGCCGGCTCCGCACCGCTCACCGGGCACCTCCCCCGGCCGCGGCGACCAGGAGCGCGCGGCGGCTGTCTGCTGTGCGCATGCGGCGACCGTAGGGCGGGACGCCGGCGTCCCGCATCGGTCACGTGACGGTCCCGGCGGCGGTGTCACATCCCCGGCCGCGGCGGTGCTCTCCGGGCATGGACCTCGTTCAGCACGGGCGACCGGGGATCGCGGTGGGCCTGCCGGCCCGCGCGCGGGGACCGGCGCGAGAAGGTGGTGTCGTGGGCGGAGCCGGGGTGCGGGGCGACCTGGCCGAGGTGTTCCGCCGCGACTACCAGCGGGTCGTCGGCGTCGCCGCCCGGGTGCTCGGCTCCCGCGACCAGGCCGAGGACGTCGCCCAGGAGGTGTTCCTCACCTTCGGCCGGTCCGCCGTCCCCGCCGCCGAGGCGCCGGGCTGGCTCGCGGTCGCCGCCGCGCACACCGCGCTGAACCTGATCCGGTCCGGCCGCCGCCGCGCCTCGCGGGAGGAGGCGGTCGCCGCGACCGCCGACACCGTGAGCCCCGACGTCGCCGAGGCGGTGCTCACCCGTGAGGACCGCAGCCGCGTGCGTGCCGGGCTCGCCCGGCTGCCGCAGAAGCAGGCCGTGGCCCTGGTGCTGCGGCACAGCGGCCTGTCCTACGCCGAGGTGGCCGCGGCCCTCGACATGTCCCCCGGCAGCGTCGGCACCACCGTCCGCCGCGCCGAGTCCGCCCTGCGCAAGGAGCTGATCCGTCATGCGTCATCCGACTGAGGGCGTGCTGCGCCGGCTCGTCGACGCCCCCGCCGGGGTCTCCGCCGACGACCGCGCACACGTCGCCGGCTGCCCCGCCTGCCTGGCCGGCCTGGCCGCCGCCCGCGACGACGCCACCACCGTGGCCACCGCGCTGCACGCCGACGTCCCGGACGCCGACCTCCCGGCCGCCTGGCAGCGGCTGACCTCCGGCCTGGCCACGGCTCCCCGCCCGGCGCCGGCCCGCAGCCGGCGCGCCCGGGAGCTGCTGCGGCGTCCGGTCGTCGCCGGCGTCGCCGTCGGCGTCGTGCTCGCCGGTGCGGGCACCGCGGCGGCCAACGACTGGCTGCCGGTGTTCCGCACCCAGGCCGTGCAGCCGGTCGCCTTCGACACCGCCGACCTGGTGTCGCTGCCGGACCTCTCCGGGTTCGGCGACCTGGCCGTGTCCGGCGAGCCGGACGTGCACACCGTCGCCGACGCCGCCGCCGCGACCGAGGAGAGCGGGCTCGCGGTGCCGGAGGTGACCGAGCTGCCCGACGGCATCACCGGTGCCCCGACGTTCACCGTGGGCGACCAGGTGACGGCCACGTTCACCTACTCCGCCGCCCGGGCCGCGGAGACGGCCGCGGCCGCCGGTGAGCAGCTGCCCGCGACCTCCGACCAGCTCGACGGCAGCGCCGTGCAGCTGACCGCCGGCCCCGGGGTGGCGCAGGTGTTCTCCTCCGGCACCGGCGTGCCCGGCCTCGTCGTCGGCCGCGCCGTGGCCCCGACGGCGTCGTCCACCGGCGTCCCGTTCGAGACGCTGCGGGACCACCTGCTGTCGCTGCCCGGCCTGCCCGACGACGTCGCGGCGCAGCTGGCCACCTTCACCGCCGACGGCGGCACACTGCCGCTGCCGGTGCCCAGCGACCGGGTCACCACGTCCGCGACCGACGTCGACGGCGTCCCGGCCACCGTGCTGGAGACCCGCGACGGGCTGCTGTCGGCGGTGATCTGGGTGTCCGACGGCTCGGTGACCGTCGTGGCCGGCTCGCTGGACACCGACGAGGTGCTCGAGGTCGCCCGGGAGCTGCGGTGACGGCAGCGGGACCGGCCGGCGCGGCCACCGCGCTGGCCGACCTGCCGCCCGGCCCGGCCGTCTGGTGCTCCGGGCTGCGCAAGCGGTACGGCAAGCAGCAGGCGGTGAGCGACGTGTCGCTGGAGGTCGGCCGGGGCGAGGTCGTCGGCCTCCTGGGCCCCAACGGCGCCGGCAAGACCTCGGTGATCAAGATGCTGCTGGGCCTGGTGCGCCCCGACGCCGGTGAGGTGCTGCTGCTCGGGCAGGACGCGCGCCGGCCGGCGTCCCGGGCGCGGGTGGGCTACCTGCCCGAGCTGTTCCGCTACCAGCCGTGGCTGTCCCCCGCCGAGGTCATGGAGCTGCACGTGCGGCTCTCCGGCCTGCCCGTCGGGGTGCAGCGGCAGCGCGAGTGCCTGGCGCTGGTGGGCCTGGCCGACCGCGCCGGCGACCGGCTGGGCGGGTTCTCCAAGGGGATGCAGCAGCGCCTCGGGCTGGCGGTCGCGCTGGTCGCCGACCCCGAGCTGGTGGTGCTCGACGAGCCGACCAGCGCGCTGGACCCCCTCGGGCGGGTCGACGTCCGCGACATCGTGCTGGCGCTGCGCGAGCGCGGCGTCGCGGTGCTGCTCAACTCCCACCTGATCGGCGAGGTCGAGCGGGTCTGCGACCGGGTGGTCATCCTCGACCGCGGCCGGGTCGCCGCCGCCGGCACGCTGGCCGAGCTGCTGGGCCAGCGGGAGGTGCGGCTGCACCTGACCGACCTGCCGGCCGGTGCGGCTGCGCGGCTCGCCGCGGCCGGCCCGGTCGAGCGCGAGGGCGAGTGGTTCACCGTCGCGCTGCCCGCCGACGACACCGGGACGGCGGTGCCCGACCTGGTCGGTGACCTGGTCGCCCTCGGCGTGCGGGTGCACGCGGTGGAACCGGTGCGGATCAGCCTGGAGGAGCGCCTGCTCGGCATCCTGCGCGAGGGCGCCCGGTGAGCGCGGCGGGCACGGTCGTCACGATCGCCGCGCTGACCCTGCGCGAGGCGACCCGGCGGCGGGTGCTGCTGGCCCTGGCGGTGCTCACCGTGCTGCTGCTCGCGCTCAGCGGCTGGGGGTTCACCCGGCTGGCCGCGGAGGGCCTGACCAGTGGGGAGGCCCAGCTGACCGCCTCGGTGGTGCTGAACCTGGTCATGTTCGGCTTCAGCCTCATCGCCGCGCTGGGCACCGCGTTCCTCGCCGGGCCGACGCTGGCCGGGGAGACCGAGTCCGGGATCGCGCTGGCCGTGCTGGCCCGGCCGGTGCACCGCTGGGCCTTCCTGCTGGGCAAGCTGGCCGGGCTGGTCGTGTTCGGCGCCGGGTTCGTCGTCGTCGCCGGCCTCGCCGAGCTGCTCGTCGTGCAGGCCACCGTCGGCTACTGGCCACCCGAGCCCGTCACGGCGCTGGGGCTGCTGGCCGCGCAGACGGTCGTGCTGCTCACCCTCACCGTGCTGCTGTCCACGGCGATCTCCCCGATGGCCTCGGGCGTGGTGGCCGTCGGGCTGTTCTGCACCACCTGGGTGGCCGGCGTGGTCGGTGGCATCGGCGCCGGCCTGGGCAACGACGCCGTCGAGCGGGTCGGCAGCGTGTCCCGGGTGCTGCTGCCCACCGACGGGCTGTGGCGCGGGGCGATGCACGCCTTCCAGGACCCCTCGGCGCTGCTGCAGTTCGGCAGCGGCCCCGAGGCCGGGGCGTTCCCCTTCCTCAGCCAGGACGCACTGGCCCCCGCCTACCTGGCCTGGGCCGCGCTCTGGGTGCTCATGGTGGGCGGGCTGGCCGCGCTGGCCTTCTCCCGCCGCGACCTCTGAGGTCCCCGCGTGCCCGCACCGGCGGGCACGCGGGGCCGGTGGCTCAGTCGTCGAACGCGAAGACGGTCGTGCTGTCGTACACCTCGCCCGGGCGCAGCTCGGTGGAGGGGAACTCCGGCTGGTTCGGGGAGTCCGGGAAGTGCTGGGTCTCCAGCGCCAGCCCGTCACCCTGCCGGTACGCGCCCCCGCCGGTGCCCACGAGGGTGCCGTCGAGGAAGTTGCCGGAGTAGAACTGCAGCCCCGGCTCGGTCGTGGAGATGGTCATCGTGCGGCCGCTGTCCGGGTCGTGCAGCACCGCCGCCCGCTCCAGCCCGTCCTCGGCGTCCGACCCCTCCCGCGCGCCGTCGTCGCTCCGGTCGAGCACCCAGTTGTGGTCGTAGCCCTGCCCGTACAGCAGCTGCTGGTCGGCCTGCCGGATCCGCTCGCCGATCGCCACGGGCGTGCGGAAGTCGAACGGGGTGTCCTCGACGGGTGCGACCTCGCCGGTGGGGATGAGCGTCTCGTCGACCGGCGTGTAGCCGCTGGCGGCGATCTGCAGCTCGTGGTCGTAGATGGTGCCCGAGCCCTCCCCGGCCAGGTTCCAGTAGGAGTGCTGGGTCAGGTTGACCACGGTGGGTGCGTCGGTGGTCGCCCGGTAGTGCACGGTGAGCGCGCCTTCGGCGTCCAGGTCGTAGGTGACGGTGGTGCTGAGCGTGCCGGGGAAGCCCTGGTCACCGGCCGGGCTGACCAGGTCCAGCTGCAGCGCCGCGGTGTCCTCGTCCCCGACCGACTCAGCCGCCCACACCCGGTCGTCGAACCCGTCGGGGCCGCCGTGCAGGGTGTTCGGGCCGTCGTTGAGCGGCAGCTGGTAGCTCGCGCCGTCCAGCTCGAAGGCACCGTTGGCGATCCGGTTGCCGTAGCGGCCGATGACCGCGCCGAAGTAGGGGTCGGTGTCGGCGGCGTAGCCGGCCACGTCCGGGAAGCCGAGGACGACGTTCGCGGCCTGGCCCCACCGGTCGGGCACCTCGAGGGTCTGGATGATGCCGCCGTAGGTCAGCACGCGCATCGTGACGCCGCCGTTGGACAGCGTCCAGCGCTCGACGGGCGTGCCGTCGGGGGCGTTGCCGAAGGGCTCGACGGTGGCCGTGGGCTCCCCGCCGTCGTGGCCGCCGCCGTGCCCGTCGCCGTTGCCACCGCCCGGGCCGCCCCCGGTGGCGCCGGCCGGGGAGGCCGCCGTGCTCAGCAGGACGCCGGCGCTGACGACGGCGACCACGGGGACGGTGAGGGCGGGCCAGCGGCGCCGTCGCCTCCGGTCGGGACCGGGCTCGGTCGGACCGGACCCTGCGGGACCGGTCGGGGGCACGTGCGAGGCGGGGTGCTCGGGCATGGGGACTCCGTTGTCCGTTGCGTGGGTCCACCGGCGTTCTCGCGCGGTGGCCGGGCACGACGGACCCCGTACCAGGAGCTGTGCAGGGAGGGGGTCGTGCCCTCGTGCAGTCCTCGAACGCATCGACCGTAGGGAGACCGGCGGAGCACTGTCAACCAGCTCCGGCACGCCCGGTGTCGGTGGCGCTCGTACCCTCGGGACGGTGACCGTCGCACCGCACGAGACCGTGGTCCTGGGCTCCTCCTTCGCCCGCGCGCTGCCGGAGATGGCCGTGCCGTGGCAGGCCGCCGAGACCCCCGACCCGACGCTGCTGGTGCTCAACGAGCCGCTCGCCGCCGAGCTCGGCCTGGACCCCGCGGAGCTGCGCGCCCCCGACGGCGTCGCCCTGCTGACCGGCACCGCCGTGCCCGCAGGGGCGACCCCGGTGGCGATGGCCTACGCCGGGCACCAGTTCGGCGGGTTCAACCCGCGCCTGGGCGACGGCCGCGCCCTGCTGCTCGGCGAGCTCACCGACCCCGCCGGCCGGGTGCGCGACCTGCACCTCAAGGGCTCCGGGCGCACCCCCTTCGCCCGCGGCGGTGACGGGCTGGCCGCGGTCGGCCCGATGCTGCGCGAGCACGTCGTCAGCGAGGCGATGGCCGCCCTGGGCATCCCCACCACCCGCTCGCTGGCCGTGGTGGCGACCGGGCGCACGGTGCGACGGGAGACCCCGCTGCCCGGCGCCGTCCTCGCCCGGGTGGCGAGCAGCCACCTGCGGGTGGGCAGCGTGCAGTACGCCGCGGCCTCCGGCGACGTCGCGCTGCTGCGCCGGCTCGCCGACGTCGCGATCGCCCGCCACCACCCGGCCGCGGCCGACGCCGAGCAGCCGTACCTGGCGCTGTACGAGGCCGTGGTGACCGCCCAGGCCGAGCTGGTCGCGCGGTGGATGCAGGTGGGCTTCGTGCACGGCGTGCTCAACACCGACAACGTCACGCTGTCGGGCGAGAGCATCGACTACGGCCCGTGCGCGTTCATGGAGGCCTACGACCCGGCCACGGTCTACAGCTCGATCGACACCGGCGGCCGGTACGCCTTCGGCAACCAGCCGGTGGTGACGGAGTGGAACCTGGCCCGGCTGGCCGAGGCACTGCTGCCGCTGTTCGCCGACGACCAGGAGCAGGCCGTCGCGCTGGCCGTGCCCGCGCTGGAGCGGTTCCGGCCGCAGTACGGCGCCGCGATGCTCACCGGCTGGGCGGCGAAGCTGGGCCTGCCCGCCGGGCTGGACGACGCCGTGGCCGCGCCGCTGGTCGAGGGGCTGCTGGCCCTGCTGCACGCCGACCACGTCGACCTGACGTCGTTCTGCCGCGCGCTGGCCGGTGCCGCCCGCGGCGACGTGGCGCCGGCGCGCGACCTGTTCCTGGACCTGGCGGGCTTCGACACGTGGCTGGCCTCCTGGCGGGCGCTGGGCCCCGACGCCGACGCGATGGACCGGGTCAACCCCGTCTACGTCCCGCGCAACCACCTGGTCGAGGAGGCACTGACCGCCGCGACCGACGGCGACCTGGCGCCGCTGCACCGGCTGCTGGAGGCCGTCACCGACCCGTTCACGCCCCGGCCCGGACTGGAGCGGTACGCCGCCCCGGCGCCGGTCGACTTCGGTGTGTACCGCACGTTCTGCGGCACCTGACCGGAGCGTGACCGGCCGCGGCCCGGGGTACCGCTGCGCCCATGAGCGGGAAGAGCGCGGACGACTACGCGGCCGACTACACCGAGCCCGAGCTGCGGGAGCGACTCAAGGAGGAGATCAAGGCCGGTGAGAAGGGCGGCCGCGCGGGTCAGTGGAGCGCGCGCAAGAGCCAGCTGCTGACCACCGAGTACGAGCAGCAGGGCGGCGGCTACGTGCACGAGGGCGAGCGCACCGAGTCCCAACAGCACCTGTCGGAGTGGACGGCTCAGGACTGGCACACCGCCGACGGCGGCACCGCCGAGCGCGGCGAGCACGAGACCGCGCGCTACCTGCCCGACGCCGCCTGGGCGCTGCTGAGCGAGGACGAGAAGAAGGCCACCGACGCGGCGAAGCGGCACGGCGAGGGCCAGCACGTGCCCAACACCGAGGCCGCCAAGGAGGCCCGCAAGGCCGCCGAGCTGGTCGACGTCCCGGCCCCGGAGGCGCGGGAGAAAGTGCGGGAGATGCACGGGGACTCCCAGCTGGACCGCGCCGAGCGGGCGGAGGAGCTGGGGCGGCACCGGAAGACGGTGCTCGGGGAGATCGAGCACCAGCGCTCGGCGGAGTAGCCGGCGACGGTCGGCCCGGCGCCCGCGGAGCCTCAGTCCCGCGGCGCGGCGGGTGCGCTCAGCAGTCCGGCGAGCGCCGACACGGCCGAGGTGGTGCCGCTCACCCAGATCGGGCGGGCGTGCTGGGGCCAGCGCAGCCGGGCCAGGACCATGCTCGTGGCGTGCAGGCTGTCGATGCCCGCACCGGCGAGCACCACCGCACGCGTCGGGCGCACCAGCGTGACCGCGCTCTGTGCCACCAGGCGGGCGCCGAGCACCCGGACGATCCAGGCAGCCGGCTCCGGTCCACCGCCGCACACCGCGCGGGTGAGGCCGCCGGGACGGAGCAGCATCACGGCTCCCCACCCCGTCCAGAGGACGGCGAGCACCCGGGTGACCCGACTGTCGGTGCTGCCAACGCGACGAGCGCTCATGCTCTGCCCCTGCTCTCCAGCGGTGCCTCGAGCCACCCGCGGGAGCCGGGTCGGCGGGTGCCGCTCCCCGGTGCTACCCGGGCCACCCGCACCGACACGTACCGGCCTGGCCACCCGCCCTGAGTGGGACGGGGGCGGCCCACCAGTGCTGGGACAGGTAGTGCTCGTGGGACGTGGGCAGGCTCCTGCGCCAGGAGGCCATCGATGTGCCGATCGCGGCCTGATCGGTTCCGGATGCTCCTGTACTTCGGATGGTTGCGCACTGAGAATCTCCCGCAGGCCCAGTCACCTCACAGCACAGGAGCGGCATGTCACGCGACGCACACCCCACCTCCTCCTCAGGGCACGCCCTGCGGAAGACGCTCGCCGTCGGGGGGTTGACGCTCGCGGTGGCCCTGGGTGCCGCGCCGGCAGCCCACGCCGACCTGTTCACCTCGCCCGCCACCGGTACGCACGACGTCCACGGCGACATCCTGGCCCGGTACAACGCCGTGGGCGGTCCGGGCGGCGCGCTCGGCTACCCGACGACCGACGAGCAGGGCACGCCCCGCGTCTACGGTGCCGTCAACCACTTCCAGTACGGGTCGATCTACTGGTCGCCTGCCTCTGGCGCGCACGCCGTCCGCGGCGCGATCCGGGACACCTGGGCCGCGCTCGGGTGGGAGAACGGCACCCCCGGGTTCCCCGTGACCGACGAGTCCCCGGTGCGCGGTGGCGCAGGGCAGCACTTCCAGGGCGGCTCGATCTACTGGTCCGGGCCCACCGGCGCGCACGAGGTGCACGGCGCCATCCGCGACAAGTGGGCCTCGCTGGGCTGGGAGAACTCCGAGCTCGGCTTCCCCACGACCAACGAGCTCGGGACCCCCAACCGCCGGGGTGTGTACACCGGCTTCTCCGGCGGCTCGATCTACTTCTCCCCTGCCACGGGCGCCCAGGCCGTCCGCGGGGCCATCCGCGACCGGTGGGGCACGGCCGGCTACGAGAACGGCTTCCTCGGGTTCCCGACCACCAGCGAGACCCCGGTGGCCGGCGGTGCGGTCAACCACTTCCAGGGCGGCTCGATCTACTGGTCCCCGGCCAACGGCGCGCACATCGTCCAGGGCGCCATCCGGGACAAGTGGGCCTCCATGGGCTGGCAGGAGTCAGCGCTGGGCTTCCCCACGACCGGTGAGTACGACGTGCCGGGCGGAAAGCGGGAGAACTTCGAGCGCGGCTCGATCACCTGGACGCCGCAGACCGGCGCCCAGGTCGACCCGCCGAGCGTCGCTGCGGCGAACGCCCGGCAGAAGGCACAGGACTACCTCAAGTACTCCGCCTTCTCGCGGTCCGGCCTCATCGAGCAACTGCAGTACGAGAAGTTCTCCCTCCAGGACTCGACCTGGGCCGTCGACAGCCTGGGCGTGGACTGGTACCAGCAGGCGGTCAAGAAGGGTGCGTCGTACCTGAAGTACTCGTCGTTCTCCCGCGACGGGCTCATCGACCAGCTCGAGTACGAGGGCTTCACGCACGACCAGGCCGTTTACGGGACCACCCGGAACGGTCTGTGAACCGGCGCCGTCTCCCGGGTCGCTGCACGCGGCCCGGGAGACGGCCCACCTCCTCGCTGGAGTGGTCAGGGGTGCAGGTCACGGGTGCGCGGTCGCGTGGTGGCGGTGCTCCTGCGCCCGGTCACGCTCCTCCTCCGCCTCGTCCCGGCGGTCGTGCCGCCAGTCCAGGACGCCGATGACCAGCGCTGCCAGCGCACCCACCACGGCCACCGCGAGCGCGGCCGCGGCCGCCAGCGGGAAGCGCTGGTCGGTGTGGGCGAGCACGAGGTAGAACAGCCCGGGCAGGGCCGCGGTGCCGATGGCGCCGCCGAAGCGCTGGAAGGTCTGCAGTGCCCCACCGGCCGAGCCCGCCTGCTCCACGGGGACGTCGCGCAGCGTGAGCGTCACGTTGGGCGAGATGACGAACCCGCCGCCGATGCCGGCCAGCAGCAGGGTCGGCGCGATCGCCCAGCCGGTCGCCCCCTCCGGCACGGTGGCGATCAGCAGCGCCGTCGCGGTGAGCCCGACCGCCACCCCGGTCAGGCCGAACACCGTCAGCGCCCGGCCGTACCGCTCGACCAGCCGGCCGGCGATCACCGCGGCCGACGCCGATCCCACGGCGAAGGGCGTGACGGCGAGCCCGGACTGCAACGGCGTCCAGCCCAGGCCGGTCTGGAAGAACAGCGCGAAGGTCAGCCAGATGCCGCTGAAGCCGACGAAGTAGACGGTGCCGAGCGCCACGCCGGGCGCGTAGCCGCGGGTCCCGGTGACCAGCCGCGGGTCGAACACCGGGTCCTTGCCCGACCGCACCACCCGCTGTTCCCACGACCAGAAGGCCACCAGCAGCACGACCCCGATCGGGAAGCACCACCAGTACCGGGTGAGCCCGCCGGACTCGGCCTGCACCAGCGGGAAGAGCAGCGCCAGCGCCCCGGTGCCGAGGAGCAGGACGCCGGGGACGTCGATCCGCCCGTGCCCGGCGGCCTCGCGTGCGGGGATCAGGCGCAGGGCGAGCACGAAGGCCACCACGCCGATCGGCACGTTGACGTAGAAGATCCACCGCCAGCCATCGGGACCGGATGCCAGCGCGAGCAGCGCGCCGCCCACCACCGGGCCGACGGCGGTGGAGATGCCGACCGTCGCGCCGAAGAAGCCGAACGCCCGTCCGCGCTCCGGGCCGCGGAACAGCTGCTGGATCAGCGCCGAGTTCTGCGGCGCCAGGACGCCGGCCGCCACACCCTGGGCCAGCCGGGCGGCGATGAGCAGCCCGGCGGTCGGCGCGGCCCCGGCGGCCGCGCTGCAGACGACGAAGGCGACCAGGCCGATGAGGAACAGCCGGCGGCGGCCGAAGGCGTCCCCGAGCCGCCCGGCCGGCACCAGCGCGATGCCGAATGCGAGCGCGTAGCCGGACACCACCCACTGCACGGTGGCCGGGGAGGCGCCCAGCCCCTCCTGGAGCGAGGGCAGGGCGACGGAGACGATGCTGACGTCGAGCAGCGTCATGAAGCCGACGACGAGGGTCACCCACAGCGCCGTCCAGCGCTTCGGGTCATCGCCTGCGGGCGCGTCCTGCTGGTCCTGCGCAGTGCCGGTCACGGATGTCCTCTCGGGGTCGCGCCCGGGAGGGCCGTTCGAGGTGGGTAGCGCACCGGCCCCCGCGTCCAGCGGGGGCCGGTGGGAGGTCACACCGCCGCGGCGGCGGGGCGCTCGAAGGCGGCCAGGAAGTGCGCCGCCGCGTCCTGCTGGGCCTGCTCGGCGTCCTCCAGCACCGCGGAGGCGCCGAAGAACTCGTGCATGACGCCCGGGAAGTAGCGGTGGGTGGTCTCCACCCCGGCCGCTTCGAGGTCCTGGGCGAACTGCTGGCCCTGGCTGCGCAGCACGTCGCGCTCGTCGGTGATGACCAGCGTGGGCGGCATGACCGCGCGCTGCTCGGCCGTCCAGTCCAGCAGCGCGATGCGCGGGTCGGTGCCGGCCTCCGGCTTGCCCTGGAACGCGTGCAGCGCCATCCAGGACAGCAGCGGCCGGTTCAGCGGGCGGGCGTCGGCGGCGTCCTCCATCGACTCGCCGAACTGCTCACCGGTGGTCAGCGGATAGACCAGCACCTGCGCGCGCGGCATCGGCTCGTGGGCCTCGGCCAGCTGCAGGCTGGTCGCGGCGGCCATGTTCCCGCCGACGGACTCGCCACCGATGGCCATGCGGGCGGGGTCCCCGCCCATCTCGGCGGCGTTGAGCACCAGCCAGCGCCAGGCGGTGATCACGTCGTCGTGGCTGGCCGGGAAGACCGCCTCGGGGGCGCGCCGGTAGTCCGGCGACACGATGATCGCGCCGGTCTTGTTCGACAGCGCCCGGCACGACGCGTCGTAGGTGTCGATGTCGAACAGCACCCACCCGCCGCCGTGCACCCACATGATCACCGGCAGCCGGCCCACGGCGGGGTCAGCCGGGGTGTAGACGCGCAGCGTCTGGGTGCCGCCGGCGCCGTCGGGGATGGACAGGTCCTGCACCGAGCCGACGGGCTCAGGGCCCTCCAGTCCGCGGTCGGCCATGACCTTCTTGACGGCGTCGTCGGGGCCGGGCTGCTTGCGGGCCTCCTTCGGCGTCAGCGTCTCGAACGGCAGCGGCCGCAGCGAGGCATGCGCGTCGACGATCGCCTGCGCCTGCGGGTTGAGCAGCCCGCTGGCGTCGGTGGCGGCCTCCGCGTCGGCGCCGGAGACCCGGTCGCGGACCAGGTCGACCGGTGCGGCCAGGGCACCGACGATCTTCTCCTTGATGCCGCCGTTGGGGGCGGCGGGGTGCGGGTTGGTCGGGCCGCGGCGCTTGGCGGTGAGGAAGTCCTCGCCGAGCTGTGCCATCCGCTCGGCCCCGACCTTGGAGCGGAACTCGGGCAGCTCCTGGCCCTCCTCGTCGCCCACGTGGTGCCGGACGACGGCCATCAGCGTCGTGAGCGCCTCCTCGAACGCGGGCTCGCCGGGCTGGGTGTCGCCCAGGACGACGAGCAGGTCCTTGATCTCCTGGTGCTCGCCGGTGGCGTCGTGGTTCTCCTCCACCATCCCGATCTCGGTCCAGATCGGGTAGAGGACGGTCTCCTCGGCGAAGGCGTGCATCGACAGCTCGGTCGAGACCTGGTCGACCAGCACGCGCCGGTTGCCGCGGTGGGCCTCCAGGTGCTGGAACTGGCGCTCGACGACGGCGTGGTCGTCGGCGATCAGGTGGTCGATGTCACCGGGCAGGGTGGGGTAGCTCAGGGCCACGGGGTCTCCTGGGGTTCTCGGACGTCCGGTGCGCAGCAGCGCGGCGCCGGTCGGGCTCCCTCGTGCGCTACCCGGTGGTGCACGACCGCACACCGGCCCGTCGGGCGGTCACCCGACGGGCCGGGGGCTCAGTCGAGGCCGGCGAGGACCTTGTCCAGCGTCACCGGCAGGCCACGCACCCGGACACCGGTGGCGTGGTGGACGGCGTTGACCACCGCCGCCGCCGTCCCGGTGATGCCGATCTCGCCGATGCCCTTGGCACCCATCGCGTTGACGTACGGGTCGTGCTCGTCGAGCCAGTGCGCCTCGATCTGCTGCACGTCGGCGTTGACGGTGATGTGGTACTCGGCGAGGTCGTGGTTGGCGACCTGGCCGATCCGGGTGTCGAAGACGCTGTTCTCGTGCAGCGCCATCGACAGCCCCATGGTCATGCCGCCGATGAGCTGCGACCGGGCCGTGCGCGGGTTGATGATCCGGCCGGCCGCGAAGACGCCGATCAGCCGGGGAACCCGGATCTCGCCGGTGTCGGCGTTCACCCGGGTCTCGACGAACTGGGCGCCGAAGGCGTAGGCGGCGTGCGCGTCGTCCATCGCCGCCTGGTCCACGTCGCCGGAGGCCTCGTCGCCGTCGCGGGGGTCGGTGCCGTACTTGCCGCGGAACTCCCGGGCGGCCTGCACGATCGCCGAGCCCCAGGTGTTGGTGCCCGAGGAGCCGCCGGCGACCGAGGCCGTCGGGTACCGGGTGTCCCCGATGTGGACGTCGACGTCGGCGACGTCGACCCCGAGGGCGTCGGCGGCGATCTGCGGCAGCACGGTCCAGGCGCCGGTGCCGAGGTCGGCCGCGCCGATCTCGACGGCGTACCGCCCGTCGGTGAACCGCACGTTCGCCGTCGACGTCGCCTGCCGCATGGTCGGGTAGACGGAGGAGGCGACGCCGTAGCCGACCAGCCAGTCGCCCTCCCGCCGCCGGCCGGGCCCGCGGGTGTCCCAGCCGAAGCGCTCGGCGCCCTCGCGCAGGCACTCGACCAGGTGCCGGCTCGACCACGGCTTCCCGGTGTCGGGGTCGACGTCGGGCTCGTTGACGATGCGCAGCTGCACCGGGTCCATGCCGAGTGCCCCGGCCAGCTCGTCCATAGCGACCTCGGGGCCGAACATGCCCGGGCACTCCCCCGGTGCCCGCATCCACGACGGGATCGGCACGTCGAGGGGGGCCAGCCGGTGGGTGGTGCGCCGGTTGGGCGAGGCGTACATCATCCGCGTCGGGACGCCGGTCTGCTCCGCGAACTCCTTGACCTTCGAGGTCTGCTCGACCACGTCGATCGCGATCGCCGACAGCCGGCCGCGGTGGTCGGCGGCCAGCTGCACCCGCTGGATCGTCGGGGTGCGGTACCCGGTGAGGAAGAACATCTGCTGCCGGGTGAGCGCGAGCTTCACCGGACGCCCCGGCACGGCACGGGCCGCCATGGTCACCAGCATGACGTTCGCGTGCGGGTTGCCCTTGGAACCGAAGCCGCCGCCCACGTAGGGGCAGACGACCCGCACCCGCTCCTCGTCCAGGCCGAAGACCTCGCTGACCGCGGCCCGGTCGGGGTGCACGCCCTGGGTGGAGTCCCACAGCGTCAGCGACCCGTCCTCCCACAGCGCCGTCGTGGCGTGCGGCTCGATCGGGTTGTTGTGCAGCATCTGGGTGTCGTACGTGTGCTCCACCGTCACCTCCGCCGACGCCATCGCGGCCGCGACGTCGCCCTCGGCGGTGTCGGTGGGGTGCCCGGCGTTGACCTCCTCCGGCGCGTACAGACCCGGGTGGTCGGTGCGCAGCACGCTGTCGTGCGGCTGCTCGGCGTAGGTCACCGTGATCCCGTCGGCCACCTCGCGGGCGAGCTCGGAGGTCTCGGCGACGACCACCCCGATCAGCTGCCCGCGGAAGGCGACCTCCGGCGACTGCAGGACGGCGTACTCGGCGTCCTCGGTCGAGGCCAGCCGCTCGGCGTTGAACGGGGTGAGCACCGCGAGCACGCCGTCCAGCGCCTCGGCCGCGGCGGTGTCCATCGCGGTCACCCGGCCCAGCGCGATCGTGGCCTGCACCGGGTGGCAGAACGCCGGGTGCTCCACGTCGGTCTCGAACGCGTAGGTGGCGGTGCCGCGCACCTTGTCCACGCCGTCGCGGCGGACGAGCGACTGCCCGATCGCGTGCGGCTCCAGCAGGTCGGTCATGACTGCCCCTCCGGGGTGAGCGCGCGCAGGGTGGCGACCACCGTGCGGTGGACGAGCGGGACCTTGAAGCCGTTGCCGCCGCCCTCACCGGGCTGCGGCTGGGCGGCGGCCAGCTCGACGTCCATGGCGGCACGGACGGCGTCGTCGGTGAGCTCGGCCCCGCGCAGCAGCTCCTCGGCGCGGGTGGCCCGCCACGGCGTGTGGGCGACGCCGCCCAGGGCGATCCGCACGTCCCCGCCCGGGACGACGACCGCGGCCACCGACACCAGGGCGAAGGCGTAGGAGGCCCGGTCGCGCACCTTGCGGTAGGTACTGCGGGTGCCCGCCGGCAGCGGCGGGAGGTCGATCGCGGTGATCAGCTCACCGTGCGCCAGCGTGGTGTCCCTCGACGGGTCGTCACCGGGGAGCCGGTGCAGCTCGGTGAACGGGAGGGTGCGCTCCCCCGTCGGGCCGAGCACCTGCACCTGCGCGTCGAGGGCGGCCAGCGCCACCGCCATGTCCGAGGGGTGCGTGGCGATGCAGGTCTCCGCCGCCGTGGGGTCCGGCAGCGCGGCCGTCGTCCCCAGGATCGCGTGATAGCGGGTGTAGCCGCCGACGGCGGCGCAGCCACTGCCCGGCTCCCGCTTGTTGCACGGGGTCGTCACGTCCTGGAAGTACACGCACCGGGTGCGCTGCAGCGGGTTGCCGCCGGTGGTGGCGGTGTTGCGCAGCTGCCCGGTCGCGCCGGCCAGCAGCGCCTGGGCGAGCACCGGGTACCGCTCGCGCACCCGCCGGTCGGCGGCGACCTCGCTGTTGGTCGAGGCCGCACCCAGCCGCAGGCCGCCGTCGGGGAGGTCGGTGACCTCGCGGGAGGTGAGCGTGCGGACGTCGACGACCAGGTCGGGCCGGGCGACACCGAGCTTGAGGTGGTCGACGAGGTTGGTGCCGCCGGCCAGGAAGACGGCGTTGGGCTCGGCGGCGACGTCCCGCACGGCCTCGGCGACGTCGCTCGGGCGGACGTAGGCGAACGGCTTCACCGCGCGCCGCCGGCCTGCTGCACGGCCGGGACGATGTTGGCGTAGGCGGCGCAGCGGCACAGGTTGCCGCTCATCCGCTCGGCGACCTCGTCGTGGCTCAGCTCCACCTCGCCGGTGAGGTCGGCGGTCGCGTGGCTGGGCCACCCGCGGGACACCTCGTCGAGCACCCCGACCGCGGAGCAGACCTGCCCCGGCGTGCAGTAGCCGCACTGGAAGGCGTCGTTGTCCAGGAACGCCTGCTGCACCGGGTGCAGCTCCCCGGCCGGGGCCAGCCCGTCGGCAGTGGTGATCTCCGCGCCGTCGTGGGCCACGGCCAGGGCCAGGCAGCTGAGCTGCCGCTGCCCGTCGAGCAGCACCGTGCAGGCGCCGCACTGGCCGTGGTCGCAGCCCTTCTTCGGGCTGGTGTTGCCCAGCCGTTCGCGCATCAGGTCCAGCAGCGTCGTGCGGGTGTCGACGGGCAGCTGATGCCGCGTCCCGTCGACGGTCAGGGTCACCTCGGCGTCCATGGACGTCGCGGTGCCCGCCCGCAGGGGCGCGGCAAACCACCCACCGGATGTCGGACCCGCCCCCTACGGTGCCGGCATGACCGAGCTGCCGCCCTGGGAACCACCGTTCGCCGGCACCGACGCCGAGCACCTGCTCGGCGTGCTGGGCCGGCTGCGCACCACCTTCCGCTGGAAGACCGCCGACCTGGACGCCGCCGGGCTGCAGGCCCGGGTCGGTGCGTCCGCGCTCACCCTCGGCGGCCTGCTCAAGCACCTCGCCAGCGTGGAGGACGACGTGTCCACCCGGCGGCTGAGCGGCGCCCGGATCGGGGAGCCGTGGGAGTCGGTGTGGGCCGGCGGCGACGACTGGGCGTTCACCTCCGCCGCCGACGACACCCCCGAGCAGCTCTACGCGTACTGGGACGACGCGGTCGCCCGGTCCCGCGCGCGGCTGGACGCCGCACTCGCCGCGGGTGGGCTCGACCAGCCCGTCGACCTGACCGGCCCCGACGGCACGCACGCCAGCCTGCGGCGGCTGGTGTGCGACCTGGTCGAGGAGTACGGCCGGCACACCGGGCACGCCGACCTGCTGCGGGAGGCGGTCGACGGCCTGGTCGGCGAGGACCCGCCGTTCGGCTGGCGGCCCCGCGTCGGCCGGCTGCCCGTCGGCTGAGCGGCGGGCAGCCGGCGCGGGACGGTCAGGCGTTCAGGCCGACCAGCAGCATGTAGGCGAAGATAACCACGACGATCAGCACGAAGGTGCCGATGATGAGGGCGCGGGCGCGGTTCTTCGGGATCCGCCCCGTGCTGCCGTCGGGGGTGCGGTCGGGCTCCGTGGGGTTCACGGCCATGGGTCTCTCCTGGGTGCGTGCGTGCGTGCGTCGGTGCGTGCGTCGGTGGAGGCGGTCGGTGAGGCGGGTGTGCCGGTCAGCGGCGGTGCCAGCGGACGGCGCCGGCCGCCGAGGTCGCCAGCACGGTCAGCGAGAGCCCGGCGCTGCGGGGTGCCACGTTGCGGCGGTGGCGGGAGACGAGCACCGCAGCCGCGTCCAGCGTGGTCAGCAGCAGCGTCACCTCGGTGGTGCGCTTGGCCTGGGGCGCGGGCGTGACCAGCAGCGCCGCGCCCATCGCGATGTTGCGGGCGGCGATCAGCCGCACCAGCAGCGGCAGCGCGACGTCGGTGCGGGTCGCCTCCGGGTCCAGACCGAGCAGCCTGGGGAGCGCACGCGGCACGAACAGCGCGGCCGTCCCCAGCCAGATCGACACGGTCCCGACTGTCTTGCGGGTGATGTCCCATTCCTCGGCCATGGGTGATCACTGCCCGGCGGCGGGAGCGGCCAACCGGCGGCCTCCAGCGACGAGGACCACCACCAGCGCGAGGAACGGCAGCGTGACGGCGCTGGCCACCACGTCGCTGACCGCGGCGACGGTGAAGGCGCCCACACCCGGGGCGTCGAGCGGGCCGAGCACCCGGGCGGACCCGAGCGCGGCGACCGAGGCCGGGACGGTCAGCAGCGCCGACACCGCACCGCCGAGGACGACGCCGGCGAGCACCGTGAGCGGCGCCAGCCGGACGGCCCGCACCGCCAGCCGCGTGCCGCGCCCCAGGGCGCCGGACAGCACCGGCCGCTCCCCCGCGGGCAGGGCGGCGAGCGCGCCGGTCACCCACAGCTGGGCCAGCAGGCCGGTGCCGAAGCCGACGACGTCGACGGCCAGCGCGGCGGCCCGGCTGGGGTCGTCCCAGACGAGCACCTGCCGCAGCACGTCGGGGACGGTGTTGACCAGCGTGGCCGCCAGCGCGACGAGGTAGGCCGCCCGCGCGTGCCGGCGGAGCAGGTGCAGTGCCTGCCGGACCGTGTCCAGCGGCGCGCTCACTGCTTGGCGGCCACGAGGCCGGTCCAGCAGCCGAGCAGCCTGTTCTCCTGGCCGACGACGGTCAGCCCGACCGAGCGGGCGGCGGACGCGACCGTGGCCGGGGTGGGCCGGTCGCCGTCCGCGGGGTGGAAGGCCACGGCCCGCAGCGGGCGGCTGTCGACGAACCGGGCGGTCATCTCGCAGGAGTAGAACCGGCCGCCGGGACGCAGGACCCGGGCGGCCTCGGCGACGACACGGCGCCAGTCGACCGCGTGGTGCAGCACGTGGTGGGCGAAGACCGCGTCGTAGCTGCCGTCGGCGGCGGCCAGCGCAGTGGCGTCGCCGGCCTGCACGTCGACCCGGTCGCCCAGGTCGCGCAGCGCCTCGCGGGAGGCCCGCACGCTGGGCCCGTAGAGCTCGACGCCGTCGGCGTGCGCGGCCCCGAAGGTGTCCAGCGCCAGCCGCAGCCCGGTGCCGCGGCGGCCGCTGCCCAGCTCGAGCACCCGGCCCCCGGGCACGGGGCCGCCGAGGCGGAGCAGGATCGGCGCCTCGGCGGTGCGCTGGACCCGGGCACGCAGCCGCGAGTCCACCCACAGCCGGGTGCCGTCGACGTAGGTGGGCGGGACGCCGGGCGCGGTCACGTGGGGCACGGGACGTGCCTTCCCCGCGCGGGCGGTGCGGAACCGTCGGGCAGGCTGGTGCCGATGACCGTCCCCGCTGCAGGTGCGTCCGCGCCGTGGGCCCGCTTCGACGACCTCACGACCGGCACGGCGCTGCGCTGCCCGCCGCCGCGCCGGGTGCTGGTCGCGCGCCGGCCCGAGGACGTCGTCCCGGTGCTGGCCGAGGTCGAGGCGGCGACGGCGGCAGGCGAGTGGGCGTTCGGCTTCCTCGCCTACGAGGCCGCTCCCGGTCTGGACCCGTCCCTGGTGACCGCCGGGCCCGACGGCAGCCCGCTGGCGTGGTTCGGGATCGGCGGACCACCCGAGCCGACCGCGCCCCTGGCGCCCTCGGGGCGGGCGCAGGGACCGGAGTGGACACCGGACTGGTCCGACGCCGAGCACGCGGCCGCGGTGGACGTCGTCCGGGCGCACATCGCCGCCGGTGAGACCTACCAGTGCAACCTCACCGACCGGCTGCGGACCACCGGGGTGGACGACCCCGAGGCGCTCTACGCCGACCTCGCACTCGCCCAGCGCGGTGCGCACAACGCCTTCCTCGACACCGGCGACACCGTGGTCGCCAGCGCCAGCCCCGAGCTCTTCCTCGAGTGGTCCGGCGACCTCGTGCGCACCCGGCCGATGAAGGGCACCGCCCCGCGCGGGGTGACCACCGCCGACGACGCCGACCGGGCGGCGGTGCTGCGCGCCTCGGCGAAGGAGCAGGCGGAGAACCTGATGATCGTCGACCTGCTGCGCAACGACCTGGGCCGCGTCGCCCGCCCCGGCACCGTGCACGTGCCCGAGCTGTTCAGCCTCGAGCGCTACCCCACGGTCTGGCAGCTGACCAGCGAGGTCACCGCGCGGCTGCGGGCGGACGTCGGCCTGGTCGACCTGCTGCGCGCGCTGTTCCCGTGCGGCTCGGTGACCGGTGCGCCGAAGGCCCGCACGATGCGGCTGGTCCGCGACCTGGAGCCGACGCCGCGCGGGGTCTACTGCGGGGCGATCGGGCTGGTCGCCCCGCCGGGCTCGCCGTTCCGGGCGCGGTTCAGCGTCGCGATCCGCACCGCGGTGGTCGACCGGGCGACCGGGCAGGCCGTCTACGGCGCCGGCGGCGGCATCACCTGGGACTCGCAGCCGGCCGCCGAGCGCGCCGAGCTGCACGCCAAGGCCGCGGTCCTGCGCGCCGGGGCAGGTGACCACGCGCTGGTCGAGACGCTGCACTGGTCACCGGCCGAGGGAGCACGCCACCTGGACCGGCACCTGGCCCGGCTCACGGACTCCGCGGCGTACTTCGGGTTCGCGCTGGACCCCGGCGCGGTGCGGGCGGCCGTGGCCCGGGCGGTGGCGGGGCGGTCGGCGCCGAGCCGCGTACGGCTCACCGTCGTCCGGGCCGGCACCGTGACGGCCGGCGTCCGGGACGCACCGGCCGCACCCGACCGCCCGGTGACCCTCGCCGTGGACGACGACCCGGTCGACCCCGGCGACGTGTGGCTGCACCACAAGACGACCCGCCGGGAGGTCTACGACCGCCGCGCGGACCGGCACCCCGGCGCGGACGACGTGGTGCTGGTCAACGACCGCGGCGAGGTCACCGAGACGACGATCGCCAGCCTCGCCGTCCGGATGGGCGGGCGCTGGTGGACCCCGCCGACGGCGTCGGGCTGCCTGCCCGGCGTCGAGCGCGCCCGGCTGCTGGACGACGGCGTGCTGACCGAGCGCGTGCTCACCGTCGCCGACCTGCACGCCGCGGAGGAACTCGCCCTCGTCAGCTCCCTCCGCGGCTGGCGCGCAGCGGAGCTGATGGCCCCCTCGCCGGGCCCCGGGGCGCGCGGAGCGGGTCCCGGGGAGCGAGGGGGTCCTCCCGTTCAGTCCAGGTAGTCGTCAGTCCAGGTAGTCGCGCAGGACCTGCGAGCGGCTGGGGTGGCGCAGCTTGGACATCGTCTTGGACTCGATCTGCCGGATCCGCTCGCGGGTGACCCCGTAGACCTGGCCGATCTCGTCCAGCGTGCGCGGCTGGCCGTCGGTGAGGCCGAAGCGCAGCCGGACGACGCCGGCCTCGCGCTCGGACAGCGTCTCGAGCACGCTCTTGAGCTGGTCCTGCAGGAACGCGAAGCTGACCGCGTCGACGGCCACGACGGCCTCGGAGTCCTCGATGAAGTCACCGAGCTGGCTGTCGCCCTCGTCGCCGATGGTCTGGTCCAGGCTGATCGGCTCCCGGGCGTAGCGCTGGATCTCCAGCACCTTCTCCGGGGTCAGGTCCATCTCCTTCGCGAGCTCCTCGGGGGTGGGCTCGCGACCCAGCTCCTGCAGCATCTCGCGCTGGATGCGGCCGAGCTTGTTGATGACCTCGACCATGTGCACCGGGATGCGGATGGTGCGGGCCTGGTCGGCCATCGCGCGGGTGATCGCCTGCCGGATCCACCACGTCGCGTAGGTCGAGAACTTGAAGCCCTTGGTGTAGTCGAACTTCTCCACCGAGCGGATCAGGCCCAGGTTGCCCTCCTGGATCAGGTCCAGGAACGACATGCCGCGGCCGGTGTAGCGCTTGGCCAGGGAGACCACCAGGCGGAGGTTGGCCTCCAGCAGGTGGTTCTTCGCGCGCTCGCCGTCGCGGAGGATCCAGGTGAGGTCCCGGCGCATCTGCACCGGCATCTTCTCGCCGTTCTCGGCGGCGGCCTCGAGCTTGGACCCGGCGTACAGGCCGGCCTCGATGCGCTTGGCGAGGTCGACCTCCTCCTCGGCGGTGAGGAGCTTCACGCGGCCGATGAGCTTGAGGTAGGCGCGGACGGAGTCGGTGGAGGCGGTGAGCTCGGCCTCCTTGCGCGCCTGGCGCAGTGCGACCGCGTCGGCGGCGTCGTCCCACTCGTGGTCGACCTCGTCGGCGGCGGCAGCGCCGTCGGTGGCGGCCTCGGCGGGGGCGGTGCCCTCGGCGACGGGGGTGGCGGAGTCGGGCTCGGGGAGCTCGTCACCGGTGCTGGTGGGGACCTCGAGGTCGGTGGCGCTCATGCGGGTCTCTCCTCCGATGCCGGGCGGCGTCGCCGCACCCGTGGGTGCTGGCGGAGAGGCCGGGTGGACGTGCGCGGCGGTCACCGGCACGGGGAAACGGCAGCGGGGCTGCAGCTGCCGCGGTCGACCTGCAACCTTAGGCCGCCCCTGCGCAAGATCAAGCCGCCGGGTGGTTGACCTTCCCTCGAAGGTGTGTTCGCGGCACCCGGGTCACTCGCCCGGTTCGTCGGGCACCGAGCCCGGCAGGCGCCGCGGGCCCGCCTCGGCCGGGCGTGGACCGTCCTGCCGGTGCAGCCGCACCGCGACCAGCGCGACGTCGTCGTCCGGGCGTCCCTCGACGAGCCGCTCGAGGAGCAGGTCGCACACCTCCTGCAGCGGCCGCGAGCCGAGCTCCGCCAGCACCGCCAGCAGCCGGGCCGTGCCGGCGTCCAGGTCGGAGTCCCGTCGCTCGACCAGTCCGTCGGTGAACAGCAGCACCGTGTCGCCCCGGTCGAGGGTGACCACGCTGTCCGTCCGCCGGGTGCCCGGGTCGACCCCCAGCAGCAGCTCGGCCGGCCCGGCCGGCTCCAGTGCGGTGACCGTGCCGTCGCGGTGGACGACCACCGGGGGCAGGTGGCCGGCGCTGGACCAGCGCATCCGGGTGGTCCCGCGCTCGCGCTGCCCGGCGTCCTGCTCGAAGCGGGCCACCGCGGCGGTGGCCAGGGTGTCCAGCTGCAGCAGCTCCATCGAGGTGTCCAGTCGGCGCAGCACGTCGGCGGGCCCGGCCTCGTCGTGGGAGGTGGCGATGCCGCGCAGCAGGCTGCGCAGCTGCCCCATGGTGGCCGCGGCCGCGATGTCGTGGCCGACGACGTCGCCGATGACCAGCACCGTGGCGCCGTCGGGCTGGAGGAAGGCGTCGTACCAGTCACCGCCGACCGCCGCCGCCTCGGTCGCGGGCAGGTAGCGGGCGACGATCTCGGCGTGGTCGGGCTCCGGCGGGGCGGTGAGGAAGCTGCGCTGCAGCTGCTCGGCCAGGGCCACCTGCTGCCCGTAGCGCCGGGCGTTGTCCAGCGCGAGCCCCGCGCGGGAGGCCACCTCACCGGCGGTGGCCAGGTCCGCGGCGGGGATGCCCCCGCGCTCGGACCCGTTGAACAGGGTGAGCAGCCCCACCGTGCGCCCGCGGCCGCGCAGCGGCAGCACCACGATCGACTCCGGCGCCAGCCGGCCGATGAGGTCGTGCGCCTCACCCGGCAGCAGCACCCGCTGCACGGCTGCGGCCGCGTCGCGCTCGATCGGCACCGGACGGCCGCCGGACAGCGCCCGCTGCACGAAGGAGCTGTCCCGCAGGGCCGGGATGCGCAGCCGGGCATAGTCGGCGACCAGCGGCCGCAGCGACTCCTCCCGGTGCCACCAGCCGACGTCCCGGATCCCGCGCCGGCCGTCCTCGTCGACGAGGGTGACGATGCACCAGTCGCCGAGGGTGGGCACCACGAGCTGGGCGAGCAGCGCGACCGCCCGCTCGGCCTCCATCGTGCCGGTCAGCTGCTCGGTGACCGCGCCGAGCAGCGCCAGCCGCGCGGCGGCCTGCTCGGCCCGCTCCTGCTCGCGGCGCCGGGCGGTGATGTCGAGGAAGTAGACCGACAGCCCGTCGGGGCTCGGCCAGGCGCGCATCTCGTAGAACCCGTCCAGCGGCGGCGGGTAGTGGGCCTCGAAGATGACCGGTGCGCCGGTGGCCACCGCCCGCCGGTAGCCGTCCTCGAACGGCGAGCCGACGCTGGCCGGGAACTCCTCCCAGATGACCCGCCCGAGCAGCTCGTCGCGCCCGCGCTGCAGCACGTGCTCGCCGGCGGCGTTGACGTGCGTGAAGCGCCACTCCCGGTCCAGCGAGTAGAAGCCGGCGGGCATGGCCTCCAGCACCCGGGTCACGGCCTGCTCGGCGTCCCGCTGGTCGGTGACGTCGTAGGCCGCACCCAGCAGCCGCACGGCCCGGCCGTCGGGGCCGGTGAGCGTGCGGCCGCGCGCGGACACCCACCGGGTGGCCCCGCCGGGGAGCACGACCCGGTACAGCAGGGAGAGCTCGCCGCCGGTCTCGATGACGGCCTGGACCGCGGCGGTGACCCGGTCGAGGTCGTCGGGGTGCAACCGGTCGTTGAAGCCGGTGATGCGGCGGTCGAAGGTGTCCAGGGAGTACCCGAACAGCTCGACCAGCCGGTCGTCCCAGTCCAGCCGGCCGGTGACCAGGTCCCAGTCGAACGTGCCGATGCCGGCGGCGGCGATCGCCAGCTCACCGCGCAGCCGCTCGGCCTCGCGCTCGTCGCCGGGGGGTGTCACGGGCTGGTCCACGTCCGCCTTCCGCACCGGTGCGGCCGGCAGGTCCGACCGCCGGGCGCCGTTGCCCGGCCGGCAGCCGGGTCATCCTCCCCGGTTCGACCGGTTGGGCACAACGAGGGTCCTCGGGGACCCCCGCCTACAGCTGGTGGGCTGCCGCCACGACCGGCAGCGCCGCCGGCGGCAGACCGCGGCCGTCCGGGCGGGGCCAGTGCACGCTGACCTCGGCGACGCCGGCCTCGGCCAGCCGGCCGAGGGTGTCGGCGTAGCGGTCGGCGCTCTCGAACGGCCAGTACATCTCCAGCCCCAGCTGCACGGTGCGCCGGACGTCGCCGGGCGCACGCCCCTCCTCCGCCAGGGCCTCGGTGAGCCGACGCGACTGGTCGGACACCGCGGTGAACCACTCCTCGGGCTCGACGGCGGCGCCGAACGGGCCGTAGGTCACCCACGCCTGGCCGTGCCGGGCGGCCAGCCGCAGCGCCTTCGGCCCGGTCGCGGCGACGGTGAACGGCAGCCGGGGCTGCTGCACGCAGCCGGGCAGCTGGTGGGCGTCGACGGCGTCGTAGAACTCGCCGTGCGCCGTCACCACCGGCTCGCGCAGCAGCCGGTCGAGCAGGCCCAGCCACTCGCCGAACCGGTCGGCCCGCTCCCGCCGGCTGCGGGGCGCCTCCCCCAGCACCAGCGCGTCGGGGCCCTCGGTGCCCACGCCGACGCCGAGCTCGAGCCGGCCGCCGCTGAGCTGGTCGAGGGTCATCAGCTCCTTGGCGAAGGGCACCGGGTGCCGGAAGTTCGGCGAGGCGACCTGGGTGCCCAGCCGGACCCGGTCGGTGACCGCCGCAGCGGCGGCCAGCAGCGGGACGGCGCCGTACCAGGGGTTGTCGGCCAGCAGCGGCCAGGTGAGGTGGTCGTAGGTCCACACCGTGCGGACCCCGGCCCGCTCGGCCTCCTGCACGTCGGTGAGGAACTGCGACACCGGGTGGCGGTCGGGCAGCACGACCGCCGACAGCGCGAGGGTCATCGGCCGGCCTGCGCAGCGGCGCGGGGGGCGGGGCAGCGGGCGTCGGGGCGGTCCACGGGCACAGTCTCGCCCACCGGCGTCCCCTCCTCCGGGTGGCGGTGGGTTCCCCCGCGCGGACCCGGGTAGGCCAGGCGAATGCGCGAGATGGACCCCAAGGACCCCAGCACCCTGTACGCCGCCGGCCCGGTCGCGGCCGAGCCCCCCGTGGCCGACGTCCCCGACGACGACGTCCACGAGGCCTCGCCCCTGGTGGACAAGGGCGGCACGGGCCCGGGCCCCGACGACCTCGACCGGCTGCTCTGAGCGGACAGGACTAGAACGCGGCCCCGCCGGGAAAGCCCGGGCCACCCGCGCGAGCCGAGCCGGGAGCCCGACCGCCCCCGCACCGGCGGGGACCGCCCCCTGGAGCACGCCATGGCCACCGCCCACGACCACCGACCCGACGTCCGCAGAGAGCAGCGCTCCCCCGCCGTCCGCGACCAGGGCGCAGGCGACGACCAGCGCCCGGGACTCCGCCAGCAGATCTCCGACGGCCGCTGGCAGCTGTACGCGCTGGAGGTGCTGGTGCTGCTCGTCGTCTTCGGCTGGATGGCCATCACGAACGTCGCCGCCGGAGGCCACGGCCCGCTGTAGGGCCGCAGGCCACGGCGGCGTCCCGGCGCCGGTCCCCCGGCCGGCGTGGAGCACCGTCCGGCCCGTCCGGCGCCGGGCTGGGAGCATGGCCCCGTGCTGCTCGCCGAGGTCGTCGCCGCGTCGGCCGCCGTCGCGGCCACCCGCTCCCGGACGGCGAAGGCGGGCCTGATCGCCGAGCTGCTGCGCCGGGCCGGTGCCGACGAGGTCGAGCCGGTCACCTCCTGGCTCGCGGGTGAGCCGCGGCAGGGTCGGCTCGGGGTCGGCTGGCGCAGCCTGGGCGCGGCGGCGCACACCGCGGCGGGGGCGCCCGCGCTGGGCGTCGCGGAGGTCGACGGCGCGCTGACCGCGCTGGCTGCCACCGCGGGCCCGGGGTCCGCCGCCCGGCGCGAGGCAGCCGTGGGCGCGCTGATGACGGCGGCCACCGCGGACGAGCAGCGCTTCCTGGTGCGGCTGCTCACCGGTGAGCTGCGTCAGGGGGCGCTGGAGGGCGTGGTGCTCGACGCGGTGGCGCTCGCCGCGGACGTGCCGGCGGCGGCGGTGCGGCGGGCGTTCATGCTCTCGGGCCGGCTGCCGGAGACCGCGGCGACCGCGTTGTCGGGCGGCGTGGCCGCACTGGAGGCGGTGCACCTGCAGGTGGGGCGCCCGGTGCGGCCGATGCTGGCCAGCCCGGGGTCGTCCCTGGACGCGGCGCTGGCCGACCTGGGCAGCGACGTGACCGTGGAGGCCAAGCTCGACGGCGCCCGCATCCAGGTGCACAAGGACGGCGGCGTCGTCCGGGTGTGGACACGCACGCTGCGCGAGGTGACCGACGGCGTCCCGGAGCTCGCCGAGCGGGTGCGGGCGCTGCCGTGCGCGAACGCGGTGCTGGACGGGGAGACCCTCGCCCTGGACGACGACGGCCGCCCGCGGGCCTTCCAGGACACGATGAGCCGCTTCGGCAGCGACGCCGCGGACGCCGGTGTGCTGCTCAGCCCGTTCTTCTTCGACCTGCTGCACCTGGACGGCCGGGACCTGCTCGACGAGCCGCTGTCGACCCGGCTGGACGCGCTGGCCGGGCTGCTGGCCGGCGAGGAGCAGGCGCCGCTGCGGATGCCCGGCGTCCGGTCCCCCACCGGGGAGCAGGCGGCACAGGTGCTGGACGACGCGCTGTCGGCCGGGCACGAGGGCGTGGTGGTCAAGGCGCTGGACGCCCCCTACGCAGCCGGCCGGCGGGGCAAGGCGTGGCAGAAGGTCAAGCCGGTGCACACCCTGGACCTCGTCGTCCTGGGCGCCGAGTGGGGCTACGGGCGGCGGTCGGGGCGGCTGTCGAACATCCACCTGGGTGCCCGCGACCCCGACGGTGGCCCGCCGCTGATGGTCGGCAAGACGTTCAAGGGGATGACCGACGAGCTGCTGGACTGGCAGACCGCGACCTTCCCCGGCCTGGCGCGGGAGACCCACGAGTGGGGTGTGCTGCTGCGGCCGGAGCTGGTCGTGGAGATCGCCCTGGACGGCGCCCAGCGCAGCAGCCGCTACCCGGGCGGGGTGGCGCTGCGGTTCGCCCGGGTGCTGCGCTACCGGCCGGACAAGGACGCCGGCGACGCCGACGACCTGGAGGCGGTGCGGGCCCTGCTGGCCGGCGGCTGACCGGCGACGTCGGTCCGCCGCCAGGTGGGGACGGCACCGGCCGAGCGACATGTGGACGTGTCGACTCGGCGACAGGCACATGGGCCGACAGGCCGACTCGGGGACAGGCCGACTCGTCGACGTGACGACACGTCGTCACGTCGACCCCGCGTGCTCGGCAGCACCGCACGTGGACAGTGCCCTGTGTCGACATCGCGACATGTCAACGTGAGCTGCGGTGGCCGCCGTCAGAACGGTGGGTCGTCCGCATCGGGTGGAGCGCCGCTGGTGACGAGCTGCGGGCTGGTGAGCTGCTGCTGTCCGGCGGGGAGCCGTAGGCCCGGTGGCCGGGTGGATCGGGTGACTCCGCTCGGGGTGGTCACCGACAGGACCCCGTCGGTGCTCATGGCGAACCGCCAGCCCGGGGCATGCGTCTTGAGCCGGTGGTGGCGGCGGCACAGGCAGCAGAGGTTGGCGCAGTCGGTCGCCCCGCCGTCCGAATGGGCCTGCACGTGGTCGAGGTCGGTCCGTGCTGCGGGGCGGCGGCAGCCGGGATGGCGGCACGTGCGGTCGCGGGCGTGCAGGAACCGGCGTTGCGCGGGTGTCGGGGTGTACCGGTCGACCGGCGGTGGCCGGTCGGTCACCGGGCAACCGCACCCGCCGCCTGGGTGATCGGTGCAGCCGCGGCATACCAGCCGCTGCAGCTCCGGTCGACTGACCGTCGCGCGCAGGGCGCCGGTGACCGGATCGACCAGCGAGACGTCCAACGACCCACCCCTCGGAGCCTGCAGCCCACCCGGGCACAGCGAGTCCAGCTGGTCGAGCAGGTCGCGCAGCTGCTCGTGAGTGATCGGCGCCCCGTCGACCGACGCGGCGTCCTCGTCGGTCGGCGTCCACGCCGGCGCTGCGGGGGTGTCGTCGTCTGCAGCGGACGGCGCGAGCAGCGTCCCCGCACCCACCCGCCTGAGCACCACGGGCAGCGGCGCGACCAGCTGCAGGTGCGCGGTCACCGGCTCGCGACTCGTGTCCCACGGCCGCAGGATCAGGTCACTCAGGGCCAGCGCGCGCAGCTGCACGATCGACCTCTCGTCGCCGTCGTCCTTCGCCATCCGCGCGTAGGCGTCGACGGTCTCCCGGCACGCCGCCGCGACCGGCGTCGGCAGGTCCGCGATCAGCTCCGACATGCCGTCACCGACCGACCGCACCCGCACATCGGCCGCCCGCTCCGCCCTCTCCCGCCGCCGGTCGGCAGCCGCCGCGTCGACGGCGATCAGCGCCGCGGCGGTGCGCTCCCGCAACCGTGCCGGGGTCTCCCCCGCGTGCGCCCACTCCAGCGCCTGCGCCTCGACCTCGGCCACGACCGCGGGCTCCACCGGACCACCCGCTGACTGCGACTGCCCGGCCAGCGCCCGCACGATCGCGTTCGCCCGCGGCTCGTCCACCAGCCCGTCGGCCAGCGCCTCCCAGGTGGTGGGCAGTTCGCGCACCAGTGCCAGCGACCGCTCCGCCAACCCCGTCGCTGCCGCCAGCGAGATGCCACGCATCAGCGCCAGCTCGTCGACCAGGAACTCCGAGACCCCGACCGGTACCCGCGTCGGCGCCCAGCCCTCCACCCCGTGCCCGGGCTGGTCGTCGGTCAGGTCGGTCTGCGCGGGCCGGCGGGCGGCCAGCTCCGCCACCAACACCGCTTCGTAGGCAGCCAACTGCGCGCGCCCGTCGGCGACCGCACGCATCTCCCGCACCAGCTCGTCCTCCGAGCACAGCTCCGGCGCCAGCACCTCAGACAGACGGGTCCGGCGGCGCGTCACCCCCGGCGGGGGCGGCGCCCAGGCAGCCCGAGGCTCAGCACGGTCGACGACCGTCAGCCCCACCCCGTAGCCGCCTCCGAACATGCCCCCACGCTAGCCAGGAGGTACGACAGTTCCTGCAGGTCAGAGCCGCGCGAGCAGGCAGGTGAGCGCGCCCGTCCGCTGTCGTGCCGGCGGCTTCCGCCCACGGGTCACGACCGCGCCAAGTCCGACACCTCAGCGAGGCCCGCGGTCGTCGACAGGCACGCATCCGGCACGTCCGGCCACTGGACACGTGCGAACTCCCGCCAGCCGTCGCTGTGGAAGCCACCGCCGCCGCTGACCACGTCCCCGACCACGAGCGTCTCCCCGCCCACAGAGACCGCGACCGACGGGCCGCTCCCCGCCTCCGTCCCGGCGGGCAGTCCGAGGAGCCACCGCTCCCCCGCACCGCCGTCCAGGACGAGGCAACCGCCGTCGGAGACCGCCAGCGTCCCGGAGACGAGCGCCGTCGCTGCAGCGCCGTCCGGCGACTCTGGGCTGACGTAGGCCGTCACCCCGTCCGACAGGTCCAGGACCGCGCAGCCGTCGTCACCGCAGCCGGCCAGCAGGACAGCGCCGAGGACCGCTCCGGCCACCCACCTGCCCCGTCGACCGGAGTGCCGGCGCACGTCCCGGTCCGGCACCGGGAGCGCACGCGTGCCGCGGGTCATCGACGGTGACCGGTCCTGCAGCCGGCCGTTCAGCGGCCGAGCACCGAGGCGAGGCTCGCGCGGAACCACTCGTGCGCCTGCGCCGCGGACTCCGGGGCGCCCAGGTGCCGCGCGGCGACGTAGCAGTCGGGACGCACCAGCAGCACCCCCGCGTCGCCGGTCTCGCGCAGCTCCGCCCACGTGCCGTACGGGTCGTCATAGGGCAGCCCGGGCCCGATCGGCACCTCGGTGAGGGTCAGCCCGAACTCCGACCCGACCGAACGCGCCGCGGCCAGCCAGTCCTCCCCGCCCACGCCGGTGACCACGCTGAACGCGCCGTGCCCGACCAGGTCCAGCGTCGACACCCGGTGCCCGGCGCGGGTCACCCAGGTGTGCGGCAGCTTGGCGCCGGGCCAGGTGGTCGGCTGGGCGTAGAGCTCGGGGTCGCGGCGGTAGGCCGGCATCGGCGTCCCGTCCGGGACGACGGCGCCGGAGGCGTAGCGCTGGTTGTGCTCCACGCCGTGGGCGTCGAACTCGTGCGCCTTGTAGGCGATGGCCTCCCGCAGCGCGGCGCGCACCTTCTCCCCCTCGGGCCCGGGCGCCTTGCGCAGCGCCAGCTGCCGGTCCAGGGCGGCGACGTCGGTGGTGTCGGTGAGGTCGAGCGCGGTGAGGATCCGGCCGGTGTCGGCGATGCTCTGGTTCGCCCGCTCCACCACCTGCCGGGCGATCGGCGCGCGCTCGGCGTCGTAGCTGTCCAGCAGCGCGGGTCCGGCCGTCCCGGCGACGACCGCCGCGAGCTTCCAGGACAGGTTGTAGGCGTCCTGGATCGAGGTGTTGGAGCCCAGGCCGTTGGTCGGGGGGTGCCGGTGCACGGCGTCACCGGCGCAGAACACCCGCCCACGGGCGATGGTCGTCGCGAAGTGGTGGTTGACCGTCCACGGGGACGCGGACTTGACGGTCATCTCGAAGTCCTCGGTGCCCACCAGTGCCACGGCCAGCTCGCGCACGGCGGCGTCGGTGAACTCCGGCGGGCCGGCGGCGACCTCGTAGCCCCACATGAGCATCCACTCGGTCCAGGGCTTGATCATCCGCAGCACGCCGAGCCCGACGCCCTCCTTCTCCGCGCCCGGCTGCAGCATCCAGTACAGGACCGAGGGCCGGTGGGCGACCAGGTGGGTGAGGTCGGCCTCGAACACGATGCTCATCGCGCCGGCCACCGCGCCCGGCCCCTCGAACGGCAGGTCGAGGTCGGCGGCGACCCGGCTGCGGGCACCGTCGGCGCCGATCAGGTACCGCGACCGGACGGCGTACTCGACGCCGGTCAGCCGGTCGCGCAGGGTGGTGGTGACGCCGTCGTCGTCCTGCACGTGCCGCAGGTACTCGGTGTCGAAGCGCACCTTCGCGCCCCGGTCCTGCGCGGCCTTGACCAGCACCGGCTCGGTGATCGTCTGCGGGGCGTCGAGCATCGTGCAGGGGCTGGCCAGCTCGTAGTCGGCGTGCCGCACGGTGTCGGTGCCCCAGGACGGGATCCGGCCCAGCTCCTCACCGACCAGGCTGGTGCAGAAGGTCGTGTTGCCCATCAGCTCCCACGGCGTGGCCAGCGCCAGCAGCGTCTCCTCGACGCCCATGTCCCGCAGCGCCTCCATCGTGCGCTGGTTGGTGATGTGCGCCCGCGGGGTGTCCGAGAGCCGGCCGTACCGGGTCACCACCAGCACCCCGGTGCCGTAGCTGGCCAGGAACAGCGCGGACGCCGCACCGGCCGGCCCCGACCCGACGACGAGGACGTCGATCTCGACGGTGGGCGGCTGGTCGGTCCCTGCTGCGGTCATCTGCTCCCCGATCACGCGGCGCTGTCGGGGCGAGGCTCGCCGCCGGCCGGCGCTGTGTCAAGGCTCACAGCACCGGCCGGCGCGGGCGGGTCAGGCGTCGGCGACCTGGGGGGCGACCTCGGTGCCCAGCAGCTCGATGCCGCGCAGCAGGTCGGCGTGCGCCAGCCGCGGGTTGGTCATCTGCAGCGAGATCCGGTCGACCCCGCCCAGCTGCCCAGAGATGCGCACCAGCTTCTCCGCCACCGAGTCCGGGTCGCCCATGAAGAAGGCGCCGTTGGGACCGCTGGTCGCGTCGAACTGGGCCCGCGACGGGGCGGCGAACCCACGCTCCCGGCTGACCTTGGTGAACATCTCGTGCCAGCCCGGGTAGATCGTGTCGGCGGCGGCCTTGCTGCTGTCGGCGACGAAGCCGAACACGTGCAGCCCGACCTGCAGCTTCTCGGGCGCGTGACCGGCCTGGGCGCCGGCGCGGCGGTAGAGGTCGATCAGCGGGGCGAACTGGCGGGGCTCACCGCCGATGATCGCGACCATCAGCGGCAGGCCGAGCAGCCCGGCCCGGGCGAAGGACTCCGGGCTGCCGCCCACGCCCACCCAGATCGGCAGCGGGTCCTGCAGCGGGCGCGGGTAGACGCCCTGGCCGGTCAGCGACGGGCGGTGCCGGCCCGACCAGGTGACCCGCTCGGAGTCGCGGATCTTCAGCAGCAGGTCCAGCTTCTCGGTGAACAGGGTGTCGTAGTCGCCCAGCGACAGCCCGAACAGCGGGAACGCCTCGGTGAAGGAGCCGCGGCCGACCACCAGGTCGATCCGGCCCTTGCTGATCAGGTCGAGGGTGGCGAACTCCTGGAACACCCGCACCGGGTCGGCGGCGGACAGCACGGTGACCGCGCTGCCCAGCCGGATCCGCGACGTCCGGGCCGCGGCGGCCGCGAGGATCACCGCGGGCGCGGAGTCGTAGTACTCGGGGCGGTGGTGCTCACCGATGCCGAAGGAGTAGAGCCCGGAGGAGTCGGCCAGGGCGATCTCCTCCAGCAGGTGCTCCATCCGCTCCTCGGGCCCGATGAGCCGCTCGGTGGCCGGGTCGGTCACGGCCGAGACGAAGCTGTCGACGCCGATGTGCACGGGGTTCCTCCAGGTGGACGCGCGGGCGATTCCGTCAAACGTTCAACCAGTGAACCAGGTCGACCCGCCCGGTATGCCCGCACCGCCCGCGCACGGAGGACACTCGGGCGGTGACCGAACTGGCAGTGCAGTGGGCAGGCATCAACTGGGCGGGGAACTACCGGTACGGCGCGACCGCGCTGCACCGCCCGGCGTCCCTGACCGAGCTCCAGGAGGTCGTGGCGCGCACACCGCAGCTGCACGTGCTGGGCTCGCGGCACTCGTTCAACGGCGTGGCCGACTCCGCCGAACTGGTGTCGCTGGAGGACATGACCGACGCCGCGAGCCTGGTCGTCTCCCCCGACCGCCGCACGGTCACCGTCGACGCCGGGCTCAAGTACGGCGAGATCACCGAGGCGCTGCACCGCGAGGGCCTGGCGCTGCACAACCTGGCCTCGCTGCCGCACATCTCCGTCGCCGGTGCGGTGGCCACCGCCACCCACGGCTCGGGCGTGGGCAACCGCAACCTCGCCGGCGCCGTCGCCGGCCTGGAGCTGGTGACCTCCGACGGTGAGCTCGTCCGCGTCGCGCGCGGGGACGCCGACTTCGCCGGCATGGTCGTCGGCATGGGCGCCCTCGGCGTCCTCACCCGGGTCACCCTCGACGTCGAGCCGGAGTTCTCCGTCGCCCAGCGGGTGTTCGACCACCTGCCCTGGGACGCGCTCTTCGAGAACTTCGAGGAGATCGTCTCCAGCGCCTACAGCGTCAGCCTGTTCACCCTCTTCGGCGGCGACGTCGACATGGTGTGGACCAAGTCCCGCACCGACGGCCCGGCCGTGCCGGAGGAGATGTTCGGCGCCCGACCCGCCGACGGCGAGCGGCACCCCATCCCCGGCATCGACCCGACGCCGGCCACCCCGCAGCTGGGCGTCGCGGGCCTGTGGTCGGACCGGCTGCCGCACTTCCGGATGGGCTTCACGCCCAGCAACGGCGACGAGATCCAGACCGAGTACCTGCTCCCCCGCAGCCAGGCCGTCGCCGGGCTCCAGGCGTTGCTGCGGCTCGGCCCGGCGATCCGGCCGCTGCTGCAGACCTGTGAGATCCGCACCATCGCCGCCGACGACCTCTGGATGAGCACCGCCCAGGGCCAGGACTCGGTGGCCTTCCACTTCACCTGGGTGCAGGACCAGCCCGCCGTCGAGCACCTGCTGGTCGACCTGGAGGGCGCGCTGCTGCCGCTGGGCGCCCGCCCGCACTGGGGCAAGGTCTTCCTCGCCGACGCCGCCACCCTGGCCCCGCGCTACGACCACCACGGCGACTTCGTCTCCCTGGTGCAGCGGATGGACCCCCGCGGCGCCTTCCGCACCGCCTGGCTCGAGCGCAACGTCCTGGGCTGAGTCACCCGGGGACGGCGGTAACACGGTCCTGACGCCGCCGTCCCCTCGCTGAGACGTCCGCGCGGCACGCTGCCGCCATGAGCGTCGCGGACCTGACCACGCCCGCCGTCTTCTCCGGGATCCTGGGTGCCGAGCGGGTGATCCCCGGCGGTCCGGCCGCCAGCGCGTACCTGCGGGACTTCTCCTGGTACTCCCCCGTGCTGGAGAACGCCCTCGCCGACACCACCGTCGACGCAGTGCTGCGGCCCGACAGCGTCGACCAACTGCGCGAGTGCGTCGCCGCCGCGGCCGGACTGCGCATCCCGGTCACGCTGCGCGGGGCCGGCACCGGCAACTACGGGCAGTCGCTGCCGCTGCAGTCCGGCGTCGTCATCGACGTCCGGGACGTCGCCGGGGTCCTGTCGGTGACCGAGGGCCGGATCGCCGTCCTGCCCGGCACGGTGATGAAGGACGCCGAGGCCGCCGCCCGCGAGACCGGCCAGGAGCTGGCGGTCATGCCGAGCACGTACCGCATCTCCACCGCCTCGGGCTTCGTCTCCGGCGGCTCGGGCGGGATCGGCGGTGCCGCCAACGGCGACCTGTGGGACGACAACGTGCTGGCCGTCGAGCTGCTCACCGTCGAGGAGACCCCGCGCACGGTCCGGCTCGAGGGCGACGACGTCCGGCCGGTGCTGCACACCTACGGCACCATCGGCGTCCTCACCCGGATCGAGTTCCGGCTCGTGCCCGCGCACGACTACACGCCGGTGGTCGTCGCGTTCCCCGACCTGCCCACCCTGGCCGGGTTCGCCCACGACCTGGTGTCGGGCGACCTGCACGTTCGGCTGTGCTCGGTGCACGAGGCGGCCGGCGCAGCGATGCTCACGCCGATCACCTCGCTCTACGAACCCGGTGAGGACGTCGCCCTGCTGTGGGCCGACACCGCCCAGCTGCCCGAGCTCGAGGCGCGGGTCGCCGCCGCCGGTGGCCGCACCATCGCCTGGACGGTCAAGCCGCACATCAGCCAGTTCCCGTTCAGCCACTCCATCCTGTGGTCGCGGAAGGCGGAGCCGGCGTCGTCCTGGCTGCAGTGCGAGTACGCCGGCGACCGGGCGGAGTTCCTCGGCCAGGTCGCCGCGCTGGCCGAGGCCTACCCGGGCGTCTTCCTGCAGCACATCGAGGTGATCACCTCCGCCGGCCGCACCCGCCCGATGGGCATCACGCCGCTGGTGGGGCTGCCCGACCACGAGCAGGCGCTGGAGGAGCTCATCGGCTTCTGCCGCGGGATCGGCATGACGGTGCTCAACCCGCACAGCTACGTCGTCGAGGAGGGCGGTTTCGTCGGCGACACCGCGCAGGTGGTGGCACTGAAGACCACCAGCGACCCGTACGGGCTGCTCAACCCCGGCAAGCTCGGCGACAGCTTCTTCACCTCCCGCGGGCTCACCCCGCCGAGCGCCCGGGCCGCCTCGCGCTGAGGGTCAGGCGGGGCGCGGGTCGAAGCGGGCGACCTCGGCCAGCGCCTCGCCGAGGTAGGTGACCATGCCGGCCGCCCGCTGCTCGCCGTACTCGGCGGTGGCACCGGAGGCGTCGCCGATCACCCCGGACGGGCCGAAGTCGTCCGAGGACCAGCCGAAGCTCACCGAGCCGCCGAAGCGCACGTGCCGGTAGGCGTCCAGGTGCTCGGGCACCCAGCGCTCGGCCTTGGACATGTCGACCAGCTCCGGGCGCAGGTGCAGCATCAGCGACGTCTCGTCCATCCCGCCGTGCACGCCCATGCCCAGCTCACCGGCGGGGCTCTCGCCGCCCTGGTCGGCCGGCGGGCGGGGGTGCACGGTGAAGGTGCGCAGGCCGGTCTCCAGCCGGATGTCGCGCGCGGCGACCTGCAGCAGCGAGGAGTTGCCGCCGTGTCCGTTGAGGAACACCAGCCGCCGGGCCGGGGTGCGGGCGAGGCTGCGGCCCAGGTCGTGCAGCACCGCGGTCAGCGTCGCCGCCGACAGCCAGAAGGTGCCCGCCGACCACGCGTGCTCGTTGGACTTCGTGTAGGCCAGCGGCGGGAGCAGCCAGAGGTCGGACTCCTCGCCGAACTGCGCGACGGCCCGCTCGGCGATCGCCTGCGCGGTGATCAGGTCGGTGGCCACCGGCAGGTGCGGGCCGTGCTGCTCGACCGCGCCGACCGGCAGCACCACCACGCTGTCCGGGCCGAGGGCGTCGACCAGGGCCGGTGCGGACAGGTCGGTGAGGAGTCGCGAGGTCACGCCTCCCGACGCTAGGCAGCCGGCGTTGCGCCCAGGTGACGACGGCGTGCCGGGCCGACACCTCACCGGAACACGGCGCTGCCAGGGTCGCGGGGTGCTGATCGTGCGCGGTGCCCGGGTGGTCGTGACCGGCGAGGCGGAGCTGCCCGGGGCGGACGTGGCGTGCTCCGACGACGGGCTGGTCGCCGCGACCGCCGGACCGGACGCCGAGGTGCTCGACGCCACCGGCTGCGTGGTCACCCCCGGCCTGGTCAACGCCCACCACCACCTGCTGCAGACCGCCTTCCGCACGCTGCCGGGCACCCGGGGCGTGCCGATGGCGCAGTGGCTGCCGACCATGGCCGCCGCCTACGCCGCGGTCGGGGTGGACGACGAGCTGGCGCACGCCGCGGCGTCCGCGGGGCTGGCGGAGGCGCTGCTGTGCGGGGTCACCACGGTCGCCGACCACCACCTCACCTGGCCCGCTGCGCTCCCGGACGGCGGCGTGGGCATCGCGACGGCCACCGCCACCGCGGCCCGCGAGCTGGGGGCCCGGCTGGTGTTCGTCCGCGGCTCGGCCCGCGACGACCCGCAGGACGCGGCTGCCTCGGCCGACGCGATCGCCACCGCCCTCGTGCCGCCCGGCGGCGTGACCGCCGACGGCGCGCTGCAGGTCGCGGTCGGCCCGGCGGGCGTGCACAGCGACGCACCGGAGACGTTCGCGCTGCTGGCCGAGGTCGCCGCCCGGCACGGGCTGCGCAGGCGCACCCAGGCCAACGAGCAGGTCGACGTGGTCATCGCCGCCGAGCGGTACGGCCGCCGTCCGCTCGAGCTGCTCGACGAGTGGGGCTGGCTCGCCCCCGACGTCACCCTGGCCCACCTGTGCGCGGTCACCCCCGCCGAGATCGCCCGGCTGGCCGCCACCGGCGTCACCGCCACCCACGCGCCGGGCTGCGACCTGCCGATGGGCTGGGGCGTGGCGCCGGTGGCCGCGCTGTCCGACGCCGGCGTCCCGGTCGGGCTGGGCACCAGCGGCGGCGGCTCCAACGACGCCGGCCACCTGCTGGCCGACGCCCGGCTGGCGATGCAGGTCGCCCCGCTGGCCGGACGCCCGGTCGCCGCCCGCGAGGTGCTCGGCTGGGCGACCCGCGGCTCGGCCGACGGGCTGGGCCGCGCCGACCTCGGCCGGCTCACCGTCGGCGCGCGGGCCGACCTCGTCTGCTGGGACGTCACCGGCGTCGCCGACACGGGCGTCGCCGACCCGGTCGCCGGGCTGCTGTGGGCATCGCCGGGCCGACGTCCCCGGCACGTCGTGGTCGGCGGGCGGGTGGTCGTGCGCGACGGCGTGCTGCAGACCCGGCCTGAGACCGACGTCGTCGCCGGGCTGACCGGCCTGCTGGGGCGGCGGCGGTGACCGGGCCGCTGGCCGGCGCCGTGCTCGACCACGTCGGCACCGAGGAGGCCGACGTCGACGCCCGGGTGGCCTTCCTCGTCGACGTCCTCGGCTTCCGGGTGCTGCGCTGGGGCACGCACGTGGTCACCGGACGGCGGATCGTGATGCTCACCGACCCGGCCGGCACGAAGCTGGAGCTGATGGAGGTCGCGGTGCGCACCGGCGACCTCGACCACGTCGGCTACCGGGTGGCCGACGTCGACGCCGCGCACGCCGCCCTGCTGGCGGCAGGCTGCACGGAGGTGCGTCCGCCGTTCGAGATCGCCGCGGCGCGGGCCCGCTCGTCGCTGGTGCGGGAGGCGGCCGGGCACCAGCTGCAGCTCATCGCCTACGCACCCGGCTCGCCGGACGTGCCGGGAACCTGACCGCAACCGGGCGGCAACGTCGTCCCGGCACCGTCAGGACGTGACCCGCCTCCTGGTGCGCAACGCCGTCCTGCTGACCTGCGACCCGCAGCGTCCCGACCCCTTCCGCGGCTGGTTCACCGTGGACGACGCCGGCCGGCTGGCCGCCGTCGAGCCCGGTGACCCGCCGGCCGGGACGACCGCCGACGAGGTGCTCGACGCCGGCGGCGCGCTGGTCGGGCCGGGGTTCGTGTCCGCGCACAGCCACCTGTTCACCTCCGGCTTCCGCGGCATCGCGATGGACTCCTCGCTGTACGGCTGGCTGGAGGTGATGCTCGCCCACACCGCCGTGGCCGACGCCGAGGACGTCTACTGGATGACCCGGCACGGGGCGCAGGACTTCCTCCGCAACGGCGTCACCACCGCCTACGACTTCACCGACACCGGGCTGACGTTCGAGAAGGAGTCCGCCGGGGTCTCCCGCTACGGGGCCACGCTGCCCGAGACCGCCTACCAGCACGCCCAGCTGCGGGCCAAGGTCGACGCCGGGCTGCGGCACGTGCACAGCGTGATGCTCGCCCAGGGCGACGTCCCGCAGGCCGACGCCCTCGCCCAGCTCGACGACGTGGTCGCGGCCGCCGCGGACGCCGACCCGGACCTGCACCTGGGGCTGGCGCTCAGCGGCACCGTGCAGTGGGCCGACAGCCGGGACGCCGCCGCGCTGGAGGTGACCGCCATGCGCCGGCACGGGCTGCTCAACCAGCCGCACTTCCTGGAGACCCCGCACGAGGTCGAGCTGCAGCGGTCGAAGTTCGACTGGTACGCCGACGCCGGGGCGCTGGGCCCGGACCTGGTGTTCGGGCACTTCATCCAGACCACCGACGAGATCCTCACCCGGGCCGCCGCGGCCGGCTGCGGGATGAGCTGGCAGCCGATGAGCAACGGTCGGCTGGCGTCGGGGGTGGCCGCGGTACCGCGGATGCGGGAGCTGGGCATGCGCGTCGGGATGGGCCTGGACGACCAGTCCTGCACCGACGTCAGCGACCCGTTCAGCAACATGCGCACCGGCCTGGCCCTGCTGCGGGCCACCCACCACGACCCCGCCGCGCTGCCGGTGCGCGACGTGCTGGAGCTGCACACCCGCGGCTCGGCCGAGGTGCTCGGCATCGACGACCGGGTGGGCAGCCTGCGGGTGGGCCGCTACGCCGACTTCCTCGTCGTCGACCCGCGCGAGCCGGACACCGGCCCGGTGTGGGACCCGATCGGCACCTACGTGCTCGCCTGCTCGTTGCGCAACCTGGCGCAGGTCCGGGTCGGTGGCCGGCTGGTGGCCGCGGGTTCCCGGCTCACCGACCCCGCCGCCGGCGAGGTCTCCGGCCAGCTGCACGAGCGCGTCGCCCGCCTCCGCCGCGCCGTCTCCGGCTGACCGGCGCCGAGTGGGCAGTTGCGGTCGCCGACGCGCGAGGACACGCCGTCCCGGACGGCGGTGAGTGCCCACTCGACCGGGGACGGCCCGGTGCTCCACCGGACGCGGGTGGCCCCTCGCCTCGAACGGGCACGCACCGTCGAGGCGCGTCCGGGACCCTCACCTGCCCGCGTCGACGCCTGCCACGATCCGGGTGGCGACCTGGGACGGCGAGAGGTCCGTCGTGTCGACGACCTCGGCCTCGGCGTGCAGCCAGGTGCGGGCCGCTTCTGCGTAGGGCTCGAGGCGGCTCGCGCGGAAGTCGGACGGGCCGAGCACGGTGTCGCTCGCGATCCGCGCGCGGAGGACGTCGGGCTCGGCGTGCAGGACGACGTGCCGGACCGGGATGCCGTGACTGGCGAGACCTGCGCTGATCTCCCGCCAGTACTGCTCCACCAGGACGGTCATCGGCATCACCAGCGTGCCGCCGGTGAACTCGAGCACCCGGCGGGCGGTCTCGACGACCAGCGGCCGCCAGAGCGGCCAGTGCTGGAAGTCGTCCGTCGCCGGCAGCGGCGGCGTGATGTCCATCAGCGTCTCGCCGACCTTCTCCGCGTCGAGCACCCGCGAGCCGGGGATCAGCCGTTGGACCAGCACGCTCGCCGTCGTCTTGCCGACGCCGTGGGTCCCGTTCAGCCAGACGATCACACGGTCCGACGTTAGGGCACGACCAGGGGCACGGCGGCTCGACGCGACCCGGACAGCACTGCGCCGGCGACCCGCATCGGGTCGCCGGCGCAGCGATCGTGACTACTTCAGGGCGATGGACTTGTCGAGGAACTCGTTGGTCGCGATGTCCTCGGGCGTCAGGCCGTCCTTGGGCGCGGTGCCCTGGTCGGTGAAGATCGGCGTCGTCTGCTCGATGAGCGTCTTCAGCCGGTCGGTGTCGAAGGAGCCGTGCGTGCCGTCGGGTCCGTTGCCGACCAGCCCCAGGTCCTTCATCGTCTTCACCGAGTAGTCGGCGACGCCCTCGGAGTACTGCCAGCCGGTGTTGAACTGCTCCACCAGGTCCACGATCAGCTTGTTCACCGCCGCCGGGTCGGCCACGTAGTCCAGGTCGGCCTGCTGCATGATCGGCACGAGCGCCTTCAGGCAGCCCGACAGCCCCTCGAGGGCGTCCGCGCGCACCGACAGCGGCGAGGCGTAGGGCTGGAAGCCGGCGTCGTAGACCAGCTGGTAGTCGACCGGCTTCTTCCAGGCGTCGACCTCGTTCTCGTAGATGTAGGGCTCGGCGCTGGCGTACCCCTGCTGGGAGTCCTCGCCACCGGAGGCGACGAACGCCGCCGGGGTGCCGTCGTACCCGCCGTCGAGCTGGCTCTCCTTGAGCAGGCCGGCCCCGACCAGGTAGTCCATGTAGGCCGAGCCCTCGAAGTACCGGACGATCGTGTCGGTCTTGCCGAGGTCGGCGATGGTCTTCACGTCCGGGTGCGATGCCGGGTCCCACATGATCATCTGCGGCGACTTGTCCAGCTGCGCGAGCACGCCCACGGTGGGCTGGGTGGCCGAGAGCTGGATCGCCTCGTCGGTGTCGACGTAGCCCAGGGTGATGTCCTCGTCGGTGTACATCTGCGCGCTCACCGCCTGGAACCCGATGGCCGGCCCACCCGAGCGGACCTCCACCTGCACCCCGGTGCTGTTGCCGTCGGAGTCGACCAGGTTGCCCTTCACCGACTTCGACCCGGCGTCGATCGTCGGGTCCGGCCCGAGCAGCTGGTAGACGCCGCCGTGCTCGGCCTCGGGGTTCCAGTCGGTCTGGATGACGACCGTGGCCGGACACCCGGCCGCCGCCAGGTCGGTGCCGCCCGCGGCTGCCGTGGGAGCTGCGACGGCGGCTGCGGCGGAGTCGTCGCTGCCCCCGCAGGCGGCCAGGCTGAGGACGGACAGGCTCACGGCCGCGAGGCCGATCGTGGTGCGGATCCTGCGCACTCGGTCTCCTTGGTGGGTGGGACGGCGCCGCGAGCTCGGGGCGCCGGGGTGTGCGGCACCGGCCGGGCTGCCCTGCGGGCAGTCGGCTGGTGCGGGTCGGGGTGCGGGCTCCCGGTACGGAGCGCCGCGAGCCGGCGAGGAGGCCCCGGTTCAGGCCGGGTCGCGGCTCTGGTCGTACCAGCGGCCGACGGCGAGCTTCCCGAGCCAGCCGAAGAGGGCGAAGACGGCGAACCCGAGGGCGGCGGCGACCAGGATGGCGGCGAACAGCTGCGGGCCCTGGAGCCGGGACCGGAAGTTGTCCAGCACGATGCCGAGCCCGGCGGTGCCCTGCTTGAAGAAGACGTCACCGACGATCGCGCCGACCACCGAGAGCCCGGCGGAGATCCGGAAGCCGGCGAAGATCGCCGGCATCGCGGCGGGCAGCTGCAGCTTCACCAGCCGGGTCAGACGACTCGCACCGTGCAGGTCGAACAGCTCGTGCATGCCCCGGTCGACCGACTGCAGCCCGAACAGCGTGTTGGACACGATCGGGAACAGCGCGATGAGCACGCAGACGATGACCCGGGCCGGGAACCCGAAGCCGAACCAGAAGCCGATCAGGGGCACCAGGGCCAGGATCGGGATGCACTGCAGCGCGACCGCATAGGGGAACAGCGAGCGCTCGGCGACCTTGGCCTGGCTCATCAGCACCGCCCACACCATGCCGATGACGATGGCGATCACCAGCCCGGTGAAGGTCACCTTCACCGTCTGGGCCAGCGCCTCGCCGATCCGTTGCATGGTGGGCCCGTCGAGCAGGGCCTGGGTGACGACGTCCTGCGGAGGCGGCATCAGGAAGCGCTTCTTGGGCGCCAGCACCAGGTAGGTGATGGCGTACCAGAGGCCGAGCAGCGCGACCAGGACCGCCAGCGGTGCGGCCCACCGGGCGAGCCGGCTGCCGCGCCGGCGGCGCACCAGCGGCGCGGTCCCGCCGGTGCCGGCGGCCGGGGTGCTGTCGGTCGGCGGGGCGTCCTGCACGGTCGTCGTCACGGCGTCCTCCTGGGTGCGGGTGCGGGCCGGGGCGCTCACGAGTGGCCCGCCCGGAGGGCGTGGGAGACCTGGCCGGACAGCGCCGCGAACTCCGGGGTGAAGCGCAGCTCCGGCGTCCGGTCGGCGCCGAAGGGCACCTCGAAGGTGTCGACGACGTGACCGGGGCGCCCGCTCATCACGAGCACCTTGGTGGACAGGTAGACGGCCTCGCTGACCGAGTGGGTGATGAACAGCGCCCCGAAGCCCTTGGCGTGGAAGAGCCGGATGAGCTCGTCGTTGAGGCGCTCGCGGGTGATCTCGTCGAGTGCGCCGAAGGGCTCGTCGAAGAGGAAGAGGTCGGGGTCGAGGGTGAGCGAGCGGGCCAGCGAGGCGCGCATCCGCATGCCGCCGGACAGCGCCCGCGGCAGCTTCTTCTCGTGCCCGGCCAGCCCGACCAGCTCGATCGCGTCGCGCGAGGCCTGGTTGGTGGCCGTCTTGCTCATCCCGTGCAGCTCGGCGAGCAGTTGCACGTTCTTCAACACCGAGCGCCAGGGCAGCAGGGTGGCGTCCTGGAAGACGTAGCCGATCCGCGCGGCGTCCATCTGGGCGGTGCCCGAGGTCGCCGGCGACAGCCCCGACGCGATCCGCAGCAGCGTGCTCTTGCCGCAGCCCGAGGGGCCGACCACGGTGACGAACTCACCGCGGTGGACGTCGAGGTCGACGCCCTCGAGGGCGACGGTGCCGTCGGGGAAGGCCTTGGCGACGTCCCGGAAGTGCAGGACGCGGGTGCCGGTGCCGGCCGCGGGGACGCTGGGCGCGGGTGCGCTCACGGGCAGCTCCGAGGGGTGGGATCGGTTGCGGTCAGGTGCCACCCTGGGTGTCTTCTGTTTCCGTTGCGTGTGCCGTCGGTGAACGCCGTGCACGGGGCATCACGAGTGGGTCACGCGCCCGTGAGCACCGCCCGGGTGACCGAGCTGCGCGCGACGACCCGGCCGCGGGAGACCACGACGCGGGCGGTCGCGGCACCGGCCACCGCGGCGTCCAGGCTCTCCGCCTCCAGCGCCAGGAACTCCGCGACCGCGCCCACGGCGACCGCCGGAACGGGCAGCCCCATGCACGCGCGGGCGCCGGCGCTGACGGCGTGCCAGGCCTCCCGGGTCGACAGGTGCCCGGCGGTGACCAGCAGGGAGGCGGCCTCGCAGGCGTCGGCCCGGCCCATCGGGTTGAAGGGGTCGCGCAGGTTGTCCCCGCCGCCGCCCACGGTGGCCCCGGCGTCGAGCAGGGTGCGCACCGCGGTCAGCCCGCGCGGCGGGGCGACACGTGCGTCCCGGCCCTGCAGGAACAGGTTGGTCTGCGGCAGGGCGATGACCCCGATGCCGGCCCGGGCCACCTCCGCGGCGGTCGAGCGGGCCACCTCCAGCGGGTGCACGCCCAGGCTCACGCAGTGCCCGGCGGCCACCCCGAGGTCGAAGCCGGTGGCGGTCACCCGGCGGGCGAGGTCGCGCAGCCCGTGCGCGGTGGGGTCCAGCGTCTCGTCGGTGTGCAGGTCCAGCGGCAGGCCGGCGGCGGCCGCGGCGTCGAAGGAGGTGGCCAGCCCGGCGTCCCGGTCGCCCCACAGGTGCGGCACCCCACCGACGACGTCCGCGCCGGCGTCGATCGCCTCGGCCAGCAGCCGCGGTGTGGTGGCCGCCTCCAGGTCGGTCCACGGGGCCGACAGCAGGGCGACCACCTGGACGTCGACCAGGCCGGCGAGGGCGTCGCGGACCTGCACCAGCGCGCGCAGGTGCCGGGTGCCGGCGTGCGCGCCGACGTCGGCGTGGGTGCGGATCGCGGTGGTGCCGTTGGCCAGGTACTCGTACACGGCGCGGGTGGCCCGCTCGACCAGGTCGTCGTGGGTGAAGTCGGCGGCGATGGCCCGGATCGCGGTGATCGCCCCGGCCAGGTCACCGGTGGTGTTGGGCACCCGGTGGCTGGTGAGCGCCTTGTCCAGGTGCGCGTGCGGCTCCGCGGGCGCGGGCAGCAGCCAGTGCCCGGCGAGGTCGACCACCTCGTCGTCCGGCTGCGGCGCGAGCACCGCGGCGACCGCTGCCACGACTCCCCCGGTGATGCGGACGTCGACCCGGGCGCCGTCGAGGTCGGTCGCCCCCTGCAGCAGGAGGCTCACAGGTCGAGCACCAGGCGCGGGCCGGCGGCGCGGGAGACGCAGATCATCATGACCAGGTCCTCGGCCTGCTCCGCCGGGGTGAGCACCGAGTCGCGGTGCTCGACCGGGCCCTCCAGCACCGGTGTCTCGCAGGTGCCGCAGGTGCCCACCCGGCAGGAGGACAGGACGACGACGCCCTCGGCGGCCACCGCGTCCAGCACCGACTGCCCCGGCTCGACCGTCACCGTCGTCCCGGACAGCGCCAGCTCCACCTCGAACGGGTCCGCCCACACCGGCTCGCCGAACTCGCGCGCCTCGAACCGCTCGGCGTGCAGCGCCGCGGGCGGCCAGTCGGCCAGGGTCTCCTCGACGGCGTCGATGAGCCGGGTCGGGCCGCAGACGTAGACGGCGGTGTCGCTGCGCGGCTGCGCGAGCAAGGACCGGACGTCGAGCCGGCCGCCCTCGTCGGCGGCGTGCACGGTGACCCGGTCGGGGTGGGCGGCGGTCAGCTCGGCGACGAAGGCCATGGTGGCGCGGGAGCGGCCGGCGTAGTCCAGCGTCCAGTCCGCACCCGACTCCTCGGCGGTGGCGACCATGGCCCGCAGCGCGGTCATGCCGATGCCGCCGGCGAGGAAGGCGTACCGGGTGCCCGGGGTGACCGCGAAGGCGAAGTGGTTGCGCGGGCCGCGCACCCGCAGCCGCTGGCCCACCTCGACGGAGTCGTGCAGCTGCACCGAGCCGCCGCGGCCGCCGTCCTCGCGCAGGACGGCGACCCGCCAGCGGGAGCGGTCGTGCAGGTCGCCGCACAGCGAGTACTGCCGCTCGAGCCCGGGCGCCAGCAGCACGTCGACGTGTGCGCCGGGGGTCCAGGCGGGCAGGTCGCGGCCGTTGTGGGAGACCAGGTCCAGGGCGATCACGCCGTCGGCCAGCGGGGTCCGGGCGGCGACGACGAGGTCGCGTTCGACGTCGGAGAAGAAGCTCACCCGGCCGATCCTGTACTCCCGATCGGCGCTGCGAACGAGTGACGCGGAGAGGTCACACGGACGTAACCGACCGCGGTTACCAACGCATCGTGACCCTCACCGTGTCCCCGCCCAGTGCCGCCGCCGTCGCCGAACTGGCCGCCGAGCTCGCCGTCCTGCTGGGTGAGCGCAACGTCTCGGTGGACCTGCGCGCCCGGGAGCGGGCCTCGGTCGACGGGGCCTGGATGAGCCCGATCATCAGCGAGCAGCTGCCCCTGGGGCTGGCCGACCTGGTCGCGTACCCGACCACCGCCGAGCAGATCGGCGAGGTCGTCGCGGCCGCCGTCCGGCACGGGGTGCCGGTCACCCCGCGCGGCAAGGGCACCGGCAACTACGGCCAGGCGATCCCGATGGCCGGCGGGCTGGTGCTGGACATGTCCCGCGCGCGAGCCGTCGTTGAGGTGGGCGACGGCTTCGTCACCGCCGAGGCCGGGGCGCCGATGGTGGCCCTGGAGCGCGCCGCCGGGGCGACCGGCCAGCAGCTGTGGATGTACCCCTCGACCGCGCAGTCCTCGATCGGCGGCTTCCTCTCCGGCGGCTCGGGCGGCACCGGGACGATCGCGCACGGCAGCAACGACGCCGGCTTCGTGCTCGCCCTGGACGTCGTGCACGCCACCGGGTCGCCGGAGCTGGTGCACGTGGAGGGCGAGGAGGCCATGCGGTTCGTGCACAACTACGGCACCGCCGGGGTCATCGCCCGGGCCACGGTGCGCCTGGAGCCCCTGCAGGACTGGCGCGGGGTCTACGCGAGCTTCCCCGACTTCACCGGTGCGCTGTCGGTGCTGCGCGAGATCGGCCGGCTGACCCCGCTCCCCCGGCTGGTCTCCGCCGACACCCCGGAGGTCACCGCCACGCTGCCCGAGGACCCGGCCCTGCCCGAGGGCCGGGCAAGCCTGCGGGTGATCGCCGACGCGGCCACCGTCGACGCCGTCCGGGCGCTGGTCGAGGGCGCCGGCGGCCGGGTGGAGGACGTCCGCGAGGGCGCCCAGGTGCCGCTCGCGCTGAGCGTGCTCAGCTACAACCACCCCATCGAGTGGCTGCAGAAGAGCGCCCCGGGCGTCTACTTCCACGTCGAGGTCGGCGGCGACGCGCTGGTCGAGCGGATCGACGAGGTGCACGCGGTCTACGAGGGCGGGCTGCTGCACATCGAGGCCGGGCACACCGTGCCGATCGGGATGCTCGCCGGGGTCTACCGCAGCCCCGAGCAGGTCTACGCCGGCATCGCCGCGCTCAACGCCATCGGGGTGGGCGTGCACAACCCGCACCAGTGGAACGTCGACTTCCAGCTCGGCCGCACCCTGGAGACCGCCGCGACCACCGACCCGCAGGGCCTGCTCAACCCCGGCAAGCTCAACGCCGACTACGACGGGCCCACCAAGGGCGCCATCAGGTGACCGCCCCCGGCTGGGGCGTGCACGACGACGCCGGTCCGCCCACCGACCCCCTCGACCTGGCCCGCGGCTGGCTGCCCGACGACGCCGACCCCGACCGGCCGCGGGTCACCCTGTCGACGCTGGGCACCGACGGCTACCCCGATGCCCGCACCGTGCTGCTGTCAGCGTTCGACGAGACCGGGTTCGCGTTCCACACCTCGGCGTCCAGCCGCAAGGTCGCCGAGCTGGCCGCGGCGCCGCGGGCCACGCTGACGGTGCTGTGGCCGGACTGGACCCGGCAGCTGGTGGTGCGCGGGGACGTCGTCGCCGACTCCCCGGAGCGGTCGGCGGCGGCGTGGGCCGCGCGGTCGGAGTACCTGCGCCGACTCGCCTGGGCCAACACCGACGACCTGGCCGCACTCGACCTCACCCGGCGGCTGGAAGCGTGGGCGGGCCAGCAGGTGCCCGGCCAGGCCGACTCGTGGGTCGGCTACCGGGTGCAGCCGCTGGAGCTCACCTTCTGGGCCGCGCACCCCGAGGCGCCCAGCCGGCGGGTGCAGTACACCCGCACCCCCGACGGCTGGGCCTGGCGGTACCGGGCCGGCTAGCTGCCCGGGTCGTGCGTGGACGGCGCCCGGCGCGGGCAGGGAGCGGGGCATGACCGACCCCGAGACGCGCCCGTACGAGGACGACCCCGAGCTCGGCGGTTCCCCGCTGAGCGACCGCGACCCCGACGCGGTCGACGACCCCGAGGCCGACGCGGAGGCCGACCTGGACGCCGACGTCGAGGACGGTCACGCGACCTGAGTCCCCCTCGGGAAGATCGTCGGCCCTCCGTGCGCTGACCGGGCCGGACGGGCGGCGCGACCGGCGCCCCCGTCCCGGCACGGCCGTGCCGAGGACCGCGGAGGAACTGACGATGGGCTGGCTGCTCGACGCACACGTGCACGTCCTGGGTGCCGACATCCTGTGGCGGGAGATCATCGGCAACGTCATCGGGCTGGCCAGCGCCGTGCTCGGCATGGGCCGGCGGACGGCGGCCTGGCCGGTCGGCATGGTGGCCAACGTGCTGCTGTTCACCGTCTTCCTCGGCGGCGTGTTCGCCACCCCGCAGGACACCGACCTGTACGGCCAGGCCGGCCGCCAGGTGCTGTTCTTCCTGGTGAGCGCCTACGGCTGGTGGCGGTGGCACGCCAACCGCGCCGCGGGCTCCGACGCCCCCGCCGTTCAGCCGCGCTGGGCCACCGGCCGGGAGCGGCTCACGCTGCTGGCGGCCACCGCCGTCGGCATCGCGGTGGCCTGGCTGGTGCTGCGCCAGCTGGGCAGCTTCGGCCCGCTCGCCGACGCCTGGATCTTCGTCGGCAGCATGCTCGCCACCTACGGCATGGCCCGTGGGTACGTGGAGTTCTGGCTGGTCTGGGTGGCCGTCGACGTCGTCGGCGTCCCGCTGCTGCTGCGCGCCGGCTACTACCCCTCGGCGCTGCTCTACGTCGTCTATGGCGCCTTCTGCGTCGTCGGCTTCCGGGCCTGGCTGGCGCTGCGCCGCACGCCCCAGGTGACCACCGACCCGCAGCTGGAGACGATCGGCTGACGGGAACACCGGCCGGCGGGGGTGTGCTGCCCCTCGGGTGAGCACATCCACCGCCGTCCCCCCGCCCTCCCCCGACGCGCACGCGCTCGTCGTCGGTGCCAGCGGCATCACCGGCACCGCGCTGGTCGACCGGCTGACCGCCGGCGGTTGGCAGGTCTCGGGCCTGTCCCGCTCCCCCGTGCCCGGCTCGCCTGCGCAGCACGTGTCGGCCGACCTCCGCTCGCCGGAGTCGCTGACCGCGGCACTGGGCGACCTGCGGCCCACCCACGTGTTCTTCGCCGCCTGGTCGCGGCAGGCCACCGAGGCCGAGAACATCGTCGTCAACCGGGCGATGGTCGCCGACCTGCTGGCCGCGCTGGCCCCCGGCCGCAGCGTGCGGCACGTCGCGCTGGTCACCGGGCTCAAGCACTACCTCGGCCCCTTCGAGGCCTACGCGCAGGGCGAGATGCCCGACACCCCGTTCACCGAGGACGCCGAGCGGCTGCCGGTGCCGAACTTCTACTACGACCAGGAGGACGCGCTCTTCGAGGCGGCCGCGGCCGGTGGGTTCACCTGGTCGGTGCACCGCTCGCACACCGTGATCGGGCACGCGGTGGGCAACGCGATGAACATGGGGCTGACCCTGGCCGCCCAGGCCGCCATCTGCCGGGCGGACGGGCGGCCGTTCGTCTTCCCCGGCTCCCAGACCCAGTGGAACGGCCTGGTCGACATGACCGACGCCGGGCTGCTCGCCGACCACATGGTCTGGGCCGCCACCAGCCCGGCCGGTGCCGACGAGGCGTTCAACGTGGTCAACGGCGACGTCTTCCGGTGGCGCACGATGTGGCCCCGACTGGCCGCCGCGCTGGGCGTCGAGCCCGAGGGCCCCACGCAGACGCCGCAGCCGCTGGAGCAGCAGATGGCCGGCGCCGAGCCGGTGTGGGCGCAGGTCGTGGCCGAGCACGGCCTGGTCGAGCCGGACCTGTCGCGGGTCGCGTCCTGGTGGCACACCGACTCCGACCTGGGCCGCGACATCGAGGTGCTGGCCGACATGTCCAAGAGCCGGCTGGCCGGGTTCACCGGCTACGTGCGCACCTCGGACGCGTTCCTGCGGCTGTTCGACCGCTACCGCGCCGACCGCGTGGTGCCGCAGCTGCTTGCCTGACCCCCGGTCGGGCACAGTGACGCCGTGGCCCGCCGTCTGCTCCCGCTGGTCGTGCTGACGGCGGCGCTGCTGGCGGGCTGCGGCTCCGCCCCGGTCGCGCAGCCTGCGCCCGGCCCGACCAGCGCCGCACCCGGTCCTGCACCGTCGTCCACGCCCACCCCGGCACCGTCCCGGACCGCCACCACCACGCCGGTGGACCCGGTGGCGCAGGCGGTCGCCGGGCTGGACCGCCGCGCGCAGGTGGCCCAGCTGTTCGTCGTCGGTGTCCCGGCTGACGACCCGGACCAGGCCGAGGCGCTGGTGCGGGACACCGGGGTGGGTGGGGTCTTCCTCCGCGGCCGCAGCTCGGCCGGCGCCGCGGCGCTGGCCGAGGCGACCGGGAGCTGGGCGGCGGTCACGTCCGGCCCGCGGCCGTGGGTGGCCGCCGACCAGGAGGGCGGCCAGGTGCAGACCCTGTCCGGCCCGGGGTTCCCGGCGCTGCCGCCGGCGGCGGAGCAGGGGCGGCTCGCCCCCGCGGCGCTGGCCGACCTGGCCGACGGCCTCGGGTCCTCGCTGGCCTCCGCCGGGGTCGACCTGGACCTGGCGCCGGTCGCCGACGTCGTGCCGGCCGGGACCGAGGAGGGCAACGCCCCGATCGGGCACTTCGACCGGCAGTACGGCAGCACCGCCGAGCAGGTGCGGGCGGCGGTCGGGCCGGTGCTGCGCGGGCTGGACGCGCACGGGGTGACCGGCACGCTCAAGCACTTCCCGGGCCTGGGCCGGGTCACCGCCAACACCGACACCACCGCGCGGGTCGTGGACGACGTGACCACCGCCGACGACCCGCAGGTGCGGCTGTTCGGCGAGCTCGCCGGCGCCGCCGAGCAGCCGTTCGTGATGATGTCGACCGCGGTCTACACCCGGCTCGACGGCTCGGCTCCCGCGGCGTTCTCCCGAGCCGTGGTCACCGGCCTGCTCCGGGAGCAGCTCGGCTTCGACGGCGTCGTCATCTCCGACGACCTGGCCACCGCCGAGGCCGTGCAGGACGTCTCCCCCGGGCAGCGGGCGGTGCGGTTCCTGGCCGCCGGCGGCACGCTGGTGCTGGTCAACCGGACCGACCCGGCGCAGCAGATGATCGACGCCGTGCTGGCCGAGGACGCGGCCGACCCGGGCTTCGCGGCCACGGTGGACGACGCTGTCCGTACCGCGCTGACCGCCAAGGCCCGGGCCGGCCTGCTCCCCGGCTAGTTGCCGCTGGCGAACGCCGAGTCGAAGGACGCCGACGGCGGGTCGAAGGCCAGCCGGCGCACGAACTCCAGCGCCTCGGGCGCCCCGACCAGCCGGTCCATCCCGGCGTCCTCCCACTCCACCGAGATCGGCCCGGCGTAGCCGATGGTGTTCAGCATCCGGAAGCACGCCTCCCACGGGACGTCGCCGTGGCCGGTGGAGACGAAGTCCCAGCCGCGCCGCGGGTCGGCCCAGGGCAGGTGCGAGCCCATCCGGCCGTTGCGCCCGTTGCCGACCTGGCGCTTCGCGTCCTTGCAGTCGACGTGGTAGATCCGGTCCCTGAAGTCCCAGAGGAACCCGACCGGGTCCAGGTCCTGCCAGACGAAGTGCGACGGGTCCCAGTTGAGCCCGAACGCCTCCCGGTGCCCGATGGCCTCCAGCGTGCGCACCGTCGTCCAGTAGTCGTAGGCGATCTCGCTGGGGTGCACCTCATGGGCGAACTTCACGCCCACCTCGTCGAACACGTCCAGGACGGGGTTCCAGCGGTCGGCGAAGTCGGCGTAGCCGGCCTCGATCATCGAGTCCGGGACCGGCGGGAACATCGCCACCGTCTTCCAGATCGCCGACCCGGTGAAGCCGACGACGACGTCGACGCCGAGTGCCCGCGCCGCCCGCGCGGTCGCCTTCATCTCCTCCGCCGCGCGCTGCCGCACGCCCTCGGGGTCGCCGTCGCCCCACACCCGGGGGTGCACCATGCCGCGGTGCCGCTCGTCGATCGGGTCGTCGCAGACCGCCTGGCCGTTGAGGTGGTTGGAGATGGCGAACACCTGCAGGCCGTGCTGCTCGAGCAGGTCGAGCCGGCCCTTGGCGTAGGCGTCGTCCTCGGCGGCGCGGACGACGTCGAGGTGGTCGCCCCAGCAGGCGATCTCCAGGCCGTCGTAGCCCCAGCCCGAGGCGAGCCGGCACACCTCCTCGAAGGGCAGGTCGGCCCACTGGCCGGTGAACAGGGTGACGGGGCGTGGCATCAGTTCTCCCTCGTGATGGCGGTCCAGGTGGAGCGGTCGGCGGCGCTGCGCTCGACGGCGTCCAGCACGCGCTGCACGTCCAGGCCGTCGGCGAACGACGGCGTCGGCTGCTCCCCGGCCGCGAGTGCGGTCACCAGGTCCACGACCTGGTGGGTGAAGCCGTGCTCGTAGCCCAGCCCGTGCCCGGCGGGCCACCACGCGGCGACGTAGGGGTGCTCGGGCTCGGTGACCACGATCCGGCGGAAGCCCGCGGTCTCCGCCGGCTCGGCGCCGTCGAAGAAGTGCAGGACGTTCATGTCCTCGAAGTCGAACGCCAGGCTGCCGGCCGAGCCGTTGACCTCGATCCGGATCGCGTTCTTGCGGCCCAGGGCGAACCGCGTGGCCTCGAAGGTCGCCAGCGCACCGCCGGAGAAGCGTCCGAGGAAGACCGCGGCGTCGTCGACGGTGACCTCGCCCATGCCCTCGCCACCGACGCCCCCTAGCGCGCCAGTGCTGGCCGGCAGCGGCCGCTTGCGGACGAAGGTCTCCAGGACGGCGCTGACGCCGGTGAGCGCCTCGCCGGTGATGAACTGGGTGAGGTCGACGATGTGCGCGCCGATGTCGCCGAGCGCGCCGGAGCCGGCCCGCTCCTTCTCCAGCCGCCACGACATCGGGGCGGCGGGGTCGGCGATCCAGTCCTGCAGGTACTGCGCGCGCACGTGCCGCACCGTCCCGATCCGGCCCTCGGCGACGAGCCGGCGGGCCAGGGCGATCGCCGGCACCCGCCGGTAGGTGAACCCGACCATGGCCAGCACCCCGGACGCCGCGGCCTCCGTGGCGGCCGCGGTCATCGCCTCGGCCTCGGCGACGGAGTTGGCCAGCGGCTTCTCGCACAGCACGTGCTTGCCGGCCCGCAGGGCGGCGATGGCGATCTCGGCGTGGCTGTCGCCGGGGGTGCAGATGTCGACCAGGTCGACGTCGTCGCGCTCCACGACCCGGCGCCAGTCGGTCTCGGTGTCGGCCCAGCCCAGCCGGTCGGCGGCCGAGGCGACACCGGCGGCGTCCCGGCCGCCCAGGACGGTGAGCTCGGGCCGCAGCGGGAGGTCGAAGAAGCGGGGCGCGGTGCGCCACGCCTGGGAGTGGGCCACGCCCATGAAGGCGTAGCCGATCATGCCGACGCGCAGCGGCGGCCGGGAAGCTGAGGTCATCAGGTGGCTCCAGGGAGAGGGGCCGGGCACCGCGGGATGCCCCCCGCGGTGCCCGGCCGGCCGATCAGGACTCGAAGGCCGAGCCGAGGTACTGGTCGACGTTGTCCGCGGTGACGACCGGGGCGTTGAGCACGATCTGCTTCGGGATCTCGACCTCGGACAGGTCAGACAGCGACTTGCCCTGGCCCAGGAGACGGGCCAGCCGCACACCGTCGGCGGCCTGGGTCGAGGGGTAGATGACCGTGGCCTTCAGCACCGAGTCCCCGGCCTTGATGCTGCGCATGGCGTTGGCCGAGCCGGCGCCGCCGACCATGAAGAACTCGTTGCGGCCGGCGTTGTTGATCGCGGCCAGGACGCCGACGCCCTGGTCGTCGTCGTGGTTCCAGATGGCGTCGATCTTCGGGGCGGCCTGCAGCAGGTTCGAGGCCGCCTCCTCACCGGACTCCACGGTGAACTCCGCGGCGACGCGGTTGTTGACCTTCAGCCCGCAGTCGGCCAGCGCGTCGGCGAAGCCCTTGCTGCGGTCCTGGGTCAGCGGCAGCGAGTCGATGCCGGCGATCTCGGCGACCACCGAGTCGGGCTTGCCGCCCAGCTGGGAGCACACGTAGGTGCCGGCCGAGACGCCCATGCCGTAGTTGTCGCCCAGCACGGTGGCGCGGGCGGCGAAGGGGCTGTCGAACTCGCGGTCGACGTTGATGACCGGGATGCCGGCCTCCATCGCCTTCAGCGCGACCGGGGTGAGCGCCGCACCGTCGAAGGGCAGCAGCACGATCGCGTCGACCTTGTCGTTGATGAACGTCTCGACCTGGCTGATCTGCGTGCTGACGTCGTTGGTGCCCTCGGCGACCTGCAGGTCGACGTCGGGGTACTTCTCCGCCGCCGCCCGGGCGGCGTTGGTGATGCCGGACATCCAGCCGTGGTCGGCCGCCGGGGCGGAGAAGCCGATGGTCACCTTGTCGCCGGCGTCGTCGTTGGCGCTGACCGCGCCACCGGCGGCCGCGCCGCTGGCCGCGGCCGGGGCGTCGGGGGTGTTGCTGGTGCACCCGGTCACGAGCGCGGTCGCGCCGGCCAGGCAGACGGTGGTGGTCAACAGGCGCCGGAACGGGCGCTGCCGCGTTGCAGACATCGTTCTCTCCTCGGATCGAGCCGACCTGGGCAGTCCAGGTGCCGGCGGGGGACGGACGGGTGCTCCACCCGGCCCGGCGACGGCCGGCGGGGGGTCGTGCGGGTCCGCGCCCGGGCGGGCGCGGACCGGATCAGGGGGTGGCGACGGGGCCGCCGGGGCGGTCACCGGCCGGGCCGCCTGCGGTCCCCGACCCGCCGGACACCGCGCCGGCCGGGCCACCGGGGGCGGCCGCACCACCGGCCGGCGTCGTCGACCGCGGCGGACGCAGCCGGAACCCGCCCGTCGCCAGCCGCTGCTGCAGCAGGACGGCGGCCACGATGATCACGCCGCGGGCCACGGCCTGGGCCGAGCTGGACAGGTTGTTGAGCGTGAAGACGTTGCCCAGCGTGGTGAAGATGATGACGCCGAGCACGGTGCCGACGATGGTGCCGCGGCCACCGATGAGCAGCGTGCCGCCGATGACGACCGCGGCGATGGCGTCCAGCTCGTAGAGGTTGCCGTGCGTGGCGCTGCCGGTCGTGGTGCGGGCCATGATCAGCACCGCGGCGATGCCGCAGCAGAAGCCGGAGAGCGCGTACAGGAGCACCGTGTGCCGCTGCACGCGGATGCCGGCCAGCCGCGCGGCCTCGGCGTTGCCCCCGACGGCGAACGTGCGCCGGCCGAAGGTGGTGCGGTTGAGCAGCACCCACCCGGCGACGGCGACCAGCGCGAAGACGATCACCAGCGTGGGCACCCCGAGCACGTCGCCGGAGAAGAACCGGATGAAGCTCTGGTCCTGGACGATCTGGGTGCGCCGGTCGGAGATGATCTCGGCCAGGCCGCGGGCCGCGGCGAGCATGGCCAGGGTCGCGATGAAGGCGGCGAGCTTGCCGTAGGCGATCACGACGCCGTTGACCAGCCCGGCGATGGTGCCCACCAGCAGCGCGCTGCCCACCATCACGATCCAGTGGGTGTCGGCGGCCATCTGCTGGGTGGCCAGAGTGCTCGCCCACACCGAGGACAGCGCCACCAGCGCGCCGACGGAGAGGTCGATGCCGCCGCCGATGATCACGAAGGTCATCCCGATGCTGACGACCCCGATGACCGAGGCCAGCCGGAGGATCGTCAGCACGTTGTCGATGTCGGCGAACCGGTCGCCGGCGGTCACGATGCCGGCGATGCACAGCAGGACCAGGGCGATGACCAGCCCCATGTTGCGCCCGACCGAGCCGGCCATCAGCCGGTGGCCGGCACCGCCGCCGGAGCCCGGGCGGGCCGCCGTCCCGCCCGCGGTCGCCCCGGCCGGGGCCTTGGTCGTCGTCGTTCCGCTCATGCCGCGTCCCCTTCTCGTGCGGCGCCCGCCGTGGGCTCCGTCCTGTGCTGCCCTGCTCCTTGCATCACGAGGTCGAGCACCCGGTGCTCGTCGAGCGCGTCGGCCGGGGCGCTGGCCACGACCGCGCCGTCGGCCACCACCAGCACGTGGTCGGCCAGCCCCAGCACCTCGGGGATCTCGCTGGAGACCATGACGACGGCGACCCCTCGGTCGGCGAGCGCCCGGATGAGCGCGTAGATCTCCGACCGGGCGCCCACGTCGACGCCCCGGGTCGGCTCGTCCAGCAGCAGCACCCGGCAGTCGCGCAGCAGCCAGCGGGCGAGCACGACCTTCTGCTGGTTGCCCCCGGACAGCACGCGCACCTCGCGCTCGACGTCGACCGGGCGCAGGTCCAGGGACTCGGCCTGGTCCCGCGCCGCCTGCTTCTCCGCCCCACCGGAGAGGAAGCCGCCGCGGGCGAAGCGCCGCAGCGAGGAGAGCGTGATGTTGCGGTAGATCGGCTCGCCGAGCAGGAGCCCCTGGCTCTTGCGCTCCTCCGGCGCCAGTCCCATCCCGGCGCCGACGGCGGCCGCCACGTCACCGGGCCGCAGCCGGCGACCGCCCACCTGGACGGTGCCGGCGGTCGCGCGGCGGGCGCCGTAGACGGTCTCCAGGATCTCCGAGCGGCCCGAGCCGACGAGCCCGGCCAGGCCGAGGACCTCCCCGGGCCGGACGGTGAAGGACACCCCGTCGAAGCTGCCGGCCAGCCCGAGGTGCTCGACCTCCAGCAGCGGGGCGACCGTCGGGTCGGGCAGCTCGCGGCGGGGCGGGAAGACGTACTCGATCGAGCGGCCGGTCATCAGCGTGATCACCTCGCGGGTGGAGGTGCCGGCCGCCGGCAGCCCGGTGGCGACGGTGCGGCCGTCCTTGAGCACGGTGATCCGGTCACCGACCTCACGGATCTCCTCCAGCCGGTGGGAGATGTAGACGACGGCGACGCCGCTGGCGGTGAGGTCGCGGATGACGGCGAAGAGGTGGTCGACCTCCTCGCTGTCCAGGACCGCGGAGGGCTCGTCCATGACGATCAGCCGGGCGTCCTGGGACAGCGCGCGGGCCATGCTGACCATCTGCTGCGACGCGGCCGACAGCGACCCGACCTCGTCGGTGGGCCGGATCTCGGGGTGCCCGAGCCGGGTGAGCAGCGCGGCGGCGGCGCGGTTGGCCTCGGCCGGGCGGGTGATCCCCAGGTGGGAGCGCTCGCGGCCGAGGAAGACGTTGTCGGCGACGGTGAGCCCGGCGACCAGGTCCAGCTCCTGGTAGATGGTCGCGATGCCCAGCGACATGGCCGCCTGGGGGTCGCCGAGGGTGACCGGGGCGCCGTCCCAGGTGATCTGGCCCTGGTCGGGCTGGTGCGCGCCGGCCAGGACCTTGATCAGCGTCGACTTGCCGGCGCCGTTCTGGCCGAGCAGGCAGTGCACCTCACCGGGGCGGACGTCGAGGTCCACGCCGTCGAGGGCGCGGACGCCCGGGAACTGCTTGACGATGCCGTGCATCGTCAGCAGTGGTGCTGTCGGGTCCACTGGGCCAGCTCCTGACTTTTGCTCATCGTTGAACAGAAGTGCGTCAGGGCGGACCATATGTCCCAGCTCACATCCGGGTCAAGGACGTCGTGCAGCGTTGCCGGATCGTGATGCGGGCGCGACGGGGCCGCCCGTCGCCCCGGCGGGCGGCAGGCGGAGCAGGACGTCGGTGGGTGCCGGCGTCAGCGGGCGGTGCGCCGGCCCGGGTCGTCGGCGCGGGAGGAGCTCACGGCGTCCTCGTCGAGGTAGCCCTCGATGGCCATCAGCGCGGCACCCAGCCGGCCGGACAGCGCCGGGGCGTCGCTCACGGTGATCTCCAGCGCCCGGGCCGCCAGCGGCAGCGACCGTCCGTAGACGGCCTCGCGGATGCCGGCCAGCAGCGGGGCACCGGCCTGGGCGACACCACCGGTCATCACGATCCGGTGCGGGTTGAAGAAGTTGACCAGCGCGGCCAGCACCGTGCCGATGGTGCGGCCGGCGTCGCGCACCAGCTCCAGCGTCGGGCCGTCACCGTGCCGCGCCAGCTCCAGCAGCTCACGGGTGGTGGTCACCGGCAGCCCGGCGGCGACGGCCGCGCGCAGCAGCGCCCCGCCGCCGGCGATGGCCTCCAGGCAGTTCTCGTTGCCGCAGCGGCAGACGACCGGGTGCCCGTTCGGGGGCGGCACCGAGATGTGCCCGATGTCGCCGGCACTGCCCTGGGCCCCGCGGTAGACCTGGCCGTCGACGATGATCCCGCAGCCGATGCCGGTGCCGACCTTGACGACCAGCACGTCCTCGTCGGAGCCGGCGATGCCCATCTCGCCCAGCGCCATGACGTTGACGTCGTTGTCGGCGTAGACCGGGCAGTCGTAGCGGGCGAAGGCGGTGGGGATCGGGAAGTCGTGCCAGCCGGGCATGATCGGCGGGTGCACCGGGCGGCCGGTGGAGAACTCCACCGGCCCGGGCACGCCGATGCCCACCGCGCACACGTCGGCCGGGGTGAGCCTGGCCTCGGTGAGCACCTGCTGGGCGAGCCGGTCGACCTCGGCCAGCACCGCCTCCGGCCCGTCGGCGATGTCGATCGGGTGGCCCACGGTGGCCAGCACCTGCGCCGACAGGTCGGTCACCGCGACGTCGACGCTGGTGACGCCCAGGTCGACGGCCAGCACGCAGCCGGCCCCGCCGTTGAACTCCAGCAGCGTCGGCGGGCGGCCGCCGGTGCTGCCCCCGCGCCCGCCCTCGGCCAGCAGGTTCGCCGCGATGAGCTGGTCGACCCGGGCGGTGACGGTGTTGCGCGAGGCGCCGGTGAGGGCCACCAGCTCCGCCCGGCTGCGGGCCCGGCCGGTGCGCACGTGACGCAGCAGCGCGCTCGCAGAGGCAGAGGGGTGCGCCACGCCGCCATGCTCCCACGCACCCGGCCCGCGCACCCGGCCCCGACGTCCGTGGGCCTCCCGCGAGGGCGACCTCCGGCGTACAGCTGACGTCCAGGCGACGTGGAGATACTGGGGCGCGGACGACGATCCGCGACCGAAGGACCACGATGACCCCACGCTCCACCGCCCCGCGCACCGCGCGACCCCGACGCGGGACGCACGCGTGACCGTCAACGCCCGCTCCGGGCTCCCCAAGGACCGTCCCGCCGCGCCGGCCCCGCCGCCGCCGCCGGGCTGGCGCCGCTGGCTGGTGCCGGTCGGTGTGCTGATCACGCTCGTGCTGCTGTTCCTGCCCGGCATGGGCCGCGGACCGGCCCAGGTCGACTACGGCGACCTGGCCCAGCAGGTGGCCGCCAAGCAGGTCGACACCCTGCGGCTGACCGCCGACGGCACGATCACCGGCACGTACGCGTCCTCCTTCGACGGCGGCGAGGACTTCGTCTCGCACTACCCGACCGGGCTGCAGGGCGTCGACGACACCTTCCTGTCCCAGGTGCGCGACCCCTCCGTCGTCCCGCACTTCCAGGCGACCGGGGCGACCGGGTCGTGGCTGGGCACGCTGCTGGCGCTGCTGCCCTTCCTGCTGTTCCTCGGCTTCTTCCTCTACATCGGCCGCGCCGCCCGCAAGGGCATGGCCGGCGGCCTGGGTGGCATCCCGGGCGTGGGCCGGTCGAAGGCGAAGGTCATCGACGCCGTCCGACCGGACACCACGTTCGCCGACGTCGCCGGCTACGAGGGCGTCAAGCGCGACGTGACCGAGGTCGTGGACTTCCTGCGGCACGCGGAGAAGTACGCCGCGGCCGGTGCGGTCGCCCCGCGCGGGGTGCTGATGGCCGGCCCGCCCGGCACCGGCAAGACGTTGCTGGCCCGTGCGGTGGCCGGGGAGGCCGAGGTGCCGTTCTTCTCCATGACCGGCTCGGGCTTCGTGGAGATGTTCGTCGGCGTGGGTGCTGCCCGGGTGCGCGACCTGTTCGCCGAGGCCCGCAAGCGGGCGCCCGCGATCATCTTCATCGACGAGATCGACGCGATCGGCCAGCGCCGCGGCTCGGGCATGGCCAGCAACGACGAGCGCGAGCAGACGCTCAACCAGCTGCTGGCCGAGATGGACGGCTTCGACCCGGCCACCGGCATCGTGGTGATGGCCGCGACCAACCGGCCCGAGACGCTGGACGCCGCACTCCTGCGCCCGGGCCGGTTCGACCGGCAGGTGACCGTGCCGCTGCCCACCCAGCCCGAGCGCCGGGCGATCCTGGCCGTGCACGCCGCGGGCAAGCACCTGGCCGCCGACGTCGACCTCGACACCGCCGCGCGGGCCACCCCGGGCTTCTCCGGTGCCGACCTGGCGAACCTGATGAACGAGGCGGCGATCGTCGCCGTGCGCGACGACCGCACCCAGCTCACCGCCGCCGATCTCTCCCAGGCCCGCGACCGGATCATCCTGGGCCAGCGGCAGGGGGCCAACTTCCTGCTCGAGTCCGAGAAGCGCAACGTCGCCGTCCACGAGTCCGGGCACGCCCTGGTCGCCGCGCTGTCCCCCGCCGCCGACCCCGTCGACCGGGTGACCATCCTGCCCAGCGGCATGGCGCTCGGGGTGACCGAGCAGATGCCCGAGGAGGAGCGGCACCTGTACTCCGAGGAGCAGATGCTGGCCAGCCTGGCGGTGCGCCTGGGCGGGCGGGGCGCCGAGCTGGTCGTGTTCGGCGAGGGCTCGACCGGCGCCTCCAACGACCTGGCCAGCGCGACCGGCCTGGCCACCCGGATGGTGCGGGAGTTCGGCCTGTCCCCCGCGCTCGGCCCGGTCGGCTACTCCAGCGACTCCCCGCAGTACCTGGGCGGTGAGCAGGTCACGTCCCGCGCCTACAGCGAGGAGACCCAGCGGGTCATCGACACCGAGGTCGCCCGGCTGGTGCGCGAGGCGGAGACCACCGCCGTCGAGCTGCTGCGCAGCCACCGGCCGGCGCTGGAGGCCCTGACCCGCCAGCTGCTGGAGCACGAGACGGTCACCGGGGCCGTCGTCCACGCCATCGCCGCCGGCTCCACCGCCGACGGCGCCACGCGGGCACCCGTCTCGGCATGACGGGCCCACGGGCGCTGGACGTCGGGATCGACCCGGGCAGCACGACGCCGCCGTACGAGCAGATCCGGGCCCAGGTGGCGGCGCTGGTGCACCGCGGGACGCTGGTGCACGGCGACCGGCTGCCGAGCGTGCGGGCGCTGGCCACCGAGCTGGGGGTGGCCGCCGGCACCGTCGCCCGCGCCTACACCGAGCTGGAGACCGACGGGCTGGTGGCGGGCCAGGGCCGGGCCGGCACCCTGGTCACCGGCGTGCCCGGCGACGCCGCGACGCTGCAGCTCCAGGCCGCGGCGAACCGGCTCGTCGCGGCCGCCCGCGCCGATGGCCTCGACGACGCAGCGGTGCGGGCCGCCGTGGAGACCGCACTCGGCGGCACCCCCACGGCCTGACCGTGGGAAGCACGGCGTCGGTCACCGTGTTCATTGGACGTGCTGGACGAGAAGGAGGCACACGTGACCACTGAGACCGCGATCCTCGCCGGCGGTTGCTTCTGGGGTGCCCAGGAGCTGCTGCGCAAGCGCCCGGGGGTGCTGACCACCCGCGTCGGCTACTCCGGCGGCGACACCCCCAACGCGACCTACCGCAACCACGGCGACCACGCCGAGGCCGTGGAGGTCGTCTTCGACCCCGCCGTGATCTCCTACCGCGAGGTCCTGGAGTTCTTCTTCCAGATCCACGACCCGTCGACCAAGGACCGCCAGGGCAACGACCTCGGTCGCAGCTACCGCTCGGCGATCTACTTCACGAGCGAGGAGCAGCAGCGCGTCGCCCTCGACACCATCGCCGACGTCGACGCCTCGGGCATCTGGCCGGGCAAGGTCGTCACCGAGGTCGAGCCGGCCGGCGCGTTCTGGGAGGCCGAGCCCGAACACCAGGACTACCTGCAGAAGATCCCCTTCGGCTACACGTGCCACTTCGTGCGGCCGGACTGGGTGCTCCCCCGCCGCGAGGCGCAGACCACCGTCTGACCTGAGCCTGCGCGTCCCGGGACGCGCAGGCAGTTCGTGAGACCACCGTCGAGGGTGGACGTCCGCACCGGGCGTCCACCCTCGATGCGTCTCCGGGCGGAACGGACGCCCTGGGGGCAGCGACCGTCAGCTGTCGCGGGGGGTGCAGACCCCGAGCGTGTGCGGACTCGTGGCCTCGGGGCACAGCGACACGATCCAGCCACCTGAGCCGTACGAGTCGGCGGTCTGGTCCGCCATCACCTCGAGGCCGCTGACGCCGGGGTGGTGCCGGTAGTAGACGGGGACGGGGTCCCCCTCGGTCGTGTAGCCGACGACCTCGAGCTCGGCTCCCAGCCGCTCGGCCGCTGCGTCGAACAGACAGGCGGCACGGTCGGCGGGCACCTGCGAGGCACCGGTCCCGGGCCCCAGGTCGACCGAGCCGCAGGACGGGAGGTCACCGTCGCCACGTGGCGAGGTCCACGGCCACTCGACGGACGGGCCGATGACGACGGCCGCGATCGCCAGTCCCGCGAGCCCCATCGCAGCCGCCGCAGCTCGCCCCTGGTCCACGGCGGCAAGGTAGCGGTCGCAGGCTCCGGCGGGCCCGCTGGCAGCACCACCGACACCGCCTCGTGACCAGCTGCGACGTACAGCGCGCCACGCGGCCGACCAGTGGACGGCGGAGTCGACCGAAGGACGACCGACGCCCGGGACCCCACCGTGGCCGGGTCCCGGGCGTCGGTCCCTTCAGTCCTGCTCGACGTCCGAGAACAGTCCGGTGACCGAGGTGCCGGTGGCGGCGAGCCCGCCGAACAGCGCGCCGGCCTCAGCGGTGGCCGTCGCCGCGGAGGCGTCGCCGTAGTCGTCGAAGTACAGGTCGAGCGTCCGGTGGGCAGGCGTCGGGGTGCCGTCCTCCTTCGGCCAGACCCGGGCCGACTCGACCCGCCGCACCCGCGCGAGCTGCCGCGCGGCGTCCAGCAGGGCCGGCCAGGCCGCCTCGAACGCGGGGACGTCGGTGGGGTTGCCGATGACGAGGGTGATCTTGGTGGGCACGGGGACTCCTAGGCGTCGACGAGTGTGGTGGTGGGCTGCCGCGCGGGGCCCGGCTGCGGCCTGCCCGCGGTCTCCAGCAGGCGGAGCCAGACCTCGCTGACCGTCGGGTAGGCGGGCACGGCGTGCCAGAGTCGCTCGAGGGGCACCTCTCCGGCGATGGCGATGGTGGCGGCGTGGACGAGCTCCGTGACGTCCGGGCCGACGGCGGTGAACCCGACGACGGTGCCCGCCTGCTCGTCGATGAGCAGACTCGCCCGCCCTGCGTACCCGTCGGCGTGCAGCGCCGCGCCGGCCACGGCACCGAGGTCGTACTCGACCGTGCGCACCTGACGCCCGGCCTCCCGGGCCGCCCGGACGGTGAGGCCGACGGCGGCGACCTCGGGGTCGGTGAAGACCACCTGCGGCACGGCCCGCTCGTCGGCGGTGACGGCGTGACGGCCCCACGGGGTGAGGTCGACGGGCAGGCCGGCGGCCCGGGCGGCGATGGCGTCACCCAGGGCACGGGCCTGGTACTTGCCCTGGTGGGTGAGCAGCGCGCGCCGGTTCACGTCGCCGGCCGCGTACAGCCACGTCCCGGTCCCGGCGTCACCGCCGACGACCCGCAGGCCCTCGTCGACGGCGAGCCAGTCCCCGGGCGTCAGGCCGACCGAGTCCAGGCCGAGGTCGGCGGTGTTGGGCCGGCGTCCGGTCGCGACGAGCAACTCGTCGGCGACGACGGTGCCGCCGTCGGCCAGCGTGATGACCACGGGGCCCTCACCGTCGCGGCTGACCCGGGTCGGCTCTGCGCCGACCCGGACGTCGACACCCGCGGCACGCAGGGACGCCACGACGTGGTCGGCGGCGAACGGTTCCACGTTCGGCAGCACCCCGTCCCGGGCGATGAGGGTGACAGCCGCACCGAGGGCGCTGTAGACGGTGGCCATCTCACTCCCGACGACCCCACCCCCGATGACCGCCAGCCGCTCCGGGACGTCGCTGGCAGCGACGGCCTCGCGGCTGGTCCACGCCCGCGCCTCGGACAACCCCGGGATCGGCGGCACGGCCGCGGTGCTGCCGGTGGTGATCACCACCGCGTGCCGGGCGGTCAGGGTGTGGACCGCGCCGTCCGGGGCGGTGACCGCGACCGTGCGGGGCCCGGTGAGGCGCCCGTGCCCGCGGACCAGGTCGATCCCGGCGGAGTCGAGCCAGTCGACCTGGCCGTCGTCGTGCCAGTGCGCGGCGAAGCGGTCCCTGCGGGCCAGCACGGCGGCCACGTCCAGCTCGCCGGTGACCGCGGCGGCGGCGCCGGGCACCTGCCGGGCGGCGCGCAGTGCAGCGACGTCCCGCAGGAGCGCCTTGGTGGGCATGCACGCCCAGTAGGAGCACTCGCCACCGACCAGTTCGCGCTCGACGATCGTCACGCTGAGCCCGCCCTGCACGGCTCGGTCCGCCACGTTCTCCCCCACCGGACCGGCCCCGATCACGATGACGTCGACGCTGGTGGCGGTCATCGGACGACCTGCGCGCTGCGGTGCAGACGGACGGCGGAGACGAGGAAGAAGAGGCCGCCCAGGGTCGCGTAGCCGGCGAGGGAGCCCAGCGACGCGGAGTCCGAGCCGGCCTGGGCGAGGAACGAGCCACCGGCGAGGACGGAGATGCCGCCGCTGAGGACCTGGGCCCACTGGCCGCCGAGACCACGGCGCCGCACGGCGACGACGAGCTGCACGATCCCGGCGGTGACCGCCCAGGCACCCCACACCCGCAGGACGGCGGCCAGGTCGGACCCGACGGCGAACGCCAGGCCGACGGCGGCCAGCAGGCTCAGCGCCGCGTTGACGTACAGCGCCGCAGGGCGGGAGGCCCGGCCGGAGCGCAGGTCGACGAGGGCTGCGGCCAGGTCGACCAGCGGGTACAGCACCAGCAGGACGACGGTGACGGCGCGGACCGGGGTGATCGAGTCGAGGGTCGAGGCGGTCACCAGGAGCAGTACGGCCCAGACGACCGCGAAGACGCCGCGGGCGGTGTAGACGGTCTGCAGGACGGGGGCGAGCGGGGCGGGTGTGCCGGTGGCGGCTGAGCCGGTGGCGGTGGTCATGGCGGTCTCTCTTCGGAGTGGACGAGTGGTCGGACAGGTAGACTGACTAGTCACTCTACCTGTCGGCAACGTACTGCCCCGACAGCGGGACCACAAGGGTGAGGAGAGAGGGACACCTATGCTCGGGACCGTGACCAGCCCCGTCCGCGACCGTCTGCTCGAGGCGGCGAGCGAGCTGTTCTACGCACAGGGGCTGCGCGCCGTGAGCGTGGACAAGGTCATCGACCGCGCCGCCACGACGAAGGTCACCTTCTACCGGCACTTCAAGAGCAAGGACGACCTGGTCGTCGGCTACCTGGAGCGCACCGCTGCCCGCGAGCGCGCGGGCATCGGGGCGGCCGTCGACGCGGGCGCCGGCGACGTCGACGCCGCACTGCGGTCGATCTCCGAGCTGCTCGGTGGGATGGCCTGCAGCCCGGGCTTCCGGGGGTGTGCGTTCATCAACGCCGCCGCCGAGTACCCCGACGCCGACAGCCCGGTCCGCCGGGTCGTCGACGCCCACCGCCACTGGTACCGCGAGACGTTCGCGCGCCTGGTCGCCCCGTTGACCCCGGCGGACCCCGCGGCCGTGGCCGACGACCTGCTCCTGCTCCGCGACGGCGCCATGGTCGCGGGCTACCTCGACCACTCCCCCACCGTCGCCGGCTCGTTCCTCCGGAGCAGCCGCGCGGTCGTCGGCCTGGACACCCCGCCGGCCGGCTGATCCCGCCGTCCCGGACGAGCGGCCTCGCCGCGGTCAGTCCGCGGCGCGCCCACCCGGGCCGAGGAGCGCCAGCAACGCCCGCTGCCCCGCCTCGTCGAGGCCGGCGGCGCGCAGGCCGTCCCGCAGGATCGCGTGCACCCGTTCGCGTGCCTCGCGGCCGGCGTCGGTGAGCGCCAGGGCCCGCACCCGCCGGTCGGCCGGGTCCTCGACCCGGGTCACCAGGCCGCGCTCGGCGAGCCGGTCGGCCAGGAAGGTCACGTTCGACGGGTCGCAGTGCAGCCGCTCGGCCACCACCCGGCGGGACACCGGCGCCGCGTCCGGGTCCAGCGCCCACAGCGCGTCGGCCAGCGGGTCGGTGAGGTCGAGGTCCTGCAGCCCCTGGGTCACGGCGGCGCGCAGCTGCGCAGCCAGCTCGAAGACCGCGGCCACGACCCGGCTGGCGATGGCCCCGTCGTCGAGCGGGACGTCGGACATGCCGCGAGTCTAGAGCTGGACAACGTGAACCATTCACGCTCACGATGGATGCGTGAAGACTTCACCCGTTGTGACCGTGACCGTCGACGAGCAGCACCTGGACCTCGACGGGCGGCGCCGCACCCACCGCGTCGTCCGGCCGGCGGACCCAGCTCCGGACGCCGTCCTCGTGCTCGCGCTGCACGGCTCCAACCAGGACGGCGCGAAGCTGCGCCGGTCCAGCGGCGGCACGTTCGACGCGCTCGCCGCCGACCACGGTGCGGTCGTCGTCTACCCCGACGCCCACGGCGGGCTGTGGAACGACGCCCGGCGCAGCATCCCCGGCCGGGCCCGGGCCGAGGGCGTCGACGACGTCGGCTTCCTCACCGCCGTCCTGGACCAGGTCGCCGACCGGTACGGGCTGGCCGACCGGCGCGCGGTCGTCGCCGGGTACTCCAACGGCGGTCAGATGGCGCTGCGGCTGCTGTTCCAGACCAGCGGCCGGCTGCGCGGCGTCGTCCTCTTCGGCGCCGCGCTGCCCACCCCGGACGACCTGGTGGTCGAGGACCGGGGCGACCGGGTGCCGATCACCGTCGTCCAGGGGACGAAGGACCCGATCGTGCCGTTCGCCGGTGGCACGGTGAGCCTGTTCGGCTTCCGCCCCCGCGGCACCGTGCTGCCCGCGCCGGAGTCCGCCCGCCGCCTCGCCCGGCGCAACGGCGCGGACGACGAGCCGGTGACCTCCGAGCTCCCGGGGCGCACCGCGCGGACGACGGTCAGCGTGACGCGGTACGGAGGCGCGGCGCCGGTGACGCTCTACACCGTCGAGGGCGGCGGGCACGTCGTCCCGAACCGCACCACGCGGGCGATCCCGCTGCTCGGCCGCACGACGCGGACCGTCGACGGCGGCGAGCTGGTCTGGGAACTCGTCGAGGGCGCCCACTGACCGCACGGTCCGGCCGGTGCAGGAGTCGGAACCCGGTTGTGGCCGGCGCCGCCATCCGGGGAGGCTGCGCGGCATGACCGCCTTCGACCCCGCCGCCAGCTTCGGACCCGACATCGCGGCCCGCTACGACGACGAGCACCGGCTGGGCGACGAGGCGGAGACGGTCGCGCTGCTCGCCGAGCTGTGCGCCGGACGTCCCGCGCTGGAGTTCGCCGTCGGCACCGGCCGCATCGCGCTGCCGCTTGCCCAGCGGACGTCCCGGGTCGACGGGATCGAGCTGTCGCCGGCGATGGCGGAGCAGTTGCGGGCCAAGCCAGGCTCGGACGCGATCTCGGTCACCCTCGGCGACATGGCGACCACCCGGCTGCCGGACAGGTACGGGGTCGTCTACCTGGTCTTCAACACGATCTTCAACATCGTGACCCAGGACGGGCAGGTGCAGTGCTTCGAGAACGCCCGGGCCCACCTGGCGGACGGCGGGGTGTTCGTGGTCGAGACGGCGGTCCCGACGGCGTGGACGCACGCGGCGAGCTACGTCCGGCCGGAGCAGGTCGACCCCGGACGGGTCACGCTCGACGTCTGCAGCTACGACCCGGTGACCCAGCTGTTCCGGGAGAACCACGTCGAGGTCTCCGGCGACGGCATCCGGTTCAGCCCCATCGAGTGCCGCCTGGCCGGCACCGGTGAACTGGACCTCATGGCCAGGATCGCCGGGCTCACCCTCCTGCACCGGTGGGGCGGCTGGACGAGGGAACCGTTCACCGCGAGCAGCGTCCGGCACGTGAGCGTCTACGTCGTGGCCGGCTGACCCGTCCGGTTCAGTGCGGCTGGTGCTCGGCGGCGGGCACCGGACGCGGGCTGATGACCAGGCACAGCGCGCCGATCGCGGCCGGCAGCCAGAGGCTCACCAGCCGGTAGACCACCACCGCGGGCACCGCCTGGCTGGCCGGCATGCCGGCGGCCACGAGCGCCGAGGCCAGCGTCGCCTCCACCACGCCGATGCCGCCGGGGGTCAGCCGCACGGAGGTGGCCAGCGCGCCGGCCGCCCAGGCCAGCAGCAGCCCCTGCCACGGCACCGGCGCACCCACGGCGACCACGGCCAGCGCGAGGCTGCCGGCGTCGAGCACCCAGTTGCCCAGCGAGAACAGGGCCGCGCCGACACCGCCGCGGGTGCTGAGCCGGTAGGACCCGAGCGAGGCGAGCAGGTCGACGATCTTCGCGGCGACGTCCTTGCGGCGCAGCGCGGGGACCCAGCGGCCCAGCAGCTTCGCGCCGCGGCCGAGCACCCGGCCCACGACCTCCCGGGTCGCGTCGTGCCGGATGGCCAGCACCACGGCCAGGACGGGCAGGGCGCCGGCGGCGGAGGCCGCGAAGGCACCCAGCGCCCCCGCCGTGGAGCCGGTCACCGCCAGGCCGAGGGCGATGACGGCGGCCAGGGTCACCGTCGAGGAGATCCCCGACATGGCCAGCACCCAGCCGACCAGCGCGGTGCTGTTGCCCAGGTCGTGCCAGCGCCGGTAGGTGTACGCGGCACTGGCCGCGGCGCCGGCGACGGGGAGTCCGAGGGAGATGCCGTTGGCGGCGTAGGTGGTGCCGGTCAGCGCCCGCAGGTCACCGTGCCCGCCCCCGGCGCGCAGCAGCAGCCGGTGCAGCAGCGCCACGCACTGGAACGACGCGATCTGGACGACGGCACTGGCCAGCACCCACTGCCACCGCACGCCGACCAGCTCGGAGACCCAGCCGGCGACCCGGTCGTGGTTGACGATGCCCGCGGTGACCAGCGCGGCGAGCAGGACGAGGGTGACCACCGGCCGCACCGCCCGGCGCCAGCCGCGGGACCGCCCGGCAGGGGCGACCGCACCGGCGGTCTCCGCCGGCACGGGTGAGTCCACCCCCTCATCCTCCCCGACGCCGGCGGCTCCCACGCTCGCGCGGACGGGTGAACCGCTGTCGGACAGGTCACGCACGGTCGGTCCGCAGCTGGGCGTAGAGCCGGGCCAGGTCGGGCAGCTGGTGGTGGGCGTTGAGCCCGCTGGGGTTGGGCGCCACCCAGGTGTCGACGCCGCCGATCCGCTCCGGCTGCCGTCCGAGCACCGCCTTCGGCCGCTCGAACGCCCAGCGCCAGGCGGTCACCCCGAGGACGGCGAGCACCCGCGGGCGGTACCGGGCGACCAGCGCGGCCAGCGCGTCACCGCCGTCCCGGAGCTCCTCGCGGCTGAGCTCGGCCGCCGTCCGGGTGGGGCGGTCGACGAGGTTGGTGACGCCGAGGCCGAAGGTGACCAGCTCGGCGTCCTCGTCGGGGGCGAGCCGGCGCGGGGTGAGCCCGGCCAGGTGCAGCGCGGGCCAGAAGCGGTTGCCCGGCCGGGCGAAGTGGTGGCCGGTCTCGGCCGAGCGCAGCGAGGGGTTGATCCCGCAGAAGAGCACGTCGAGGTCGGGGCCGACCACGTCGGGCACGGGCTTGGCACCGGTCACGGCCACCAGTGTGCTGCGCGGCCCGGACGGTCCCGGTAGACACGTCCCATGACGGACACCCGCATCCCGGCCGCCGCGGACGCGCACTTCCTCGACCAGCTGCGCTCGGCCACCGACCGGGCCGCCGCGACCGCCGAGCCGCTGTCCTCGGCCCACGCCGGGGCGCCCGAGGAGCTGCTGACCATCGCGGAGCAGGCGATCGAGGCCGCCCGCGACGAGCTGCTGGCGCTCAGCCACGACCTGCACGCCCACCCCGAGGAGGGCTACGCCGAGCACCGCTCGGTGCGCGCGGTCGCCGACCTGCTGGCCCGGCACGGCATCACCGCGAAGGTGGGCGTGCACGGGCTGGACACCGCGCTGCGGGCCACCGTCGGCTCCGGTGAGGGCCCGACGGTCGCCGTGCTGGCGGAGTACGACGCGCTGCCGGGCATCGGGCACGGCTGCGGGCACAACGTCATCTGCTCGTCCGCGGTCGGTGCGTTCTTCGGCCTGGCCGCGGCGCTGGCCACCGGCGAGGTCGCCGGGACGGCGGTGCTGCTGGGCACCCCGGCCGAGGAGGGCGGCGGCGGCAAGGAGCTGATGGCGCGCGACGGCGCCTTCGACGGCATCGACGCGGTGGTGATGCTGCACCCGTTCTCCTACGACGCCGCGGTGCAGCCCTTCCTCGGCCGCCGCCAGCTGCGCGCCACCTACACCGGCATCGCCGCGCACGCCTCGGCCCAGCCGTTCATGGGCCGCAACGCCCTGGACGCCGTGGTCGCCGGCTACAACGGCATCGCGATGCTGCGCCAGCACATCCCCGACACCGACCGGGTGCACGGGGTGATCACCGACGGCGGCCAGCGGCCCAACGTCGTCCCGGAGCGCGCCGAGGCGCTGTACTACGTGCGCTCGGCGACCCCGGAGACGCTGGCCGACCTCTGCCGCCGGGTCGAGGCGATCGCGGTCGCCGCCGCGGCCATGACCGGCTGCGGGTACGAGCTGCAGTGGGACCAGCTGCCGGCCTACCTGCCGATCCGGGCCAACCTCGAGCTGGCCGCGCGGTGGACGGCGCACCAGGCGCGCCGCGGGCGCACCGCGCTGCCCCCGGGCGTCACCCCGGCGTCGCTGGCCGGGTCGACCGACCTGGGCAACGTGAGCGTCCGGGTGCCCTCGATCCACCCGATGATCGCCATCGCCGGGCCGGAGACGTCGATGCACACCACCGGTTTCGCCACCGCGGCCGCCTCCCCGGCCGGGGACGCCGCGGTGCTCGACGGCGCGGTGGGTCTGGCGCTCACCGCCCTGGACGCCCTCGCCGACCCGGCCGTGCTCGCCGCGGCCCGGGAGGAGTTCGAGGCCGCGGGCGGTGTGCTGGACCTGGAGCAGCTGCTCGGCTGAGCAGCTCCTGCGGTCAGCCGCCCAGGGCCCGCCTCATCGCGTCGTGGGCCGGCGTCGGGTGCCCGTCGTCGAACAGGAGGTCGTGGCCCTGCTGCAGGCCGCCGTCGTCGTCGACGAACCAGTCGTAGCGGTCGTCCAGGCCCCAGGTGGTGTAGGCCACGCAGGTGGGCGAGCTCAGGCAGGTGCTCAGCACGGTGGCGTACTGCTCGGCCTGGGCGTCGGTCCCCCGGCCGTCGGTGACGTCGTTCTCGGAGATGCGGACGTCGAGCCCGGCCGCCCCGAAGGTGTCGAGGGTGTCGGTGAGGTCCTCGGCGGAGACGGCGTCGGTCGAGAGGTCGTAGACGTGGGCCTGGAGGCCGACGCCGTCGAGGTGACCGCCCAGCGCGTTGGTGCGACGGACCAGGTCGAGCAGGGCGTCCTGGCGGGGACCCGGCACGTCGGCGCCGTTCTCGTTGACGAACTGCTCGACGTCGGGGTCGGCGTCGTGGACGGCCCGCGAGACGACCGCCGGGTAGTCGGGCCCGAAGACCCGGTACCAGGTGTTCTCCTGGAGGCTGGTGCCCTGGTCGAGGTCGAACGGCTCGTTGACGACGTCGAGCGAGGCGAGCCGCCCCCTGAAGTGCCTCACCACGGTGGTGAGGTAGTCGCGCAGGGCGTCGGCGCTGTCCTGGCGCTCCGCCGCGGTGCCGGTGGGCAGCTCCTGCATCCACCGGGGCATCGCCTCCGAGAAGGCGATGGTGTGCCCGTGCACCGCCATGCCCCTGCTCTCCGCCACGGCGAGCAGTGCGTCGGCCTCCTCGAAGGTGTAGACGCCGCGCCGGGGCGAGAGGGCCTGGGCCTTCATCGCGTTCTCCGGGGTGATGGCCCCGAAGTCACCGATGAGCTCCTGGGCGTACGTCGCGTCCGAGGCGAGCGGACCCAGCGCCACCGCTGCACCGATCCTGAGGTCGGGGCGGGTGCGGGCGGCGAGCGCCTGCAGTCCCTCCGCCGAGGGCTCGGCCTGCGCGACCGCGGGGCCGGCGGTGCCCAGCGAGTCACCCTCCGCAGCGGTGGCGGTGAGGGAGCCGACCGTGAAGGAGCCGTCGTCGCTGGAGAGCCCCAGCCACAGCTCGCCCGAGTCGAACACCCCGCCGAGCGGCGCCGAGGACAGGGTGTCCCCGCCACTGGCGATCTCGAGTGCGTCCCCGGACCGGCGCACCGAGAGGACGGCGTCCGGGTCCGGGACCCGCACGTGCTCCTCGTACACCGGGCGGGGGTCGGTCACGTCCTGCTCGCCTGCGCCGTCGAAGACGCTGACCTCGAGGTCGTCGCCGTCGAGGGTGAGCCGAAGACCGGCCGGTTCGATGCGGAACTCGTCGGCGACCACCGGCGGGCTGTCGTACACGGCCCAGGTCGCGTCCCCGGTGACGTCGGTGAAGCGCGCACTGAGGGTGAACTCGCCCGCCACCACCAGGTGGGTGCCGTCCAGGTCGAGCGGCGGGGCCGGCTGACGTGTCCCGCCGGGACCGAGGATGCTCAGCGCGGTGGCGGTGACCCGCAGGCCCGCGCCGTCGGCGGTCACCCCCGGCACGTGCTGCCAGTCCTGTTGCAGCAGGTCCAGCACCTCCCCCTGCGGCGCGGGGGCGTGCGGGGTGCACCCTGCGAGGGCGACCAGGACGCCCGCCGCCGGCGCGACCGCCCGGTGGGGGTGCCCGGGCCTCGACCGCCTCGACCGGGGTCCCTCCGCGCCGACCACGGCTGCAGCCTAGGACCCGCCCCAGCCGTCAGGCCCTCACCCGCGTCGTCCCACCGGCGTCGCTGGGCCGGGTCAGTCCCGGCCGGGCACCCGCAGGCCGTACTGGGTGATCTTGCGGTAAAGGGTGGCCCGGGACAGCCCCAGCTCGGCGGCCGCCTGCACGGCGGTGGCGCCCGGCCGGGTCAGGCAGCGCAGGATCTCGTCGCGCTCCAGCTGCTCCAGCCGGCCCAGCGGGCGGGTGCCGGAGCTGAGCACCGAGGGCGGCAGGTGCTGCAGGTCGACCACGTCGGTGCGGGCGGCGGCCTCCCGGACGGCGGCGCGCAGCTCCCGCACGTTCGCCGGCCACGAGTGCGCGGTCAGCGCGCGCAGCGCCCGCGGGGTGAACTCGACGTCGCGGTGCCGGCGCTCGCGGGCGAAGGACCGGGCCAGCGGCTCGACGTCCTCACCCCGGTGGCGCAGCGGCGGCACCTCGACCACCGCGCCCACCAGGCCGGCGAGCGAGGCCGGGACGGCGTCGACCGTCGGCGCGGTGAGCACCATCGGCCGCAGCGGCGCCGACGACGTCCGACCCAGGACGGCGGCCAGCTCGTCGGCGGCCCAGGCGGGCAGGCTGTCGGCGCCGGAGACCACCACGCAGGTGTCCGGGGCGGTGAGCTCGGGAGCCCACAGCGCCAGCCACGCCTCGACGTCGGCGGCCTGGGGCGGCCGGGCGACCAGCACCCGCTCGCGCCGCCGTCCGCCGTGCCGGGCGAGGGTGGCCACCGCGGACTTGCCCGCGCCGGGCTCCCCCACCACGGCCAGCAGCCGCCCGGCGGCGACCGCGTCCCGGGCCGCGGCCACGGCGTCCCGCCAGGCGCGGGAGGGGCAGGGGTCGGAGCCGGCGGCGGCGAGCCGGTCGGCGAAGACGTGGAAGACCTCGCCGCGCGGCGCCGGCCGCTCCGGGTGTCCCCCGGCCCGCACGTGCATCAGTGCGCTGGTGTTGCCGGCGGCGGACTGGGCCAGGGCGAGCAGCAGGTCGGAGGAGGCGTCGGACCAGGTGGTCATGTTGATGCTGCCGACCAGGTCGCCGGACCGCGGGTCCAGCACCGGCACCGCCGCGCAGGTGTAGCGGCGCAGCGGGGCGACGAAGTGCTCGTCGGCGCGCACCAGCGACGGCACCCGGTCGGCCAGCGCCAGCCCCAGGCCGCTGGTGCCGGCGGTGCGCTCGCCGAAGTAGAAGCCCGGCGCCAGGTGCACCCGGTCCAGCGAGCGGTTGATGTCCGCGTCGTCGGACCAGCGGGCCAGCACCAGCCCCTCGGCATCGGTGATCATCAGGCCCAGCGGCTCGTTCGCCAGCGTCCCGTGCAGCCGGCCGAGCACCTCGGCGCCGCACTCGTAGAACAGCGAGTCGGTCGGCAGCGCGCCGGTGAAGACCGGCTCGACCTCCTCCGGGGAGACGCCGTAGCGCCGGCTGCGCGCCCACGAGGCGCGGACCCGGGGACGGGCGTCGGAGCGCACCGGCTCCCCCGTCGCCGCGCGGACCAGCGGCAGCTCCGTCACCTGTGACCACCTCCGGACGCGCCGTTGCGTCGCGGCGGACCCGGCCCGCCGTCGGTCCCATCCTGGCCCGGCCGGCGGCCCTCGCCGCCGGTCCCGGTGTCTCAAAGTGAGACACCGGGACACCTGGCGGACGTCGGTCGCCGTCCTAACGTCCAGTGTGACCCAGCTCGCACTCGACGAGCCGGCACCGGTCGAGGAGGACGGCGTGTACAGCAAGGACGGCGAGGACTACTTCATCGTGGACGCGCACATCGCGCTGTGGGACGCGCGTCCGGAGAACCAGCTGAACGTGCACGGCAAGCAGTTCATCGACTGCTTCTACGACTACCACCGCAACCTCAGCCCGGAGTCGGAGGTCTGGCCCTACGAGGAGTACCTCTACCAGGGCGGCGAGCGGCTGATGCGCGACGTGTTCGGCAACGGGGTCGTCGACCACGCCGTCTTCCAGCCCGCCCGGCTGGGCGAGTTCTACGCCCGCGGCTTCGGCCAGACCGAGGAGGCGTTCGCGCTCACCCAGGCCCACCCGGACAAGCTCACCTACAACCACTGGTTCGACCCGCGGGACGGCGAGCGCGGGCTGGACCAGCTCCGCGAGGACGCCGAGCGATTCGGCCTCAAGGGCGTGAAGCTCTACACCGCCGACTGGCACGGGGACTCCCGCGGCTGGAAGCTCAACGACCCGATGGCCTACCGGTACTTCGAGCTGTGCCGGGAGCTGGGCATCACCAACATCCACGTGCACAAGGGCCCGACGATCCGCCCGCTGGACCGCGACGCCTTCGACGTGGCCGACGTCGACCACGTGGCCACCGACTTCACCGACCTGCAGTTCATCGTCGAGCACTGCGGGCTGCCGCGGCTGGAGGACTTCTGCTGGATCGCCACCCAGGAGCCCAACGTGCACGCCGGGCTGGCCGTGGCCATCCCGTTCATCCACACCCGGCCGCGCTACTTCGCCCAGATCATGGGCGAGCTCGTCTACTGGCTCGGCGAGGACCGCATCCTCTTCTCCAGCGACTACGCGCTCTGGACGCCGACCTGGCTGGTCGAGCGGTTCGTGGACTTCCAGATCCCTGCGGACATGACCGAGTACGGCCCGCTCACCACCGCGGTGAAGAAGAAGGTGCTCGGGCTCAACGCGGCGAAGCTCTACGGCATCCCGGTGCCGCCGGAGCTGCAGCTGCCCGACGCCGACGAGACCGCGACGGGGCCCCGCGAGCCGGGCAGCGCCGACCTGGCGATGGCCTGATGACGGCGACCCTGACGCTGACCGAGGACGACGTCCGGGCCGCGCTGTCGACCGTCGTGGACCCCGAGCTCGACGAGCCGATCACCGACGTCGGCTTCGTCCGCTCGGTCACCGTCGACGGCAGTGTGGTGGAGGTGCACCTGCGACTGCCCACGTCGTTCTGCGCGCCGAACTTCGCCTGGCTGATGGTCTCCGACGCCCAGGACGCCCTCCGCGCCCTGCCCGGCGCCGGCCGGGTCGTGGTGGAGCTCGACGACCACCACGACTCCGACCTGATCAACGCCGGGCTCGCCGCAGACGCCGGCTACCGCGGCACGTTCGGCCACGAGGCCGAGGACTCCCTCGACGAGCTGCGGGCGACCTTCCGGCGGAAGGCGCACACCGCGGCGATGGAGCGGGCGCTCACCGCCTGGCTGCGGGCCGACCCGGCCCGCGCCGAGGACGCGGTCGGTGCCCTGCTGCTCCGAGACCTGCCCGCCGGCCCGGTGACGGACGCGTTGCTGGACCGGCGGGCAGCCCTCGGGCTGCCGGTCGACCCGACCTCGCCCGTGCTGCTGGCCCCCGACGGCACCCGCCCACCGGCCGGGGCGGTGACCGCGACGCTGCGCCGGGCCCGCTCGGTGCGCATCTCCGTCGACGGCAACGCGCACTTCTGCCGCGGCCTGCTCACCACGCGGTACCCCGGCGCCGAGGCCGACCAGACCCCGCGCCCCTCGATCGACTCCCGCCCGCTCCTGCCCCTGGAGGTCCTGTCATGAGAGCCGTCCGCGTCACCGGCTACCACCAGCCCCTGCGGATGGACGACGTCCCGAAGCCCGAGCCCACCGGCCCGCACGACGTCGTCGTCCGGATCGGCGGGGCCGGCGTCTGCCGCACCGACCTGCACGTGCTGGAGGGCCAGTGGGCGGAGAAGTCGCAGGTCGCGCTGCCGTACACGATCGGGCACGAGAACGCCGGCTGGGTCGACGCCGTGGGCTCCGCGGTGACCAACGTGGCGCCCGGCGACAAGGTGATCCTGCACCCGCTGCTCACCTGCGGGCTGTGCCGCGCCTGCCGCGCCGGCGACGACGTGCACTGCGAGAACTCCCAGTTCCCCGGCATCGACACCGACGGCGGCTACGCCGAGTTCCTGCTCACCTCCGCCCGCAGCTGCGTGAAGATCGACGACTCGCTGGAGCCCGCGGACGTCGCCGCGCTCGCCGACGCCGGCCTGACCGCGTACCACGCGGCGGCCAAGGCGGCCGCCCGGCTGCGGGCCGGTGACCGGTGCGTGGTGATCGGCGCCGGCGGCCTGGGACACATCGGCATCCAGGTCATGCACGCCATCTCCCCCGCCGAGCTCATCGTCATCGACCGCAACCCCGACGCGGTCAAGCTGGCGCTGGAGATCGGCGCGGACCACGCGGTCGTCGCCGACGGCACGCACGCCGAGCAGGTGCGGGAGCTGACCGGTGGCCACGGCGCGGAGGTGGTCATCGACTTCGTCGGCGAGGGCGGGTCCACGAAGGAAGGGCTGGCCATGACGCGGCGGGCCGGTGACTACCTGGTGGTCGGCTACGGCGAGAACGTCGACGTGCCGACCATCGACCTGATCTCGGCGGAGATCAACATCATCGGCAACCTGGTCGGCAGCTACAACGACCTGGTCGAGCTGATGGCCCTGGCCGCCCAGCAGAAGGTGCGGCTGCACACCGCCCGGTACGCCCTGGACGACTTCCAGTCCGCGATCGACGACCTCGACGCCGGCCGGGTGCGCGGCCGGGCGATCCTCGTGCCCTGAGCCTCCCGGGGCCCCGGCTGCGGGGCCCCGGCGGGCGGGCCGGTGTGTGCGCGGGGTCGTGGTCGGGAAGAGTGGCCCGGGCACCACCGACGCGAGGAGAGCACATGGCACGGGTTGCAGTGACCGGCAGCAGCGGGAAGCTGGGCAGGGCGGTGGTCACGCACCTGCTCGAGTCCGGCTGGGACGTGCTGGCCCTGGACCGGGTGCCGAGCGCGCGCACCGACGTGGAGTCCTCGATCGTCGACCTCACCGACGCCGGGCAGGCGTTCGAGGCCCTCGCCGGCTTCGACGAGCACGCCCCGGTCGACGCGCTGGTGCACCTGGCCGCCGTCCCCGCGCCCGGGCTGATGCCGAACTCGGCGGTCTTCACCAACAACGCCACCACGTCGTACAACGTCTACGCCGCCGCGCTGCGGGCCGGCATCCGCAAGATCGTCTGGGCGTCGAGCGAGACCGTGCTCGGCCTGCCCTTCGACGAGGACCCGCCCTACGTGCCCGTCGACGAGGAGTACACCCCGCGGCCGACCACCACCTACTCGCTGGTGAAGACCCTGGAGGAGGAGATGGCCCGCCAGCTCTGCCGCTGGCACCCCGACCTGTCGATGACCGGGCTGCGGTTCAGCAACGTCATGTACCCCGAGGACTACGCGGCCTTCCCCGGCTACGACGAGTCCACCGCGGCCCGCCGCTGGAACCTGTGGGGCTACATCGACGCCCGGGACGGCGCCCAGGCCGTGCGCCGCGGGCTGGAGCACACCGAGTCCGGCGCCGACGTCTTCATCGTGGCCAACGCCGACACCGTGAGCACCCGGCCGAACGCCGAGCTGCTCGCCGCGGAGTTCCCGGGCGTGCCCGTCAACCGCGAGCTCGGCGAGCACGAGACGCTGCTGTCGATCGACAAGGCGCGTCGCGTCCTCGGCTTCGAGCCCACCCACTCGTGGCGGGACGAGCGACCGTGATCACCCGCTTCCTGCTGCTGGGCGCCACCGGGGACATGGCCGGTCGGCACCTGCTGCCTGCGCTGGCCGAGTCCGCCGCGGCCGGCACGCTGCCCGAGGGCCTGCAGGTCGTCGGCGCCGCTCCCCAGGACTGGGACGACCAGACCTTCCGCGCCCACGTCGCCACCCGGCTCGCCGAGCACGCCGCCGACGTCCCGGCCGGCGTCCGGGACACCCTCGTGGCCGGACTGCGGTACCGGCGGGTCGACTTCGACGACCCGGCCACCGCCGCCGCCGCCGTGGCCGCCTTCGACGGCGAGGGACCGGTGGCGGCCTACCTGGGCCTGCCGCCGACCGCCTTCCCCGCCGCGCTGACCGCGCTCGGGGAGGCCGGGCTGCCCACCGGCAGCCGCATCGCCGTGGAGAAGCCGTTCGGTGCCGACCTGGCCAGCGCCGGGGAACTCGACGCGCTGCTCACGAAGGTGACCGGCGGCGTGGAGGAGGCGGCCTACCGGGTCGACCACTTCCTCGGCATGCCGGGCGTGCAGACGCTGCTCGCCCTGCACGCCCCCGGCAGCCCGCTGGTGCCCGGCTGGGGTGCGGAGACCGTCGCCTCGGTCGAGGTGCTCTGGGAGGAGACCCTGGGGCTCGCGGGCCGGTCGGGCTTCTACGACCGCAACGGCGCCATCCGCGACGTCCTGCAGAACCACCTGCTGCAGTCGCTGACGCTGCTGGTGATGGAGCAGCCGGCCACCGACTCCGAGGCCGACCTGCACGCCGCCAAGCTCGCGGCGCTGCGCGCGGTCCGGGTGACCGACCCCGCGGCCACCCGCCGCGCCCGGTACGCCGCCGGCACGCTGACCTCCGGCGACGAGGTGCCCGACTACGCCGCCGACCCCGAGGTCGACCCGGCCCGCGGTACCGAGACCCTCGTCGAGCTGCAGCTGACCGTCGACACCCCCCGCTGGGCCGGCACCAGCTTCCTGGTGCGCACCGGCAAGGCGCTGTCCCGCGACCACAAGGGCGTGCTGCTCACCTTCCGCGGCACCGCCCCGCAGGTCGACCCGGCCCTGGCCGAGCGGGTCGCCGACGACCAGCTGTGGGTCACCCTCGACGGCGCCGTCCAGGCCGACGGCGACGTCGACGTGCACGCCCCGGGCGAGCGCACCGCCTACCGGCAGGTGCTCGCCGACGTGCTCTCCGGCGGTTCGCGCACGTCGGTGAGCAGCGCGGAGACCGAGGCGGCGTGGCGGGTCGTCGACCCGGTGCTGCGCGCCTGGGCAGCCGGCGAGGTGCCGCTGGAGACCTACCCCGCGGGCTCGGGGGGTCCGGCGTGAACCTGGAGAAGGTGGTCTTCGGGTTCTTCGTCGTCCTGGCCGCGACGCTGAACTTCGGCTT